>NZ_KV792576.1:1232-101443 GCF_001808265.1 Klebsiella sp. HMSC16A12
CCAGGACCGGCAAGCGCAGCGCCGCCGGGCAGTCAGACCCGTGCCCTGGTGGCGTCATCAATTCTTTATCTCTGGCTTAATCGGCGGGCGATACGCTCAAGCTTCATCATCAACAGCAGCGTGACGCCCACCAGCACAATGGTCAGCGCCGAGCCATCGGCGATATTGCCGCGATCGGTGAGGCTGAAAATGGTCACCGGCAGCGTCGTCCAGCCCGGCGGATAGATCATCACCGTCGCCCCTAGCTCTCCCATCGACAACGACAGGCTCAGCGCCAGCGCCGAGATCATCCACGGCGTCATCAGCGGCAGCGTCACATGGCGCAGGCGATACCACGGCGAAGCGCCCAGGCTGGAGGCGACGTTTTCAATATCAGCGGAAATACGCGCCAGCCCGGTCGTTACGTTGCTGAAGGTAAAGGCGGAGATCAGCACGAAGTGCGCCGCCAGAACGATAAAGAAGGTGCCGTTCATCTGCAGCGGCCCCTGGCTAAACGCCACCAGAATGCCCAGCCCGACGGAAACCGAGGGGATGGCGCTGGGCAGATAAAACGCCAGGCCAAGATATTTCTGTAGCGTCGCGCCATACTGGCGCAGCGCCAGCGCCGCCCACATCCCGCACAGCAGCGCCAGCAGGCTGGCGCAGAAGCCCACCATCAGGCTCGAAAACAGCGAATCCCACGCCGCGCCGCGAAAGGCGTTAACAAAGTGGGCAAAGGTAAAGCCGGTGGGCAGCAGGCCATTCCATTGTTTACTCAGGCTGGAGAGTAAAATCACCGCCAGCGGCAGCAGGAAAACGCCGGCAAAAAGCGTCACCGCCAGCGCGCCCGCCGCCGCGCGGCCTTTACGCGACCAAATCAACATCGTTAACTCCTTACGCCAGTGCGCGCCGCCGCCAGCCGATAGAGCATAAACAGCCCCAGCGACAGCAGAATATTGATCAGCGCAATCATGCAGGCCACGCTGTAATCCGACTCCAGAATCGCCTTGCTGTAGACCATCATCGGCAGGGTATTGACCCCTTTGGCGCCAATAAACAGCACGATCCCGAACTCGTTAGTGGTCAATAGCAGGCACAGGCTGCCGCCCGCCATCAGCGCCGGGAGCGCTGCCGGGAAGATAACCTGGGTAATCACCCGTAACGGATGAGCGCCGAGAATACTCGCCGCTTCCAGCTGGCTCTTATCTATCTGCCGCAATCCCGCCATCAGCGGACGCATCACCAGCGGCGTAAAGACGGTAATCTCCGCCAGAATCACGCCGTTAATCGAATAGAGGAAGTCTACCGGCGGCAGTTCAAAAGCAAACAGCGCCATCAGGGTGCCGTTGAGCAGCCCCGCCGAACCGTAAATAAAGGTGAATGCGAGAGTGATAAGAAAGGTCGGCAGCGCAATAAAAGTATCAATGACCCGGCCCACCAGTTGGCTTCCGGGGAACGGAATAAACACCAGAATCAGCGCCAGCACGCTGCCGAGCACCAGACAGCCAAGGGTAGCGAACACTGCAATCTGTAAGGTATTGAGCAGCGCGCCAATAAAGCGTTTTGAGTCAATCACCTGCCAGAAAGTCTCGAGGCTCAGGTTGCCGCTGGCGTCACGTAATGCCTGTTCGGCGATCAACAGTAGCGGATAGAAAAACAGCGTCGCCAGCACCAGCAGCGGCAATGCCAGCCACAGGTAAGGCCGTAAGTTTCGCGCCGGACGCGCAAGCGTGAGGGTTTGCGCCATCATTGCACCTCGATCAGAACCGCATCGCCAGGTTCGAAGTAGAGCGCCAGCTTGTCCCCCCGCGCGCGGCAGCGGGTTCACGTGGGTCATCACAATCCGCACCGCTTCGCCCGCGACGTCGCACAGCAGATGCGTCAGATCGCCCTGCCAATGTACCGAGGTCAGGGTAGCATTGAGACGATTACTAGTTGCCGATCGCGGCGCCAGGCTCATGTGCTGCGGGCGAATGCATAACAGCTTGTTGTTGCCATGCAGGCCGCCACGGCTGAAGGCGTTAATCAGGCCGCCGCCACAGCTCACGCTAACCAGCCCCGGCTCGGGGCTGTCTTTCAGCGCCGTCGCCTGCAGGATATTGGCGCGGCCGAGGAATTCGGCGCTAAAGCGGTTCGGCGGATAGTGGTACAGCTCGTGCGTTTCACCGTGGGCGATCAGCGACCCGTCTTTCATAATGCCGATTTTGTCCGCCAGGGTCAGCGCTTCGGTCTGATCGTGGGTGACGTAGAGGATGGTGAGTTCCGGTAGTTCGCGATGCAGGCGGGCAATCTCTTCCACCATGTTATGGCGAATTTGCGCATCCAGCGCCGACAGCGGTTCATCAAGCAACAGCACCCGAGGACGCACGGCAATCGCGCGGGCTATCGCCACGCGCTGCTGCTGGCCGCCGGAAAGCTGATGCGGGTAGCGGGTGGCGTAATCCGCCATGCCGACGATTTTTAAGGCTTCAGTCACCCGCTCGGCGATAAGCCCCCTGGGCTGCTTTTGCGCCCGCAGGCCGAAGGCGACGTTATCTTCCACCTTCATATGCGGAAACAGCACGTAGTTCTGCACCACCATCGCCAGCCCGCGTTTGTACGGCGGCAGCTGGGTGACGTCCGTATCGCCGATCAGGATCCGCCCGCCAGCCGGTTGCACAAAACCGGCAATCGCCCGCAGCACCGTGGTTTTCCCGGAACCGGAAGGCCAATCAGCGCCAGCACCTCACCGGGCTCAATGGTCAATGACAGCGGTTTTAAGACCACGTTGCCGTGGTATGAAACGCGCAGCGAGTCCAGGGTGATCCCGGACGTCCCCGCCAGCGACGGGGAAGAAGTGACGGTGGTTTTCATCAACATCAGGCTTACTCGCTATCGGTCACTTTATGCCAGCGGGCAATGTCAGCCGACAGCGATACCGCGACATCATCCCAGTTCGGCTCCCAGCTCTTCACGTCGTCGAGCGCCGCTTTCGCCGCCTTAAAGTTAGCATCATCCGGCGCTACATCGCTGCGTACCGGCAGGCCCCAGGAGCGCGCGCTGACGCTGGATTGCGCCGGTTTATCCAGCAGGAAATTGATCAGCTTTTTGCCGTTTTCGCTGTTCGGTCCGTTCTGTACCAGCCCGATGGTGTAGGGCAGCGCCAGCGCGCTGCGCTCGCCTTTGTCATCCGCCGGCCAGAAAATTTTAACGTTCGGGTTACGCGCCATCTGCGACAGGTTCATCTGCAGATCGCCGTTGGCGACGTACAGCTCGCCTTTGTTGACCAGCGCCGTCAGCTTACCGGTCGAGGCCGATGGGCCAACGTTATTGGCCTGCAGCTTACCCAGATACGCAAAACCGGCGTCTTTACCGCCGAGGCTATGGAACGCCTGCAGCATCACCGCGGTACCGTCGCCCGCCTGACCCGGCGTGGAGTACTGCAACTTGTTCTTGAAGCGGCTATCCAGCAGATCCTGCCATCTGGCCGGCGCGGTTTTCAGCAACTGGCTGTTATAGATGAAGGTCAGATAGTTGTTCACCAGCGGCGCGTAACGGTCATTAGCGCCGGGGATCTGCGCGCTTCCCTGCGGGGTAAAGGTTGCCAGCAATTGCTCTTTCGCGGCGCGCTGGATAAACGGCGGCACCGTGACCAGCACATCAGCCTGCGGATTGGTGCGCTCCTTGGCCAGACGCTCGACGATCGCGCCGGAGCCGCCTTCCACATACTGCACTTTGATGCCCGTCGCTTTGGTGAAGGCAGCGAACTGGCTCTGATACCAGCTGTTATCGCCGTCATGCAGGCCGTCGGCGGAGTAAACCGTGACGACGCCGTCCGCCCAAACCGGAGAGCTGGTCAGCGCGAACAGGGACAGCAGAGCAAGTCGGGAGAGTTTCATCGTGTAAGCCTCATCGCAGTTAGTTATTCTGGTGTAGACCAGATTTAGCTTCACGCTACCGAGGGTTTATGACAAAACGATGAAAGAAGTATGTCGAAGGAGTTAAAACGAGCGGGATGCGTAGCCCCGGTAAGCGCTAGCGCCACCGGGGAGATCAAAAAATTTAACTAATAAAATCAATGGGTATCGACTTCGATCCGCAGGCTATCATGCCGCCAGTATTCAATATCGTAATCGAGAATACGCCCGTGCTGATCGTAATTCAGCCTGCGCAACAGCAGCGCCGGGCGCCCCTCCATCACCCCCAGCGCCTCGGCGGCCTGCGGCGGCATTGAGGTGGGATAAAACGACAGATGCATACTGGTATAGATCAGTTCGTAGTGAGTTTGATAAATCTCGGTCAGACTGCCGTTGAGATCGTGGCGCAGCAGCTCAGGCACCCGCGCGGGCAGACAGTGGTTTTCGCAGTAGCACACCGGCCGGCCGTCGGCATAGCGCAGCCGGGTCAGCAAATAGACCTGATCGAAGGGCTGCAGCGCCAGCGGCGCCATCACATCCAGCGGCACGGCAGCCAGGCGGCCATCAAGCAGCACCGTTTTCGGTTCGCGCCCCTGTTCGAGACACAGCTTGTGGAAGTTGGTATTTTGCGTCGGATCCAGCCACAGACGCTCCGGCGTTACAAACCAGCCGCGGCGGTCGGCGCGGTAAATCACGCCGCTGGCCTCCAGCTGCGCCAGGCTCTCACGCACCGTAATACGGGTCGTGTTGAACAGCGCGCACAGCTCGCGCTCGGAAGGCAGCTTGTCGCCGCTTTTGAGGGCGCCGTTTTGAATACGCGCCTGCAGCTGCGCCTTAATCATCAGGTATTGCGGCATCTCGCCAGAGGGTGATTTCATGTTTACTCACTGCCACTTTTCGTGCGCTCATTATACATAGCCAGATGAATTTTTTGTTGCAGCGCCACATTTCCTTTGACCCTTTCCCGGCTTTGTCTCCATGATAACTATAAATCTGGTATAGACCAAATGGTGAGACAAATGACTTCACGAAATTACCTGCTGCTGACCCCCGGCCCGTTAACCACCTCCCGTACGGTGAAAGAGGCGATGTTGTTCGATAGCTGCACCTGGGATGATGATTACAATCTCGGCGTGGTACAGACCATTCGCCAGCAGCTGGTGCAGTTGGCTACCCCGGCCGACGGTTATACCGCAGTGCTGCTGCAGGGTAGCGGCAGCTACGCGGTCGAAGCGGTGCTCGGCAGCGTCATCGGCGAACAGGGCAAAGTGCTAATCGTCAGCAATGGCGCCTATGGCGCGCGTATGATTGAGATGGCGCAGCTGATGGGCATCGTCTGCCACCCTTACGACTGCGGCGAAGTCTCCCGTCCGGACGCGGCCGCGATCGAACAGATCCTGCAGAACGACCCGGCGATCACCCATATCGCGATGGTACACAGCGAAACCACCACCGGTATGCTGAATCCGATCGAAGAGGTGGCCGAACTGGCGAAACGGTACGATAAACGCTATATCGTCGATGCGATGAGCAGCTTCGGCGGCATTCCACTGGATATCGCCGCGCTGAATATTGATTACCTGATAAGCTCCGCCAACAAATGCATTCAGGGCGTGCCGGGCTTTGCCTTCGTGATTGCCCGTGAAGCGGAGCTGGCCGCCTGCAAAGGCCGTTCGCGCTCGCTGTCGCTGGATCTGTACGCCCAGTGGCGCTGCATGGAGGACAACCACGGCAAGTGGCGCTTCACCTCGCCGACCCATACCGTGCTGGCCTTTGCCCAGGCGCTGAAAGAGCTGGCGCAGGAGGGCGGCGTTAGCGCCCGCTATCAGCGCTACCGCAACAATCAGCGCCGGCTGGTCGCCGGGATGCGCGCGCTCGGCTTCCGGCCGCTGCTCGACGATAGCCTGCACTCGCCGATCATTACCGCCTTTTATTCACCGGATGCGCCGCAGTATCGCTTTCACACCTTCTACCAGAAGCTGAAAGATCAGGGCTTCGTTATCTATCCGGGCAAAGTATCGCAAAGCGACTGCTTCCGCATCGGCAACATTGGCGAAGTCTACGACGCCGATATCACCGCCCTGCTGGCGGCTATCGACAACGCCATGTACTGGAAACAATAAGGAACCGCCATGAACCGTATTAGCGCACTGATCCTTGACTGGGCAGGCACCACCGTAGACTTCGGCTCTTTCGCCCCGACGCAAATTTTCGTCGAGGCCTTCCGCCAGGCCTTCGATATTGAGATAACCCTTGAAGAGGCCCGCGTGCCGATGGGGCTTGGCAAATGGCAGCACATTGAGGCGCTGGGCAAACTCCCCGCTGTCGATAGCCGCTGGCAGGCCAAATTCGGCCGCGCGATGACTGCCGCCGATATCGATGCGATCTACGCCGCGTTTATGCCGCTGCAAATCGCTAAGGTTGTCGATTTTTCCGCACCAATAGCCGGCGTGGTCGACACCATCGCCACGCTGCGCGCCAAGGGCCTGAAGATCGGCTCCTGCTCGGGCTATCCGCGTCCGGTGATGGAAAAGCTGGTACCGGCCGCCGCCGCCCAGGGCTACGCCCCGGACCACTGGGTCGCCACCGATGACCTTGCCGCCGGCGGTCGTCCGGGCCCGTGGATGGCGCTGCAGAACGTGATTACCCTGGGCATAGACGATGTGGCCCACTGCGTGAAGGTCGACGACGCCGCACCGGGCATCAGCGAAGGGTTACATGCCGGGATGTGGAGCGTCGGGCTGGCGGTGTCCGGTAACGAATTCGGCGCAACCTGGGAGGAGTACCAGGCGATGTCGAAAGCGGAAATCGCCACCCGCCGCGAGCGGGCGGCAGGCAAACTGTATGCCGCCGGGGCGCATTATGTGGTTGATACCCTGGCGGACCTGCCGGAAGTGATTGCCGACATCAATGCCCGGCTGGCAAAAGGCGAGCGGCCTTAAGCGGGTGAATTCACCTTCACTTTGGCCGCCACCAGCAGGCCGGTAAACAGCATCAATATCCCTGACAACACCAGCGGCGACAGCAGCCCTAAGTGGTCAAGCGCAATGCCGCCGACCGCGGCGCCGCAGGTGTTGGCCAGCTGGATCACCGCCACCTGAATCGACCCGGCTTTTTCCGCCTGATCGGAGAGGGAACGGGTGATCCACGTTGACCACCCCACCGGGATCAGCGCAAACGCGAAGCCCCAGATAATCGCCACCGTCGAGGCGATGATTTTGCTCTCTCCCCACAGCACCAGCGCCACCGCGCAGGCGGTCAGCACCAGCGGCGCGATCGCCAGCGCCGCTTTTACCGAACGCTTGAGCAGCACCGAGGAGAGCGAGGTGCCGATAAAGCTGGCGATACCAAAGCTCAGCAGCACCAGCGTCAGGCCGTCGACGTCAAAACCGGCGAGGGTCATGTAAACCGGGCGAATATAGGTAAAGAAGGCGAACTGTCCGGCAAAGGCCATGAAAATGGCGCACATTCCGGCCATCACCCCCGGACGCTTCAGCAGACCAAACATATTTTGCTGCTGAGAAGCCGATTCACCGGGCAGCGACGGCAGCGCTTTCAGCACCCAGAGCGTACACAGCACGCCCATCACCGCCGCGCCGTTAAAGACGTTGCGCCAGCCGATAAGCCCGCCAAGGAAACTGCCCAATGGGGCAGCAATTACCAGCGCGATCGATACCGCGCCGAAAATAATCGATAGCGCTTTCGGCACCACGCGCATCGGCACCAGCCGCATGGTCAGCGATGCGGACATCGCCCAGAAACCGCCGAGCGCCAGGCCCAGACAGGCGCGCCCCAGTAGTAGCAGGGTGAAGCTATCAGCGAAAGATACCAGCAGGCAGGAAAGGGTCAGCAGCAGCGAAAACAGGATAACCACGTAGCGGCGATCGGTTTTACCTATCACCGTGGTGATAAACAGGCTGGAAAACATCGCGACGAATGCCGTCGTCGTCACCGACTGCCCGGCCATCCCTTCGGAGATGCCTAAATCCAGCGCCATCGGCGTCAGCAGACTGACCGGTAGAAATTCGACGGTAATCAGGCAGGCAACGCAGAAAGCAACCGCGAAGACCGCCGACCAGTTTGGTCGCGCCAGCTCGCGTGCATGGGGTTTGGTTTCATTTGAATGACTCATGAGTGACCTGCGAAGAAAGTGGCGGAAAGCTGCGCAGTGTAACATTTTGTTTGTGACGCATTTAACGTTTTCGCAACTCTCATCGCTTTTCATAAGAGGATGCGTAGCTGCTCGTATGTTTAAAAAAACGTTGCTTGCTATCGCTTTAACAAATCTCAGGAGAATTTAATATAGCACTATGTGCTATACTTTTAACGACAGGATGTCAGCAATGCGTATCTTCAAAACCAAATGGTTCGCCAGAGAGGCTAGCTCTCATGGCATTTCCGACGACGAGCTCTATCAGGCAATTCAATCTGCGCTTCAGGGCAAGGTGGTTGATTTAGGAGGAGGGGTTTATAAAAAGCGACTCAACAAGAATCGCGATCGCGCAATCATCCTTACCAAAAAAGCGCAGAGTATTGGTTTTATACCTTTCTATATGCCAAACAGGATATGGCCAATATCAACCATCGCGAATTAATGGGGATTCGTGAGTTAGCAAAACACTATGCCAATCTCTCTGAAGAGAAAACGACGGCCTTAGTTAAAAGTAAAGAATTAGTGGAGATTTGCGATGACAGCAAAAAATAAATACAAAAGCCCGGCTTTCGAAGCGATCCATAGCGCTGCGTCGGGGCTATTCAGCGTTGGCGCAATCCCACAGGAAACAATGCGCCATTTTGATGAATCATGTCTCGGTAGCGTAGCCGCACTTCAACCCATTGAAATTAAAGCGCTACGTGAACAACTCAATGTTAGCCAACCCGTGTTCGCTCGTTATCTGAATACCAGCGTGTCTACCGTGCAAAAATGGGAGACTGGCGCTAAGCGGCCAAGCGGAATGTCATTAAAATTGCTTAGCGTCGTACAAAAACACGGCCTGAAAATCCTACTGTAGTTATCCTGCCGGATGGCGCTTACGCTTATCCGGCCTGCAAGTGACGAGTGCGGAAACCGTAGGCCGGATAAGGCGCAGCCGCCATCCGGCACAAAAAGCGATGAACCCCAGGCCGAATAACTATGAGATCAGTGCAGCCAGTGCACGCCGTCTTCCGGGAGAAACAGGTCGTTATAGCGCTGCTGAAGGTTATGCAAATCGCTCATATCCGGATCCAGCTCGCGCAGAAACCCTTGCGCCAGGCGGATCTGCGCCTCGGTGATCGGCGCCGCTAAACGCGCTTTTTGCATCAGGCGATACCAGTAATGCAGGTTTTTTTCGCTGGCGTCGACAATCGCGACCTGCCAGATGAGCAGCACCTGGGCGGCGTTCTGCAGATGTGCTTCATTCGGCCGCTCCAGGTAACGCAAATACTCATTACCGGCGGTTTTTCCCAGCTGATCGATCATCGATTCCAGCGGGACAGGCGTGATGCCGAGGCGTTCGCTCAGGCGGCGGATCGCGCGGCGTGAATCAGAGGTAAGCACCCGAAATCCCACAACAAACACCACTATCAGGGTGGCCAGTCCTATCCAGATCATGCATCCTCTCATCCAATCGCAGCCTGACTATCATAATGGGAATTTGCCTGCTGTCGACTGTCGGACCTGGCATAATGCGCAAGAAATAAAAAAGCCCGGCGCGAAGGCCGGGCAAGGTTACCAAATACCTGGTGAATCAGGCGGTCTGCAAAATACGGTTCTTTTTCTCGCGGCGAATTTTACGCTCTTCAAAGATAGCCACGATGGCCATCAGGCAGATACAGCCGACGGCGGCGGCGTCCAGCGCCGCAAAGGTGCCGGCCCAGCCGGTCAGGCCGAAGACCGGGGTGCCGTCGGCGATCATCCCAAGACCCAGTTTGGCGAAGCTATCGCCGATCAGATAGGCGAAGGTGCCCTTGATTCCATCGGCGGCGCCGATCGCTTTTTTCGGTACGAAACCGACGGCGGCGACGCCGATCAACAGCTGCGGACCAAACACCAGGAAGCCCAGCGCAAACAACGAGGCCAGATAGACGTACTGGTTGCTGGCATGTTGGTAAACCCCGAGGGTGGCGATAATCAGCGCCAGCGCGATGCAGGCCACCAGCGCGCGGCGGCCGTTGGCCAGATCCGACAGCCAGCCCCACAGCAGCGTGCCGACCAGCGCGCCGACCTCAAACAGGGTAAAGCCCTGAATCGCCACCTCTTTCGACAGCTTCAGCTCCTGGAAGGCGTACACGGTGGACCACTGATCGATACCGATACGCACCACGTAGAGGAAGATGTTGGAGAAGCACAGCAGCCAGATCACTTTGTTTTTCAGCACGTACTCAACAAAGATCTGCCACTTGGTCATCGCATTTTCTTCGGTCTCTTTGTCCTCTTCGCTGATCGCTTCGCCAAACAGCTCTTCCGCCGTGCCGAGGCCGTAGGATTCCGGAGAGTCGCTACCGTAGCGCAGGCCGATAAAGCCAACAATCAGCGCAATAATCGACGGGAAGATAAACATGCCGATCACATGGCCGTCGAACAGATAGTTGGCGCCAAACAGCGCCACGCCCGCCGCGCCCGCGCCGCCGAGGTTGTGGGAGATATTCCAGAAGCCGAGGAAAGTGCCGCGTTTGCGTCTGGGCGTCCACTTGGTGATGGTGGAATAGCTGCACGAGCCGCCGGTGCTCTGGAAGAAACCGCTCAGCGCATAGAAGGCAATCATCAGGAACAGGCTGGTAGAACCAGCCCCCATGCTGGCGCTAAAGCCCAGCATACAGATGGCGGAGAGGATCAGCATAAACGGCAGGAACTGCTTGGTGTTTTTGCCGTCGGCATAATAAGAGACCAGCGTCTTGCCCACGCCGTAGGTGATGGAGAAGCCCAGGCCAATCATCCCCAGCTGGGTCATGCTCAGCCCGTAGGTGGAGATCATGTCGTTCTGCGCGATGTTAAAGTTCTTGCGGATCAAGTACATGGTCAGGTAGCCGATGAAAACCACCAGATAGGACTGCATGAAAGGTTTGAACCACATTTTGCGCCGCACATCGAGCGGCAGATCCAGGGTCGGCTTGCGCACCTGATTCAGAAAGGCCAGCATGGGTATCTCCTGAGCTGATTTTTTATGCCTGCGTAATAACCAGGCATTGTAAAAACCAGCGCGCCGTCTGGCCTGAGACGGCGTCCAGGTAAAACCGGGAAAATTTCTTAGTTTTGCCCCGTTCGCGGCGAAAGGGTGAGCTACATCACGCTTCGCTGGCGGTACGCGGCGCCTGCGCGTTTAAAAACGGCAGCAGCAGCAGCGCGGAAATGCCGGCGGCAATCGCAATCACCACGAAGAATCCGGTCCAGTGCCAGATATCCATCACCTGCGCCAGCGGCCAGCCGGAAAGCGAGGCGCCAAGATAAGCGAACAGGCCGACAAACCCGGTTGCCGCCCCGGCGGCTTCTTTATGCGAACATTCCGCCGCCGCCATGCCGATCAGCATCTGCGGGCCGAAAACGAAGAAACCGGTAGTGAAGAAGCAGGCCGCCTGCATGACATAGCTGGCGAACGGCATCAGCCACAGGCCGCCAACCGACAGCAAAATTCCGGCGGCGAAAATCAGGTTCATCGGCCCACGGTTGCCGTTAAACAGCTTATCCGAGCCCCACCCCGCCACCAGCGCGCCGATAAAACCGCCCAGCTCAAACATGGTCACCGCCGAGTTAGCGGTCACCAGATCGACGCCGAGCGTCTCCGACATATACAGATTGCCCCAGTCGTTAATCGCCGCCCGCACCACGTACACCAGCACATAGCACAACGACAGCAGCCAGATGTAGGGATTGGCCAGCACGTAGCGGGTCAGGATCGCTTTACGAGACATCCCAGCGCCTTCCTGCTGCTGGGCGATTTCCAGCGCATCGTGACGCCAGTCGCCCACGGCGGGTAACCCCACCGCCTGCGGGCGATCGCGCAGCCGCCAGCACAGATACAGTCCGGCGAGGATCGCCAGACAGCCGGCGATGGTCATCCCGGCACGCCAGCCGTAGTGCAGCGCCGCCGCTCCCACCACCATCGGGATCAGCGCGCCGCCGACGTTATGCGCCGTATTCCATAGCGCCCACCAGCCGCCGCGCTCGGTCCGCGAATACCAGGCCGTCAGCAGTCGGGCGCACACCGGCGAGCCCCAGCCCTGGAAGAAGGCATTCAGCGCCCACAGCAGCGCGAAAGCCCATAGTGAGGAAGAAAAACCGAACAGAATATTCACCACCCCGGTGGCGATAAGCCCAAGCCCCATAAAATAGCGGGCGTCGGAGCGGTCGCTGACGATACCGGAGAAAAATTTCGACAGTCCGTAGGTGATATAGAACAGCGTGGCCAGCAGGCCAATATCGCTGCGGGTCAGGACGTTGCTGGCGAGAATTTCCGGGACCGCGGCGTTAAAGCTTTTGCGGGTGAAATAGAACAGCGCGTAGCCCAGCCAGATGGTCAACAGGATATGGCGACGCCAGTAGCGATAACGCGCATCAAGCTCGCGTTTATCGCTAATCGGCGCAGCGTCCGGCGGGGCTTTTAAAAAGGCGAACATCGGCGATCCTCTCAGGCGTAACGCAGCGGTAGATTGACGCACACCCGGGTACCGTGGGTGCAGGAGATCGTCAGTGTGCCGCCCAGGGCGGTCACGCGCTCGCGCATGCCGGTCAGGCCGAACCCCTGCAGATTCGACCCCGGCGGCAGGCCGCAACCGTCATCTTCCAGCACCAGCATTAGTCGCTCATCCTGCTGCCAGCCCTGCAGAGTGACAGCGCTGGCGCTGGCGTGCTTGACGATATTATTCAGCCCCTCCTGGCAAACGCGAAACAGCGTCACGCGCTGGTTCTCGCTCAGTCCCGCCTCGTTAATCCGCCAGTCGAGATGGCTGACAATGCCGCGGTCCTCCAGCTCCATCTCGCGCATCAACGAACGTACCGCCTGCTCCAGCGGCAGGTCGTCGAGCTGACGCGGACGCAGACGGCCTAGCAGTCTACGCACCGAGTCGTAAACTCCCAGCGACAGCTGTTCTATCAGCTGACCGCTCTGGCGCACGCTGGCGTTGTCCGGCGCCAGCCGCTGTACGATCCCGGCCTGGGTGCGGATCGCGGTGATGGTCTGGCCGATATCATCATGGAGCTCGCGGGCGACGTCTCGCCGCACGCTCTCTTCGGTCTCCAGCAGGCGTTCCGCCAGCCGACGATTACGCGCCAGCTCGCTTTGTAATGACTGATTCAGCTCGCGTAGCCGCTGGATCCCCGCCCCCAACAGCAGCCCGGTGAGGCTCTGTGCCAGCAGGGAAAGCAATAAATCGACCGGGTGATCGTGCCAGGTCTGGCTGGCAATCAAGGCGATAGCGTTCATCAGGGTGGCGATCAGCGCTCCCTGCCAGCCGTAGTGCCAGGCGAGGGCGATAATCGGCAGCGCCAGACAAAACGGGGTAAAGCGGGAGAGCTCGGCGGGCAGGCCAAGCTGCAGCCACAGGCTAATGGTGAATAACAGCAGATACCAGATCAGATGCCGCCCGCGCCAGTTAACCGGCTGCGCCACCAGCGCCGGCCCCAGCGGCCGCCAGACGGTGCTGGTAAGATAGTGCCAGAAAACCAGGCAGGTCGGCGCCAGCGTCAGGCCGCCGGTCAGCGTCAACAGCAGGGCGTTAAGCCCCTCGTCCCCCTCCGCCAGCCACGGCAGCGATTGCAGCAGCGCGGCGGCCATTAACGCCCCGCCCTGACGCAGCAGCGTCAGCCAGTCGCGCTGCTGCCGGTAGCGCGAGATCAACGCCACCGGCAGCAGAGTCAGCAGGCTTCCGGTCATCAAAATTATCGGGTGCGCCAGCGCCACCTCCTGCGCCAGCCATAAGATAAGCAGCCACTCGGTTCCCAGCAGCACTGGCCAGTAGCCGCGGGGGCATTGCAGCATTAACCCCAGCCGCAGGCCAAAGGGAAACAGCAGCACCGCTAAATCCGCGCGTTCCACCAGATGCAGACTGATGCTCCACAGGCAGAACCAGGCGGCCGCGAAGATAAAGGCGCAGCCGATGACCGACAGCAATCGTGAGACGACGGCCTTCATTGCCAGCTATCGAACATGCGGCGCGCCAGCTCAACGTCGTTGCTGACGCCCAGCTTTTCCAGCAGGTTGGCGCGGTGTACGTGGACGGTTTTCGGCGACAGACCGAGCTCGGCGGCAATCTCTTTCACCGCCATGCCCTGCGCCAGCTTTTCCGCCACCTGACGCTCGCGTTTGGTGAGCGGATCCTGGCGCCCGGCGGCCAGCTTCATGGCGATATCCGGCGTGAGATAGCAACCGCCCGCCGCCACCGTGCGTACCGCGGCGATAAGTTCATCGGGGCTGCAGCGTTTCGACAGGAAGCCGCGCGCGCCGGCGTTCAACGCCTGCTCGATCAGCGCCGGGCTATCGTGTACCGACAGCATGATGGTCGCCATCCCCTTCGGCAGCTGGCTGAGCAGCTCCAGCCCGGAAATATCCGGCATTGAGATATCGCAGATACAGACCTGCACGCCGCGCCCCGGTAGCCCCGTCAGCGCCTCGCGGCCGCTACCAAATTCGGCGACAACCTGAAAATCAGCTTCCAGCCCCAGCAGCTGAGCAAAGCCGGAGCGGACAATCAAATGATCGTCAATAAGGGCGATGGTGGTCATGGTGTGTCCTGGTGCCTGAAAACGCAGGATGGCGGCGTAAACGCCTTATCCGGCCTACGGATTCACTGCCTGTAGGCCGGATAAGCGCAGCGTCATCCGGCAAAGGCGCTTACCTTAGCGATAAGCGCGTGGCTGTTCAAGCCTTGAGCGCTATTCGAAGAACACCGCAATTTTGTTAAACATGGTGGGATCGGACTGGTTACGCGCCACTTTGGTGACATCTTCCAGCTTTTCAATCTGGCTAATCATCTGCCCCAGTCGCTGGTCATCATTTACCAGCAGCCAGATGCGGCTGTGTTCGCTGCCCTGAATTGGCAGACAGAGAATGCCTTCGACGTTAAACGCGCGACGGGCAAAAAGCCCGCACACGTGGGTCATGACGCCGGGATGGTTGCGGACGGTGAGTTCCAGAATGACGTTATCACATTGTTTTTGCATGGCTTATTCCCCCACCATTTCAGTATTGGCCGCACCCGGCGGTACCATCGGATACACTTTCTGCTGTGCGTCGATGCGCACGTGGATCAGCGCCGGCCCCGGACGGTCGATAATCGCCTGCAGCGCCGCCTGCGGATCGACTTCATTATTTAAATCACAGGTTTGCAGGCCAAAACCGGCGGCAATCTGCATAAAGTTAATCATCCCCGGATAGGTGGCGGCAAAAACGCCCTGCTGATAGAACAGGCTCTGCTGCTGATGCACCAGCCCCAGCGCTTCGTTGTTCAGCAGGATAATTTTTACATCCAGCTGATTTTCGGCGGCGGTGGCCATCTCCTGAATATTCATCATCAGGCTGCCGTCGCCGGAGAAGCAGATAACCTTGCGCTGCGGATTCGCCAGCGCCGCGCCGATCGCCGCCGGCAGGCCGAAGCCCATGGTGCCGAGGCCGCCGGAGGTCAGCCACTGGCGCGGACGATTGAGCGGGTAGGCCTGCGCCGTCCACATCTGGTGCTGGCCAACGTCGGTAGTGATGATCGCTTCATCATCCACGCAGGCGGCCACGGCGTTAATCAGGCCGTAATGGGAGAGCGGGTCGCTTTCCTGCGGGATGGCGCAGGGGAATTCGCGCTGCAAGTCGGCCACCAGCTGGCGCCATTCCTCGCGCGGCTGCGCCTCAATCTGCGGGTTCAGCTGGGCTAAGACTTCCGCCACATCGCCCTGAATCGCCACGTGCGGTTGCTTAATTTTGCCCAGTTCGGCGCGGTCGATATCGACGTGGATAATCTTCGCGTTCGGGCAGAACTGCTCGGTCTTGCCAATCGCCCGGTCATCAAAACGGGCGCCTAAAACAATCAGTAAATCCGCCTCCTGCAGAATGAAGTTGGTGCTGCGCGCGCCGTGCATCCCCAGCATCCCCAGCGACAGCGGGTGCGCCTTCGGCAGCATGCCCAGCGCCATTAAGGTCATGGTGGTCGGCAGGTTGGCTTTTTCCGCCAGCTCACGGATCGCCTGCGGCGCGTTAATCACCCCGCCGCCCAGATACAGTACCGGGCGTTTCGCCGCGTTGATCATTGCCGCCGCTTCACGCACGCTTTCAGGCGCGAATGCCGGTGCCGGGGCGCGCTCGCCAGGCTCAGGCAGCGCTTCCAGCTCAATGGTCGCCGACTGCACGTCCTTAGGAATGTCTATCCACACCGGCCCGGGACGCCCGGACTGGGCAATACGGAAGGCATCGCTGATCACCTGCGGCAGCTCGGCAATGTCGCGCACCAGATAGTTATGTTTGGTGATGGGGATAGAGATGCCGTAGGTGTCCACTTCCTGGAAGGCGTCGGTACCGATCATCGAGGCCGGTACCTGGCCGGTGATGCAGACCAGCGGAATCGAATCCAGGCGGGCATCGGCGATCGCCGTCACCAGGTTCGTCGCCCCCGGGCCGCTGCAGGCCATACAGACCGCCGGCTTGCCTTCGGTACGCGCCATCCCCTGGGCGATAAAGCCCGCGCCCTGCTCGTGGCGCGCCAGGATGTGGCGGATCTGCGTGCTCTGGCTTAAGGCATCGTAGATAGGCAGGATGGAGCCGCCCGGAATGCCGCTGACCATAGTGATACCCTGGCGCTCCAGTAAATGAACAACCAGCTGCGCGCCGGTAAAGCGCATTGTGTTTGATGTGGTGCCCGAACTTGCCATGCTCCAGTCCTTTTCTTCTGGGCCGACTTTACCGGGGGGCTCGCCAACAAAAAACCCCGCTCGGTTTGCGCCGGCGGGGTTTGGAATTCGTGTTGTTCCGGACCCTACGGCGCATTGCCGACGACGACCACCACAGACACGACGACCACCGCGGCTGGCGCGGTTTTTAGTAGGGTCGAAGCGATCAGGGTTGCGTTCATTAGGGACCTGTTGTGTCGAAAAATAAGCTGAATTTATACAAACACAGGTTTTACGTTTTCACAATGGATTTATTTTCATCCACGAAAATTTGCGCGAAAGATCACAGTTCGGCGCAAAAGGACAGAAAACAAAAAACCCCGCCGGAGCGAGGTTTTTATCAGCATGGTTACAGGTGGTAGCCGCAAGCACACTGTATTACGTCAACGCCAAAAGTATACGCGATCGCTGCAGTTCGCGCAATTTAAGGTCGGTTTTTCTCTGTCATAGAGTATGGATGAGAGGGGCGGATTTGTCCAAAAAATACTGTTCATCCATACAGTGTTTATCTATACTGGGTGTGTTCACTTTGTGCCATTCGGGGGCCGCAAGTTTGACCGGCGCAACGAAGTCCTGGCTGAAACGGGTGGTGCCGTCAGTGCCTTAACCCCGAGAGAGCACACTGTGTTACGTCAACAACGTGCAGTCACTGGCCCGCGCGGCAACGCGTGGCTCAGCGCTGCGCACCCCTGTCGTTGCAGGCGGCGGGCCGGGAAGCCGTTCATGGAAAGGACGAACTATCGGCCAGGGCAGACGCCGCCGGCGACAGGCAGGGATAAGCTGGCAACGGGCAGCGGAAAGGTACGTCAGCTTATTGTGCTCCTTAACCACAGGAGACGCGCGTATGGGCGGAATGGATATTATTATTTTGATCCTGAAACTCATGGTTGCTGTGTTGCAACTACTTGATGCAGTCCTGAAACAGTTCCGCTGATTCAGGTTCAAGTCGCACCTGAGGGGGGCGGGAAACCGCCCCCCTGCAGGCGCCCGCCGGGCGTCCCGGGATGACTTGATGGAGGAAGCTATGCCACCCCTGTTAATTGCCGCCACGACGCCGGATGCCCCGGGGTTCGCGGCGCTACGAATTGAAAGCCTTGAACAGCATTTCAATATGCTGCGCCGCCTGGCGGAAAACTGGCAGAGCGGCAAAAACCGCTTTAACGCGCCGGGCGAAACGCTGCTGGGCGCCTTCGTCAACCACCAGCTGGTAGGGGTATGCGGCATCAATAGCGATCCCTTCAGTTCGCAGCCGCGGGCCGGGCGCATTCGCCACCTCTACATCAGCGAACGCTACCGTCGCCGGGGCATCGGCCAGCAGCTGCTGGTCTCGGTTATCACCCACTCCAGCGCCTGGTTCGACTTTCTCAACACCCATGCCCCGGCGCAGGCCTGGCCCTTTTATGAAAGGCTTGGTTTTCGCCCGGTGTACGATGAACCGCGGGTGACGCATCGCCTGTTTTGTTCGCTTTAACCCCCCGCTGGCAGGCAGCGCGGGCGCGTGTTACATTCCGGTGACCTTCACTGTTGAACCTGTCTGCGATGACCCTCACCGTATTCTGCATTTTGCTGTTCGCCGCCCTGCTGCACGCCAGCTGGAACGCTATCGTCAAAGCCAGCGGCGATAAAATGTACGCGGCGATCGGCGTCAGCGGCTCGGCCGCGCTGATCGCCCTGGTGATGCTCCCCTTTGCCCCGCAGCCCGCGCTGGTCAGCGCCCCCTATCTGCTGGCGTCGTGCGCGTTACAGGTGGTGTATACGGTGCTGGTGGCGAAGACCTACCAGGTATCGGATATGAGCCAGACCTATCCGCTGATGCGCGGCACTGCGCCGCTGCTGGTGGCGGCGATAAGCGTGCTGTTCCTCGGCGATCGTCTGTCGCCGCTGGCCTGGCTGGGTATCGGCGTCATCTGCCTGGCGATTCTGGCGATGGCCTTTAACGGCCGCGCCAGCTCGCGCAAAGGCATCGTGCTGGCGCTGATCAACGCCTGCTTTATCGCCGGTTATACGCTGGTGGACGGCACCGGCGTCCGGCTGGCGGGCTCGGCGCTGGGCTACACCCTGTGGACCTTTTTTATGAACGGCTTCTGCCTGCTGTGCTGGGCGATGGTGGCGCGACGGCGTGAGGCCAGTCGTTATTTACGTCAGCACTGGAAAAAAGGCATCCTCGGCGGGATCGGCACCATGGGCTCCTACGGCCTGGCGCTATGGGCGATGACCCAGGCCCCGCTGGCGGTGGTCGCCGCGCTGCGTGAAACCTCCATTCTCTTCGGCGCGCTGATCGCCTTTATCGTCCTGAAAGAGCAACTGATGCCGCTGCGCATCGTGGCCGCCTGCGGGATTGCCGCCGGGGCGATCCTCCTGCGCCTGGCGTAGCCTGAGATGGCAACATTAGTTGCCGTTCCTGTTTACATAATCTGCCTGGAATTCCCTCAACAATCGGCACTTTGCAGTTGTTCTGTCATTTTAATATGGTAGATTCCTCCATCGTTTACGGGATGTGGTAGTCACATATTCTTCATTTCTCTTTACTCACAAAGTATTCATCGACATGAAACGGCATAAGAACTTCAATTTGTTGTTGATGCTGGTACTGCTGGTGGCCGTCGGCCAGATGGCGCAGACCATTTATATTCCGGCCATCGCCGACATGGCGGTCGCGCTGAACGTCCGCGAAGGGGCGGTACAAAGCGTGATGGCGGCCTACCTGCTGACCTACGGTATTTCACAGCTGTTCTACGGCCCGCTCTCTGACCGCGTCGGTCGCCGCCCGGTGATCCTCGTCGGGATGTCGATTTTTATGCTGGCGACGCTGGTAGCTATTACCACCCATAGCCTGCCGGTGCTGATCGCCGCCAGCGCCATGCAGGGGATGGGCACCGGGGTCGGCGGCGTGATGGCGCGCACCCTGCCCCGCGACCTGTACGAAGGCGCTCAGCTGCGTCATGCCAATAGCCTGTTAAATATGGGTATTCTGGTCAGCCCGCTGATTGCCCCGCTGCTCGGCGGCATCCTCGACACCCTGTGGAGCTGGCGCGCCTGCTACGCTTTCCTGCTGGTCCTGTGCGCCGGGGTGACCTTCAGCATGGCGAAGTGGATGCCGGAAACGCGCCCGGAAGGGGCGCCGCGCACCAAACTTCTGGCCAGCTACAAAACGCTGTTCGGCACCGGCGCCTTTAACTGCTATCTGCTGATGCTGATCGGCGGCCTGGCGGGGATTGCGGTATTCGAAGCCTGCTCCGGGGTGCTGATGGGCGCGGTGCTCGGCCTGAGCAGCATGGCGGTGAGTATTCTGTTTATTCTGCCGATCCCGGCGGCGTTCTTCGGGGCGTGGTTTGCCGGCCGCCCCAACAAGCGTTTCCCGACCCTGATGTGGCAGTCGGTGATCTGCTGCCTGCTGGCGGGTCTGATGATGTGGATCCCAGGGCTGCTGGGCATCATGACCGTCTGGACCCTGCTGGTGCCTGCGGCGCTGTTCTTCTTCGGCGCCGGGATGTTGTTCCCGCTGGCCACCAGCGGCGCGATGGAGCCGTTCCCGTTCCTCGCCGGAACCGCCGGGGCGCTGGTGGGTGGCTTGCAGAATATCGGCTCCGGCGTGCTGGCCTGGCTGTCGGCGATGATGCCGCAAACCGGTCAGGGCAGCCTCGGCCTGCTGATGATGCTGATGGGCCTGTTGATTCTGCTATGCTGGCTGCCGCTGGCCTCGCGCTTTACCCACCATCAGCAGCCGGTATAAGCGCGGCGGCCGTTCCCCGGATGGCGGCTGACGCCTTATCCGGGCTACCGGACTGGTCGTCTGCCGGCCCGCGCATGCGCAGTGCCGTCATTTTGCCGGGTGGCGGCTCACGCCTTACCCGGCCTCCCTAACAACACCGAGGGATAGCCCGGCTCTTTTTCAGGTCAGGCTATGCAGCCACTCGATAAAGGCGTCGATTTTCGGCCACTGGCGGCCCGGCAGGGTCGTCACGTAATAATGCTGATGGCATTTCAGCATCATATCGCCGAACGGGGCGATCAACTCCCCACTCTCTAACCGCTTCTGCACCAGCCGTTTACGCCCCATCGCTACCCCGACATGATTCATCGCCGCAATCACCGCTAAATCAGAACGATCGAAGCCAATGCCCGACGATTGCGGCAGTTCAATCCCAAATTGTTGTGCCCAACTGAACCATTCATCGGTGCCGGAATCATTGCTCCATGCCTGGCGATCGTGAAGCAGCGTACAGTGGCGCAGACTGGCAGGATTTGACGTTAACTGCAGCTGGCGGGCGTAATACGGCGTACATACCGGCACGATCGCCTCATCCATCAGAAAATGGTGGCTTAGCTGCGACGACGGCGCGTCATCAAAATAGATTGCCAGATCGATACCCGCCCGCTGCAGGTTGACGTTATCGTTGCCGGTCAGCACGGTCAGCGAGATGGCCGGGTAGCGGCGACTGAAATCCCCCAGCGCCGGCACCAGCCAGCACTGGGCGATAGAGGGCCGCGAGTAGACCGTCAGACTGCCGGAGAGCTCCTGGTTTTTGATGTCCAGAATCTCCTGATTGAGACCATCCAGCGACGCCTTCAGCGCCCAGTAAACGCGCTTCCCTTCACGCGTCAGCTCCACTTTGCGGTGCGAGCGGACAAAGAGCTGGATCCCCAGCTCCTCTTCCAGCTGATTAATCCGGTGACTGACGGCGCTTGGGGTGAGCGCCAGCTCGTCGGCGGCAAGGGCGAACGACTCGTGCCGCGCCGCCACCTCAAACGTCGACAGCCTGGAGAGCTGCCAGCCGTTCAGCAACCGGGTACCTAAGGTTTTTAGCACATCCATTCTGCGCTCCTGGCGATAAAAGGGAGTCTGGATGATAAAAAAATAACGCCGGAACTTCCGCTAAAGGATGATTTAATTTGACCCATAGCATATTTAGAGGTCACTTTTAGAGCTAAATCACCTTTTTGATTCAATCTGGCTCATCTGAAAGGTCATTTATATCGTTTGTCAGCCCATGCCGAGTTTCTGTTCAATAACCACACGTTACTTACGGCGAGGTGGGGTATGGAATCGCAAATTTGGGTTGTGAGCACATTGCTGATTAGCATCGTGTTAATTGTATTAACCATCGTCAAACTGAAGTTTCATCCGTTTCTGGCGCTGCTGCTGGCAAGCTTTTTCGTCGGGGCGATGATGGGAATGGGCCCGCTGGAGATGGTCAACGCCATTGAGAGCGGGATCGGCGGTACGCTGGGCTTCCTGGCGGCGGTGATCGGTCTCGGCACCATTCTCGGCAAGATGATGGAGGTCTCCGGCGCGGCGGAGCGCATCGGCCTGACGCTCCAGCGCTGCCGCTGGCTGTCGGCGGATGTGATTATGGTGCTGGTCGGCCTGATCTGCGGCATTACCCTGTTTGTCGAAGTCGGGGTGGTGCTGCTGATCCCGCTGGCATTCTCCATCGCCAAAAAAACCAATACTTCGCTGCTGAAACTGGCTATTCCGCTGTGTACCGCGCTGATGGCGGTGCACTGCGTGGTACCGCCGCATCCGGCCGCGCTGTTCGTGGCGAATAAACTGGGGGCTGACATCGGGACGGTTATCGTCTATGGCCTGCTGGTCGGTCTGATCGCCTCCCTGGTCGGCGGCCCGCTGTTCCTCAGGCTGCTCGGCAACCGCCTGCCGTTTAAACCAGTGCCAGCCGAGTTTTCCAACCTCGACGTTCGCGAAGAATCGACGCTGCCGTCGCTCGGCGCTACGCTGTTTACCGTGCTGTTACCGATTGGCCTGATGCTGGTGAAAACCGTCGCTGAACTGAATATGGCGAAAGGCGGCACGCTGTATACAGTGCTGGAATTTATCGGCAACCCCATCACCGCGATGTTTATCGCCGTCTTTGTCGCCTATTACATGCTCGGCATCCGTCGGCAAATGGGGATGGGCGTTCTGCTGACTCATACCGAAAACGGCTTTGGGTCCATCGCCAACATCCTGCTGATTATCGGCGCCGGCGGCGCATTCAACGCGATTTTGAAATCCAGCGGCCTGGCCGATAGCCTGGCGGTGATCCTCTCGAATCTGCATATGCATCCGATTCTGCTGGCCTGGCTGGTGGCCCTGATCCTTCACGCCGCCGTCGGTTCCGCCACCGTGGCGATGATGGGCGCTACCGCCATCGTTGCCCCGATGCTGCCGCTTTATCCCGGCGTAAGCCCGGAGATCATCGCCATTGCCATCGGTTCCGGCGCCATTGGCTGCACGATCGTCACCGATTCCCTGTTCTGGCTGGTAAAACAGTACTGCGGCGCCAGCCTCAGTGAAACGTTCAAGTACTACACGACAGCGACATTTATCGCGTCGCTACTTGCACTGGCCGCCACCTTCCTGCTTTCTTTCATTATCTGAGCGCAAAGAGACGTATGATGAAACACGCTGACCTGACCACCTTAACCGCGACCTTCCCGCTTGTGCAGGATCTGATCGCCCTGAAAGAAACCACCTGGTTTAACCCGGCAACCACCACCCTGGCGGAGGGGTTGCCTTACGTCGGTCTGACCGCCGACGATGTGCAAGACGCCCATGCCCGCCTTCAGCGCTTCGCGCCCTATCTGGCGGCAGCCTTCCCGGAAACCGCCGCGAGCGGCGGGATTATCGAATCAGAAGTGGTTGCCATTCCGGCAATGAAACGCAGCCTTGAGCAAAAATTCGGCCAGCCAATTAGCGGCGAACTGCTGCTGAAAAAAGACAGCCATCTGCCGATCTCCGGCTCAATCAAAGCGCGCGGTGGGATTTATGAAGTGCTGACCCATGCGGAAAAGCTGGCGCTGGAAGCCGGGCTGCTGACGACCGCAGACGATTATCGCAAATTGCTGACGCCGGAGTTTAAACAGTTCTTTAGCCAGTTCAGCATCGCCGTCGGCTCCACCGGCAACCTTGGGATGTCGATCGGCATCATGAGCGCGCGCATTGGTTTTAAAGTCACGGTGCATATGTCCGCCGATGCCAGGGCGTGGAAAAAAGCCAAACTGCGCAGCCACGGCGTAACGGTGGTTGAGTATGAAGAGGACTATGGCGTGGCGGTCGAACAGGGGCGCAAGGCAGCGGAATCCGACCCGAACTGCTTTTTTATCGATGATGAAAACTCGCGCACGCTGTTCCTCGGCTATGCCGTAGCCGGCGAGCGCCTGAAAGCGCAGTTCGCGCAAGCAGGACGCGTGGTCGATGCCGATCATCCGCTGTTCGTCTATCTGCCGTGCGGCGTCGGCGGCGGCCCCGGCGGCGTGGCATTTGGCCTGAAGCTGGCCTTCGGCGACCACGTTCACTGCCTGTTCGCCGAACCGACCCATTCGCCATGCATGCTGCTCGGCGTCTATACCGGGCTCCACGACCAGATAGCGGTGCAGGATTTAGGCATTGATAACCTGACCGCGGCCGACGGTCTGGCGGTCGGCAGGGCGTCCGGGTTCGTTGGCCGGGCAATGGAGCGCCTGCTCGACGGGTTCTATACCCTTGACGACCAGACGATGTATGACATGCTGGGCTGGCTGGCGGCAGCGGAAAATATCCGCCTTGAACCCTCCGCGCTGGCCGGGATGGCCGGAGCGCAGCGGGTCTGCGCCAGCAAAGCGTACCATCAGCTGCAGGGGCTGAGTGAGCAACAGCTGCAGCAGGCCACCCACCTGGTGTGGGCCACCGGCGGCGGCATGGTGCCGGAAGAGGAAATGGCGCAGTACCTGGCGAAGGGGCGCTAATCTTTAGCGCAGCAGCGGCATCAGCGCCTCTGGCGGCCGCTGCTGTCGCCGCAGGTCCCGCATCACTCGCATATAGGGCCCGCTAAAATCGTAGAACTGCCGGTAACCCGCGCACAGCGGGTCTTCCTGTTCGCCACAGCGGCACAGGCGCAGCCACGGGCAGCCGTAGCAGGTGCTGTTGGCCGCCGGCGCGCCTGGCTGGGTCAGCGTCTCGCCGCACCAGGCGCTCAGCGTCTCGCTAAACAGTAAAATATTGATGCGCCCAATATCTTCCCGCACCCAGCGGTGAAAGACTGCGCAGAGAAACTCTCCCCAAAGCGCGGCGTCGCCGGCCGCCAGCTGCGGAATAAAATGGATAGCGGTGAGCCCCTGTTGACGAAGCTGCGCATAGAACGCCTGCGGTTGATGGCAATGATGCGCCTCCACCACGACAGCCTGAAAGGGAGTGTCATGTTGCTGGCCGGGGGCATGAGTGAGAGGCAAATTCGCCGGACATCCTGTCATGACATATCCCTAATGAATAAAACGATCGGTTGAAGGTGAGTAACAGCAAACAGGAATGCCAGAGAAAGTACTGCGAGTGCGATCAAAAATTTGTCACGAACCGCCCGCGGCTGTAAAAAATCGCTATCGTCGACATCCATCAGATGACGACGGCGGGTATAGCCCCAGAGGATCACCGCCACAATCGCCAGTACGCCGATCGACAGCCAGAACGGCAGGCCGGCGCGGTGCCAGCTGTGCTTAATCGCCAGCGCCATCAGCGCGCCGTAGCCCAACAGGGTGCGAAACCAGGCCAGCGAGGTGCGCTCTGGCTGAAGACCGGGATCGCTTTCCCGCCGCGCCCGGCGTTTATCCGCCATACACCACCAGCAGCATCACCGCGGCCACCACCGCCAGCAGCAGAATGCTAATCACCAGCAGCGTGCGGGTATAGGGAAGGTCCTGCTTGAGGCGCATCGCCTTCTCGTTATTCAGCCAGCGCAGATAGCCATAGATGGCCATGCCGCCGGCAAAGAGACACAGCAGCAGGGCGAGAATTTCACGGATCAGCGGCGTGGCAAAGTCCGGCGCTAACTGGTCAAGGCCGACGCCGGCGGCGAGAAAACCGAGCGCCGTGCGGATCCATGCCAGAAAGGTGCGTTCGTTAGCCAGCGAAAAGCGGTAATCCGGCGCTTCGCCGAGGCGGGAGATTTTCATTACAGTTCCTTGTTCATCGCGCTGCAGGCTTCAGCATAGCGTAAATCAGGAACCGGGGAGAAGAACCGGCGCCCCGCAGGGCGCCGGTATTACAACGGGGATTAATGCAGCTCAGGCCAGTAATCTTTGTTGGCGGCAATGAGGTCGTCGAGGATCGCTTTCGCCACCGAGGCGCTCGGCACGGTTTTCGACAGGGTAATCGCCTGCCACAGCTTGTGGTACGAGCGCTGTTCCCAGGCATCGACCACCAGTTTTTCCACTGCCACCTGCTGGCTCATCAGCCCTTTCTGGAAATGCGGGATGTCGCCGACCGTCAGCGGCTCCGGTCCGTTGTGGCCTACCAGACAAGGGATCTCCACCATCGCGTCGGCGTCAAAGTTATGGATCGCGCCATTGTTCGGCACAATCAGCAGCATCCTTTCCTGCGTGTTAAAGGCGATAGCCGTCGCCAGATCGACGATATAGGAGGCATGCTCGTCAATCTCCAGATCGCCGGCGGTGGATTTCCCGGCGGCGATGATCGCCCGGCAGGCGCTGAAGACGTTTTTCTCCCGATGATCCATCACCTCATTGGCGCGGGTGCGTTCCGGGTTGGAGTGGGCTACCACATAGTCCGGGAACAGATAATATTTCAGGTAGGTATTCGGCATGGTCTGCGGATCCAGCGCCTGCACATCTTTCGCTTTGGCAAAGGTGTCGTTCCAGCTGGCCTCGGTGTGCGGATCGTTCGAGGGCGGCACATAGCCGTATTTCGCCACATATTCGCGCAGTTTCGGCATCAAATCATTGCCGTCGAGGTCCTCAATCGACGTCCACCAGCCGAAGTGGTTGAGGCCGTAGTAGCGCACGCGCATCTGTTTACGGTCTTTGAGGCCGACAATCTGCGCCATCCGCCCTTCAATGCCGATCGGCATATCGCAGATGTTGAGGATTTTGGCGTTCGGCCGCAGACGACGTGTGGCTTCCGCCACAATCGCCGCCGGGTTGGAGTAGTTAAGCATCCAGGCGTTCGGCGAATATTTTTCCATATAATCCACCAGCTCCAGCACGCCGCCGATAGAGCGCATACCGTAGGCGATCCCGCCCGGTCCGCAGGTCTCCTGGCCCAGCACGCCGTGGCGTAGCGGGATTTTCTCATCTTGTTCACGCATCGGATATTTCCCGACGCGGATATGCGCCATGACAAAATCAACATCGGTAAACGCCGCCTGCGGATCGGTGGTATAGCTGAACTCAATCTCCGGCGCCTGCTCTTTGAGGATCACTTTGCACGCCTCGGCGATGGTCTCCTGGCGCGCGCCGTCGTTGTCATAAAATTTCAGCGACCGCAGCGGAAAACGATCCTGGTTTGCCAGCAGCATCAGGACAATGCCCGGGGTGAAGGTGCTGCCGCCGCCTGCGATAACAACTGAGAATTTTTTCATGATACTGCCTCCGTCATGGTGGTATGTTCGGTCGAAAGAGAATCTTTCATCAGGTTTTCCAGCTGGTCGCGCACCTGGGGAACGTGCAGGCCGACGATGACCTGAATCCCGTTGCCGCGGCGTACTACCCCGTGGGCGCCCAGCGCTTTAAAGACGTCGTCACTTTGCGTTTTCGCCATATCGACCAGCGCGATGCGCAGTCGGGTGGCGCAGTTGTTGATGCTTTCAATGTTGTCGGCGCCGCCGAGGGCCTGCAGGAAGCCAGCGGCCTGACCCAGCCGGGTCTCTGGCGCGGCGGCGGCCGTGGTTTTACCTCGTGCCGCCTGGTAATCGGCCTTGCTGTAGAGCTTGATTTCGCTCTCTTCCCGGCCAGGCGTCTTCAGGTTCAGACGCAGGATCAGGGTGCGGAAGACTACGAAGTAGAGGGCGGTGAAACAGAGGCCGATGCCTATCTGAATGAACATCATCGAAGCGTGGTGATGGAACATTGGGATCCAGTTTTGCGGCAAGAATTGATCGAGCAGGCCGCCGCCGAAGTTGCCCACCACGCCGCAGATGTACATCACCGTCGCCATGGTCGCCGCCAGCACCGCGTGAACGGCGAACAGCAGCGGCGAGATGAAGAGGAAGGTGAACTCCAGCGGCTCAGTGATCCCGACCAGCATCGCGGTCAGGGTGGCGGGGATCAGCAGGCCGGCGACCTTGACGCGGTTTTCCGGCGCGGCAGTGAAGTAGAGCGCCAGCGCAATCCCCACCGAACCAAACACTTTCGAGTTACCGTGCAGGGCAAAGCCGCCCTCCGGGAACAGCGTCTTCAGCGGTTCCGTACTCTGACTGAACGCCTGCAGATGCTCTGCCCAGTAGACCTGCAGTCCGCCCTCCACCACCGCCGGGCCAAAGATGAACGGGCCATAGACGAAGTGGTGCAGGCCGGTGGGGATCAGGATGCGCTCAAGGAAGATGTAAACCCACACCCCAAGCGCCCCGGCTGAGCGCAGAAAGGCCTGCAGCGATTCAATACCCAGCTGGACCTTTGGCCAGCCGAGCAGGGTCAGCCAGGCGCAAGGGATCATCGCGAGGAAGGCGACAATGACCACAAACGATGAACCCTGAAAGATGCCGAGGAATACCGGCAGGGGTTTATCGAAATAGCGATTGTGCAGGGCCGTCACCAGACCGGAGATGACGATGGCGCCGATAATGCTGGTGTCGAGGGTTTTAATCCCGGCAATCATCGTCAGGCCGCTGCCGGCCGTGGGTTCAGCGGAAAAATCGACGCCGAAGAAGTGGCCCCAGGTCATCCCCATGGCGTTGATAAAGTAGTTCCAGGTGAGAAAGCTCACCAGCACCGCCAGACAGGCCCGGCCCTGGGCCTGTTTCGCCAGACCGATCGGCAGACCGACGGCGAAAATCAGCGGCATATTACGAAAGACGGTCCAGCCGCCCTCCTCAATGATGTGAACGATCTGGGCAAACAGGCTGTCGGGTGCGGTCAGCGCTTCGCCGACGAACATCGGGTTGCGCAGCATGATGGCGATACCAACCACAATCCCGGCAAAAGGGAACAATAAAACCGGGGTAAACATGGCGCCGCCAAAGCGTTGTATTTGACTGAGCATTGGGAAATCCTCATGTAACAACTCGTAGGGTGAGTGGCCTTCTTTTTCTTGATTACCGGCCTGACTGGAGAATAAAAATTTGCCCGTCCGACAACATGCCGCGCCGTTGCGATTCGTGATCCCATTCATGGTTTTAATTTGGCCAAAGTTGTCTACTTCGATAACAAAAGTTAGACATCGATAAGTCAGGCAGCGAAATTAACTAAATGAATGTGTCTTAATTGATTGTAATTAACCTACTTTTTTAGAAAAAAGAGCACAAAGCGACATCCCCTTTTCCTGCACAAGAGGACTACTGGTGATCTACAAATCCATTGCTGACCGCCTGCGGCTGCGGCTGAATTCCGCCGACTTCGCCATCGGCAGCCCGCTACCAGGAGAGAAAAAACTGGCCGAGGAGTTCGGAGTGGCGCGCATGACTATTCGCAAAGCCATCGATCTGCTGGTGGACTGGGGATTGGTTGTGCGTCGCCACGGCTCGGGAACTTACGTGGCGCGTAAAGACGTCCATCATGAAACCAGCAATCTGACCGGCCTGGCGGAAGTGCTGCGCAAGCAGGGTAAAGAGGTGGTGAGTCAGGTGCTGGCCTTCGAGGTGATGCCCGCCCCGCCGGCCATCGCCAGTCTGCTGCGGATTAAAATTGATGAACGGATCTACTTCTCACGGCGGGTGCGCTACGTCGACGGCAAGCCGCTGATGCTGGAGGATAGCTATATGCCGGTGAAGCTGTTCCGCAACCTGTCGCTGAGTCATCTGGAAGGGTCGAAATTTGATTATATTGAGAAAGAGTGCGGGATCATCATCAGCGGGAACTATGAAACGCTGACGCCGGTGCTGGCGGACAAGCAGCTGGCGCGCTCAATGAACGTCCCGGAGCAGACGCCGCTGCTGCGTATTACCTCCCTTTCCTACAGCGACAGCGGCGAGTTTCTTAACTATTCGGTCATGTTCCGCAACGCCAGCGAGTATCAGGTGGACTATCACCTGCGCCGCGTCCAGGCGCAAAGCCCGCTAGCTTAGCCCCCAGAACAGCACGGCGAGTAGCTGCGGGGTGATAATGCGCAGGAACATCACCAGCGGATAGACGGTGGCGTAAGAGAGCGCCGCTGCGCCGCTGGTGGCGTGCAGGTTGTTGGCGAAGGCCAGCGCCGGCGGGTCAGTCATGGAGCCGGCCAGCATGCCGCACAGCGTCAGATAGTTCATTTTCGCCAGCATGCGCGCGAGGATGCCCACCGTCAGCAGCGGGATGGCGGTGATGAAAATGCCGTAAGCGATCCAGCTCAGACCATCGCCCTGGGTCAGGGTGGCGACAAAGTCACCCCCCGATTTTAGCCCGACCACCGCCAGAAACAGCACGATCCCCAGCTCGCGCAGCGCCAGGTTGGCGCTCGGCGGCATAAACCAGTACAGCTTGCCGATACTGCCGATACGCCCAAGGATCAGCGCCATAATCAGCGGCCCACCGGCCAGTCCCAGCTTCAATGCGGCAGGGAAGCCGGGAATAAACAACGGGATAGATCCCAGCAGTACCCCGAGTCCGATGCCGATAAACACCGGCAGCATCTGGACCTGCTGCAGCTTCTGCTGAGCGTTACCCAGTTCGGCGGCCACGGCGTCAATTGCCTCCGGACGGCCGACCAGGTTGAGGATGTCACCAAACTGCAGGCTGGCGCTGCTGCTGGCTACCAGCTCGACGCCTGCCCGGTTAAGCCTGGAGATCACTACGTCATAGCGCTGTTTGACGTGCAGATCGCGTATTTTCTTCCCCAGCACTTTTTCGTTAGTGACCACCACCCGCTCCACTTTCAGATCGGTGCCGCGCGTCGACAGCGAGGTCGCCACCTCCTGGCCTATCACCAGCTGCGCATTGTGCAAATCCTCAGGTCGCCCCACCAGGTGCAGCAGGTCGCCAGCCTGGATAAGGGTGCCCGGCGCAGGCACCATCAACAGCTCGCCACGCTTCAGCCGCGAACAGACGATGTTGTCGCTATTGAGCATCGGCACATCCTGAATCGCCATCTGGTTGAGGTTGGGGTTCTCCACCCGCACGTTAATGGTGTGCAAATGAGCGTGGCCGTTGCCGCTGCTCTCCTCAAACCGCTGGGCCTCTTTCTCGATATTGATGCGAAAGAACAGACGCACCAGCCACATGGTCAGCAGAATGCCGCAGATGCCGAACGGATACGCCATCGCGTAGCTCATCCCCATTTGATCGACCACCTCGAACGGTACGCCGAGATCGCGCAGAATTTGCTGCCCGGCCCCCAGCGCCGGCGTGTTGGTCACCGCACCGGAGAAGATACCGAGCACCACCGGGAGAGGAATATTGAACAGCTTATGCAGCACCGCGGTCACCAGGCCGCCGAGGATAACGATAAGGATAGCGAACAGATTGAGCCGCAGGCCTGAGACCCGCAGCGAGGCGAAAAAGCCCGGCCCCACCTGAATACCGATGGTGTAGACGAACAGGATCAAGCCGAATTCCTGAATAAAATGCAGCATCGGGCTGCTGAGGGCGACGCCCGCCTGATCGACAAAGTGGCCGACGATAATGCCGCCAAATAACACGCCGCCAATACCAAAGCCAACGCCGCGGATTTTGACATTGCCGATCCACAACCCAACCACCGCCACCAGCGCCAGCACGCTGACCGTCAATGCTATCTCACTCATGGTACCGTCCCTGTGAATAACATTATTATTAACAGGGATTATGACCGCGGCCAGGCGGATTGTATGCTGCCTGGCGCACAATAATCATGGAGTAAGATACGCTATTCAGGCGCGTTCTTATTTTTCGCTGCGATAGTGAGTTGCTGAATACTTTTCTCCGGGGAAGGAAGTGCTTCAGGCATAGTGCCACCCAGGTCTTTAATAGTCTGGCGTACTTTTTGCCCTACGTCATAATGCATTTTGTTGGCGAGTTGCTTCGAATCAACCGCGTCCCGACGTAGTTTTTCTTCCGTTTGGGTAGCACGAAACAGGTTGGCCGCGAGCTCAGTCGATCCCATATAGTCGAGTATTTTTTGGCTTTTCTTTAGGCCCTTACGCTCATGGATTGCTTTTTGGTCAAGACCACCATAGAGACCTTTATAACCATGGTTTTGAAAGACAGCAAAATCAAGAGTCGTCTCAACACCAGCACGTTGGGCCGTTTCAACCAGATGTTTATTATGCTCTTTGAGCTCATTGTGCAGGAACAGTCACTTTTCATCCTCTCGTAGAGACTTAAATATTTGATCATCTTGCAATTCCTGGCGCCGGGTTTGCAAGGCAAAGTACGTTTGCCCCGCAGCAATCACCGGTTTCGACGGATCGCCATTTTGCACTACCAGATAGCAGGCGTAGCGTGAGAGGTGGAAATCTTCAAGATTCCTGCTGGCGCCAGAACCTAATTCGACCATTTTGTTGGTTTCAACAAAATGGTCTGCCGAGGGATGACCACTCGCCTCACATGAAATTATCGCTTTTGCAATGACCTTATAAAAATTCCGCCACTCTTTATAGTCAAGCAGGGGACCAAGGTTGCGGGCAGACCAATACTCCCGCCCCGCCTCATCGCTCTTTCTAATCGCTTCAAATGGCTGCTGTTCGTTCATAACGTATCCTTGTTTGAGTGAGTCCCAAAGTATGATTGTTTTTTAAACTGAAACACCCGTTGCAGCAAGGAAGTTTATTGTGCTCTCGCACACAAAAAAGCCCCGAAAATCGGGGCCTTATAAGTTATTCGCTTAATTAACTATTTAATGCCGGTCGTTCGCTGATGGCGATACGCTGCGGGGCGATCTGCTCAGGCTCATTGCGGGTCAGATCGATATGCAGCAGGCCATTGGTGAAGGTCGCGCCAGAGACCTCCATGTTGTCGGCGAGGGTGAAGCTCAGGCTGAAGGCCTGGCTCACCAACCCCTGGTGCAGCCATGTGGTCTCTTTTTCCGGCTGCTGCGGCGTGCCTTTCACCACCAGACGGGTGCCTTCCAGTTGAATATCCAGATCTTCCTGACGGAAACCGGCCAGCGCAAGGGTAATGCGGTAGTGGTTATCGTCGCTTTTTTCGATGTTATAAGGCGGGAAGCTTTGGCTTTCACCGGCGGTTTGCAGGGCGCTGGCCAGTTTGTCAAAACCGATCCATTGACGCAGCAGGGGGGATAAATCGTAGTTACGCATACTGTTTTCTCCTTCTAAGAAGCGAGTGAATACCTGCGAATTCTGTAAATTCGCATCTGCTCCCTGACGGCGAGCAGGTTGTTACATCAGGCCGCCACGCGGCCTGAAACGGACAATTAGTTGATTTCGATGCGGCGCGGCTTGTTCGCTTCCGGGATCACCCGTTCCAGATCGATATACAGCAGGCCGTTCACCAGATTGGCGCCGCGGACGTGAATGTTTTCCGCCAGCTGGAATTTGCGCTCGAAGTTGCGCTCGGCGATCCCCTGATACAGGTAGGTCCGCTCTTTCTGCTCGGCGGCGTGGGCGCCTTTGACGATCAGCAGATTGTCCTGGGCAGTGATCTCCAGCTCGCTTTCAGCAAAGCCAGCCACCGCGATAGCGATGCGATAGTGGTTTTCGTCTACCAGCTCGACGTTATACGGAGGGTAGCCGCCGTTGCTCTGGCTTTGATTGTTTTCCAGCAGGTTGAACAGGCGGTCGAAACCAATGGCTGAACGATATAGCGGGGAAAGATCGAAGTTACGCATAGTAAATAGCTCCTGAAAATCAGCGAGAATCAAATGACCTTCCATCGTGGACAGGCCGCGGTAATCCGGAATACCCCTCAGGCGTATTCTCAGTGGGTTACACCTATAAAATGGGTTTCTCCCCGTGCTTTTCAAGGGATTGAGGGCAATTTTTTTTGCAGTTTATCGATGATTGCTTAGACTGGGTGGAGGAGCACAAAAAGCAAAGTGCGATGCCCGCCACAGTGCGGCGCAATAACACTATGCATTCACGGGATGGCCCGATATAACCGCTGAAAGGTTATCTCAACGCCCGAAACGACAATGGAAGAACAATGAAAAGCAGACGACTGTTAAAGCTGGTCCTGTTCAGCGGGATAATAAGCCTGAGCGGTTGCTCCAGCGTAATGTCACATACCGGTGGCAAAGAGGGAACCTATCCGGGCACGCGATCCAGTGCGCAAACGCTGGGGGACAGCGATACCAACTGGGGTGTGAAATCGCTGGTGGCGCTGGACATGCCGTTCACCGCCGTCATGGATACCCTGCTGCTGCCGTGGGATATGTTCCGCACCGACAGCTCAATCAAATCTCGGGTCGAAAAGAGCGAGAAGGCTACGCTGGCGACCAACTCGGTGATCCCGCCAGCGCCGATGCCTGCCCAGTAAGTTATCGTCCGGTCTGCGTAACCCACAGCTGACGATAACCGTCCACCTCCTCCATCCAGGCAATCTGTTTACCGTCTGGCGAAAAGACGATCGCGTCCGCCGAGGGCGCATGCGCATGCGTATCGGTTAAAAAGGTGATATCTCCCGTACCGGCATGGCAGCAGGCAATCCGATCCTCCAGCGCAAAACCCAGCCACTCTCCCGACGGATGCCAGTTAAACGCCGACTGGATACCCGACGCGTGATGCGTCAACTGCCGCGGCTCGCCCCCCTGCGGGGAAATAAGCCACAGCTGCACTACGCCGGCGTCGTCGCGCATCAGAAAGGCTATCGCCGTCGCCTGGGGATTGGCGCGCACCCAGTGGCGCGGGACGTTCACCAGTCCCGGGTAGCGGCGATGGTGGGTGAAGGTCAAACGACGCTGGCTGACGCCCGCCGGCGGCGCCGGCATTGTGGTTGCGGTACCGGCCAGCGGCGCCCCGCCAGGCTGCTTCCAGCCGGCTTCATCCTGCGGCAGATCGACAATAAACAGCTCAGGCACTTTATCGCCATTTTCCGCCAGCGTATCGCCAATAAACGCCAGAGTATGGTTCCCGACCCAGCCCTCCTCATAGGCGCGATTAATCTCATCGCTGCCCGGCGCGGGTGCCGGCGTCGTGCGGCTTACCAGCACGCACCAGTGGCTGCCGCCATATTCGCGCGGATGCTGTCCCTGCGGCGTCACGGGTCCATAGGGCGCCGCCACGCCGACGTTGCGCAGATCCAGCGCCGGATCGCGCTCGTGCAGCACGTGATCGTTGTAGGTAAAACTGACAAACTGACCGTTGGGGCTATAGACATGGACGTGGCTGCCGCCGCGCAGCGCGCCGGGCGTGTAGGGGGGGGTAATGTCCATGGCGTCCAGATTCTCGACAGTCCCCTGAAAGGCCACCACCCCGCGGCGATGATGAAAATCATACTGCCACTGCGCATCCGGCCGCTCGGGGCCATGAATAAACACATAGCGCTCCTGGGTTGGATGCACGGTTACCACGCCCACGTGCGCGCCCTGCGTGGCACGATAAATGGTCTCCACAGTACCGCTGTTTACGTTCACTCGCTCAATGGTTTCGCCGGTAAACGATGCGCCGGACGGACGAACGTCGAATACCAGCCACTGGCTGTCGGGAGTCCAGGTATTAATATTGGTAAGCTGGTGATGACGGGGAGCAAAAGTGACTTGTTTCATGACGATACCCTGATGCGAGACTTACGCATCAGGGTAGCGTATCGCAAAAAATTAGCCTACACGTTTCACATCGCCGACCAGCAGGATATAAGACAGCGCGCCTATTAACGCCACCACGGAGATATAAACCAGCGCCGGGCCAAAGCCGTAATCCTGCGCCAGATAGCCAATCACCAGCGGGACGGTGATGCCGCCCAGGCCGCCAACAAAGTTAAACACCCCGCCGGTCAGGCCGATCAGGCGCATCGGCGCCAGGGAGGAGACCAGCGACCAGGTGATAGACGCAAAACCGTTACCGAAGAACGCCAGCGCCATCAGCGCCATGATCCAGATGGGGTCGTTGGTGTAGTTTGCCCCCATGATGCAGGTGGAGATCAACAGTCCACAGATGATCGGCGTTTTGCGCGCCACGCCCAGCGAGTAGCCTTTTTTCACCAGCTTATCCGCCAGCCAACCAGACAGCAGGACGCCAAAAAACGCGGCGAGGAAGGGCACCGTGGTCATAAAGCCGGCCTTCAGCGCGGTGATGCCTTTTTCCTGGGTTAAGTAGTTCGGAAACCAGGTCAGGAAGAACCACAGCGTCGAGGTTACCGCGAACTGTCCAAGGTAAACGCCAACCAGCTTGCGGTGAAAAACCAGCTTCCAGTCCGCTTTCGATAACGGTTGACGCGCCTCTTTCTTCACCGGCGCATCGCCATCCACCAGGCCGCCGCCGTCGCGGATATAGTCGAGTTCGGCTTTACTGATGCTTTTAGTCAGGCGCGGCGGTTGATAAACCTTGAACCAGATCAGCGACCAGATAATGCCGATACCGCCGGTAACGATAAATACCCAGTGCCAGCTCAATAGCTCCTGGATCCAGATCAGCAGCGGCGTGAGGAAGGCCAGGCCAACAAATTGCCCCGAGGTATAAAACCCGACGGCGGAAGCGCGCTCGTGCTCCGGGAACCAGCTGGTCACCATGCGGTTGTTGGTCGGGAAGGCTGGCGCTTCGAAGATGCCGGTAATGGCGCGTAAACCGATAAGCGACATTAAACCGGTGGCGAAGCCTTGTAGCAACGTCGCCACCGACCAGCCAAATATAGCGATAAAGTAGGTAAGCCTGGATCCCACGCGGTCAAGGAACCAACCGCCAGGGATCTGGCAGAGGGTATACAGCCAGGCAAAGGCGGAAAATACGTAGCCCATTTCCGCTTTGCTAATACCAAACTCCTCCTGAATATGCGCCGAGGCGACGGCGAGGTTGGCACGGTCAACATAACAAATAACCACGGTAATAAAGATCATGATGAGCGTCAGATAACGGCGACGCCCGGTTTTTACAGCGGTAACTGAAATATCCATCGCAATCTGTCTCCAGATTTTGGGCATAGCGAAGCCGCTCACCATGCCCGGTAATTTACAGAGGGTGTTTTTGTTTTTTATTAATAACTATGTTGCGATGCGCTAAATAATTCGTGCTGGGGAAAGGCGGCAAATTTTCGCATCCCTGGGAGCATACAATAGTATGTGACCAGGGTAAGAAAATGCAGCCAACGCATCACCAGTGCGAAGTATGACGCGCATTTACCATTCGGCGACAGATCCATCCTCATACCGCCACAACGGATTTCGCCAGTCCGGCGCGTTTTTACTTAACTCAATCACGCGGGCCTCATCAATTTCCACGCCCAGCCCCGGCTTCATCAGAGGTTTAAAGAAGCCGCCTTCCATATTGAAATCTTCTTTGTTTTTCACAAAATCAAGCAGTTCGGCGCCTTTGTTGTAATGGATCCCCATGCTCTGCTCCTGGAAGACCGCGTTATGCGAAACGAAATCAACGTGCAGACAGGCTGCCAGCGCGATCGGCCCCAGCGGACAGTGCGGCGCCAGCCCAACGTCATAGGCTTCCGCCATGCCGGCAATTTTATAGCATTCGGTAATACCGCCTGCGTGCGACAGATCGGGTTGTAAAATAGCCACCCCGCCCGCTTCCAGGACCCGTTTAAATTCAAAGCGCGAAAACATACGTTCGCCGGCGGCAATGGGAATATGGGTTTGCGCCGCCAGCCGCGGATAATATTCCGCCTGCTCGGCTAATACCGGCTCCTCAATAAATAATGGGCGATATGGCTCCAGCTCTTTAATTAATACCTTAGCCATCGGCGCGCTAACGCGGCCGTGAAAATCGAGACCAAACTCAATTTCATTGCCAAACGCTTCACGGATTTGCGCCACGGTATTCACCGCGGCATCAACCGCGCGGGAATTATCAATTATACCCATCTCTTCGCAGCCGTTTAATTTAAAGGTGTCGAAACCAATGCCGCGCAGCTTCTTAATCCCGTCAATCACTTCGGCGGGGCGGTCGCCGCCCACCCAGCTATAGGCTTTAATTTTGTCGCGCACCAGCCCGCCCATCAGTTGCCACACCGGGGCATTCAGGACCTTACCTTTAATATCCCATAGCGCCTGATCAATACCGGCGATAGCGCTCATCATAATCGGGCCGCCGCGATAAAAGCCGCCGCGGTACATTACCTGCCACAGGTCATTAATCCGCGCCGGATCCTGACCAATCAGGTAATCGCCAAATTCATGAACGGCTGCCTCCACCGTACGGGCGCGCCCTTCAATCACCGGTTCGCCCCAGCCGACGATGCCTTCATCGGTTTCAATCTTCAGGAACATCCAACGCGGAGGTAAACGGTACGTGGTGATATTGGTTATTTTCATTTCACTGCCTCTCGATACGCTTTTACGAATGCGGCTGCCTGCTGCGCGGTACGTTCAACCGACTGGCCGGCACGATAGAGATCGCTACCCAATCCTGCCCCAACACAGCCGGCATTAATCCACTGCGCCAGGTTTTCCGGCGTCACGCCGCCAACGGCAAAGACCGGAACCTCGGGCGGCAGCACGGCTTTCAACGCTTTGATGTAATCCGGGCCAAAAGCCGATGACGGGAAGATTTTTAGCGCCTGCGCGCCGGCATCGAGCGCGCTAAAGGCTTCGCTGGCGGTGGCGCAGCCTGGACACACGGTCATGCCGTAACCCACCGCTCGCCGGATCACTTCCGGTTGAATGTTTGGCGTCACAATCAGCCGACAGCCCATGGCCGCCAGCCTGTCGACCTGCTCCGGTTGCAGCACCGTGCCCGCGCCGATAAGCGCCTGCTCGCCGTAAGCGTCGACGACCTGCGGAATACTTTTCTCCCACTGCGGCGAGTTCAGCGGGATTTCAACCGCGTCGAAACCGGCGTCGATAACGGCGCCAACGTGAGCCAGCGCCTCGTCTGGCGTAATACCGCGCAGGATAGCGATAAGTGGAAGGTTAGTTTGCCACTGCATAAGCGATGCTCCTTATTCCTGTCTGAAATGCCGTATCGCCCGCAACCGCGCTGACTTCGCGGCCAATGGCGGCGAATGCCTGCTGATAGCGGGATGTTAACGATGACCCAGCGACGAGACTGATCGCCTGCTGTCCGGCGAATGTGTCGCTGAGGGTGGCAACTTCAGCGCCAATCAGCAGTCCGGAAAGAAATTCGCTAACCTGCTCGCGAGGCAGCGCGCCCAGCACGTGCGAAGCGCGAACTTCAAACAGCTGCGGCAGGACGGCGGGGTTGTTGATACCGCGCTGCAGACCTGCCGCGAATGCGGCAGCGGACGTTTCCTGCGGCGGTAAGCCGGCGCCCACCAGCGAGTGCTGAAGCAACAGATGATGCAATTCACCGGTCAAAACGGTACGAAAATCGTGAATTTGCCGGCGATCGGCCAGTACCCACTTGCAGTGGGTTCCCGGCATCACGTAGACAGACGAAGGGGCTAAGGCGCGAGCGCCCAGCAGCTGCGTTTCTTCCCCACGCATGACGTTATGGTTATCGTCACGGGAAACGCAAAGGCCGGGAATTATCCAGATATTGTCGCCAACGGCAGTTAACTGCTGGCCAATATCCGAGAAAGCGGCAGGAAGCGGCAAATAAGGGGCGATTTTCCAGCCCACGTTGCTGCCGACCATCCCTGCCATCACCACCGGTGTGGCGCCATCGCGCCAGTGCTGTGTGATTTCCGCTAACACCGCAGCGGGAGAGCGACCATTCAGGCGCGTTACGCCTGCTTCAGATTGCCTGCTTTCCAGGCATTCTTCGCCCTGATAAAGCCAGGCGCGTAAATTCGTCGATCCCCAATCTATTGCGATGTAGCGAGCCGTCATGTGATTTCCTTAAGCCTTCGTGTCGAGCTGGCGATCATCGTCAACGCCGCCTGCTCCGCCGCGTCGCTATCCTGATGCCGAATGGCGTCAAATAGCGCTTTATGTTCCTGGAGGGTTTTCGGCATGTTGCCTTCATCGCCCATCCAGGTCCGTTCAAATACCGCCCGCTGCAGCGAACTGATCGCCACGCTAAGCTGCTGCAAAACCGGGTTATGTACTGACTGCAGCACCGCCTCGTGGTAGCGAATATCCGCTTCGTTAAAGGCATCCCGGTTTTGGTTGTTGGCGATCATGTCATTGAGCGCCGACTCGATTTCCGCCAGATCGCTTGAGGTGGCGCGTTCCGCCGCCCAACGGGCAATGGCGGGTTCAACCAGGTTGCGCACTTCACTCATCGCGCTGATAAGACGCGGGTCATAGTCATTTTCCAGTACCCACTGCAGCACCTCGGTGTCGAGGTAGTTCCACTGGTTTCTGGGAGCGACAAACGCGCCGCGATAGCGCTTCATTTCAATCAGCCGCTTCGCCATCAGGGAACGAAACACTTCACGAATGATGTTGCGCGAGGTTTCAAACTCCTCACAGAGTTCCGCTTCGGCCGGAAGCGCCGAACCCGGGACGTATTTACCGCTGACGATCTGTTTGCCCAGCGAGATCACAATGCGATCGGTCTTATTGAGAGTCATGGAGAGTCCTTGTGCTCTATGTGTACTGCTCTACTTTACCGTCGCTGCTGAATTTCGCCTCATGTTTGTACTACTAACGTGATGCTGTACGTTATCAACATGAGCGTAATGTAGTACAACATTATTGTGTTGTACTACAATTTGGATCACAAAAAGAACAATTCATGAAAATTAAAGCGCAGCGGCCCTGGCAAGAGGCGATAAGAGAGAAAATTAAGGGGAGGAGGCGTTAAAACGCTTCGCCGACCTGGAAGTAAAAGCCGCTGCTGCCATTGCCGATACCGTAGTCGAGGCGAACATTAACGCGAGGTTTGAATTCAAAGCGGTAGCCAACGCCCGCCGAAGGCAGCCAGCGGCCATTATTCAGCGACGACAGTGAGGGCCCCATGGTTCCCGCTCCTGCCCAGGCGACAATCCCGTGCCGCCAGGTGAGCTGCCGGCGGTATTCCAGCTGGCCGCTGACGACGTTTTTATCCCGGTAGCGCCCCTGGTAGTAGCCGCGCATCCGTTCATCGCTGCCGAGCAGCGGCATCATGCTCCACGGTACCTCGCCCTGGGTGAAGGCGCCATCGGCCTCCCAGGCGAGCACGCTTTTCTCGCTCAGGGCATGATAATGGCTATAGTGCAGCTGAAATTCCTCAAAGCGGGTATCGCTACCTAATCCGGGCGCATAGTGGGTATAGCGGAGGTTGGCATACTGACCCCGGCGCGGGTTAGGGACAAAGTCGCGATCGTCCCAGTTAATATCGATGCTGGCGCCGGAGCTGAATACCGACGGCCCCTGTGGAGTGTTTTCTATCTTCGGCCGATCGTCATGGTCCATCTCATCGGCATTCTGCGCCGCCAGCGACCATCCCGCCCCGAGATAAACATGATCGATAAGCTGCCGATAAAGGGTGGGTCGCAGGGTCAGTACCTGGGCGGTATACTTCTCTTTTTCATTGTCTTTATCCCCGGCATGAAAACCCTGCCCCCAATAATAAGTGGGCGTATTGGCTATCGACCCTTCGACAAAAACGCGCCACAGATCACGATCGAAAAAGGTGTAGTTTTTCACGCTGAGGCCAAAGGCGCCGGTAGAGCTGGCGTAGCCGCTGAGCGTCAGGGTCGAGTTCTGGCTGGTGGTATCCTGCGGGTCGGGACGATACAGGCCGACGACAGCGGTGCCAATGCCCAACCCTAGTTCCGGCGTATAGAACGGACCGGGCATCACGCCCCAGTCGATGCCTTTGCTGGCGTCGAACTTATCGCTGGCGCCGAGATGCTGCAGCCAGCCGTCGATTTTCTCGCGGCTGAGCGCCTCGGCCTGGCTGCCTGTCGGGCAGGCCATCAGCAGCAGAAAAGTGATAAACAGTCGGCTCAAAAGCGATACTCGCCGGCAATAAAGAAACTGTTACGTTCGGCAAAGCCAAACTCGGTAGTAATATTAAAATTCTGCGTCAGCTCGTATTGCGCGCCCACCAGAACGTTCCATGGCGACTGCAGATGCTGCTTCACATCGAAGCGACCGTTATTGTCCTGGTTGGCCAGATTAACCATATTCTGCAGCATCGGCGACGGCATCGAGAGATCGCTGAGGCTGCCTTTAAACTCCTGCTGCACATCCTGATACATGCTGCCAACCCACAGATTTAGCTTTCCGGCGGGGAGATGCAGCGCATCGACCGATGGCGTACTGAAACGATAGCCAACGCGCGGCGAAAAGGTAAGCGCATCGATGCTGCCGTCGAGGATATCAAAGCGCGTTTGCGTGTAGTTGGCGTCCAGCACGGTAAACCAATTGCCGACGCCGCCCACCAGGGTGGTGCCCATCCCGTAGGTAGTACCTTTAAAATCGAGACGAAAGTCGAGATCCTGCATCCCCGGCAGGGGCACCACTTTACCGTTCGGTCCCTTCAGGCCGACAGCTATCTGCGAAATTGAATGCCCTTCGGTGTGCCCCACCAGGCCATAAACGTTCATAAACGGCAGCAGCCAGGCATCCAGCTTGAGCGTCTCGGTTTTGCTGCTTTCCCGCGTATGACCAACGCCAATCTGGAAAGCGTTATCCAGCGAGACCGGCCCATTAGCGAAAATGTTATTCACGGCGTGCTTGCAGACAGGATCCTTACTGCAATCGATATTGCGGCCATCCAGCGACAGCCCGGTGAAGTTTATGCTGTCGACATTAATATTCTGCCGCATATCCATATAGTTAATGCTGACGCCAAACGGCAGCGGCAGGACGTAGCCGCGCTTTCTGGCCTCATCGCCTAGCAAAGGGAGTAGCGAGGACGATGCTGCGGCCGCAGGCTGGCGACTTTCTGGCGCCGGCAGATCCGCGGGCTCTGCGCCGTGATAGGCATACGCCGGTTCGAGCGGCGCCGTTGGTTCCGCGGCCGCGCAAATCTGAACAGAGGCGAATGGCAGCGTAACCAACATCAAACGGTGGTATATATTCATGAAAAGTATGATGTTAGTTCTGAGTTGCTAAAAAGAGGGCGGGTAGCTTATAGAATCCCCTGCAAGGATTGAGGGATTTAAATGCGGATTAACATCTGTTCATGAAAAAAGAGAAGACAGACCCGGCGAACGCCGGGCCGGAAAGAAGTTTACGCTAAAACGTATTTTTCAATGGCGAAGGCAACGCCATCTTCAAGGTTCGATTTGGTGATGAAGTTCGCCGCTTCTTTGACCGCAGGAATGGCGTTATCCATTGCCACGCCGACGCCGGCAAATTCAATCATCGCGATATCATTTTCCTGATCGCCAATCGCCATAATCTCTTCCGGCTTGATGCCCAGCGCATCGGCCAGCGACTTCACGCCAGTGCCTTTATTGACGCGTTTATCCAGTATTTCGAGGAAGTAAGGCGCACTTTTCAGCACGGTGTACTTCTCTTTCACTTCCGCCGGAATACGGGCGATGGCCTGGTCGAGGATTGCCGGCTCATCAATCATCATCACTTTCAGCAGCTGGATCTCAGGATCCATTTTCTCCGCTTCGCAGAACACCAGCGGAATGGTTGCCACATAGGATTCGTGGACGGTGTAGTAGCTGATATCGCGGTTCGCGGTATACAGCGTATTGCGATCCAGCGCATGGAAGTGGGAGCCGACCTCGCGGGAGAGCTGCTCAAGGAAGCGATAGTCGTCATAGCTCAGCGCGGTTTGCGCGACGGTGCTTCCGTCACCAGCCTTCTGCACCAGCGCGCCATTGTAGGTAATGCAGTAATCACCCGGCTGCTCCATATGCAGCTCTTTCAGATAGCTGTGGACGCCAGCGTAAGGGCGACCGGTGGTCAGCACTACGTTAACACCGCGCTCGCGCGCCGCGGCGATGGCGGCTTTCACCGCTGGAGAGATGGTATGGTCGGGCAGCAGCAGCGTGCCGTCCATATCGATTGCAATCAGTTTAATAGCCATAGGGTCCCCGGGTAAGATGAGTCTCCCCTCATGCTAACGCGATTCCGCTCAAAAAACAGTAAAAGTGTCGGCCAGAAAGGGGGATGGAACCGCAGCAGCGGATTCCCCTTTTAGCGGCAAAAGAAAAGCCCGATCGCGCGATGCGACCGGGCTTATACATCCTGTTGCCCCGGTAAAACTCGTTACCGGGAAACATGCGGCTTAAATATCGATATTCGCCGCTTTCAGGGCATTCTCTTCGATAAACGCGCGACGCGGCTCAACGGCATCGCCCATCAGGGTGGTGAACAGCTGATCGGCAGCGATGGCATCCTTGACGGTCACGCGCAACATGCGACGGCTGTCCGGATCCATGGTGGTTTCCCACAGCTGATCCGGGTTCATCTCGCCCAGACCTTTATAGCGCTGGATGGAGAGACCGCGACGGGACTCTTTCACCAGCCAGTCCAGAGCCTGCTCGAAGCTGGCTACCGGCTGACGACGTTCGCCGCGCTCGATGTAAGCATCTTCTTCCATCAGGCCGCGCAGTTTCTCGCCCAGGGCACAAATACGACGATATTCCGGCCCCATAATGAACTCGTTATCCAGCGGATAGTCGGTATCCACGCCGTGGGTACGTACGCGAATAACCGGCTCAAAATGCTGCAGTTCTTTGTTCTCGTGGAGATCGAATTTCCACTGGCTGCCGTGCTGTTCTTTCTCGTTCAGCTCGGAGACCAGGGTGTTCACCCAGCGGGTCACCTTCTGCTCGTCCGCCAGGTCGGCCTCGGTCAGGGTCGGCTGATAGATAAGCTCTTTCAGCAGCGCTTTCGGGAAGCGGCGCTCCATGCGGCCAATCATTTTCTGGGTGGCATTGAACTCGGCAACCAGTTTTTCCAGCGGTTCGCCCGCCAGCGCCGGCGCATTGGCGTTGGTGTGCAGGGTCGCACCGTCGAGCGCGATGGAGATCTGATACTGATCCATCGCTTCGTCGTCTTTAATGTACTGTTCCTGCTTGCCTTTCTTCACTTTGTACAGCGGCGGCTGGGCAATGTAGACGTGGCCGCGCTCGACGATCTCCGGCATCTGACGATAGAAGAAGGTCAACAGCAGGGTACGAATGTGCGAGCCGTCGACGTCCGCATCGGTCATGATGATGATGCTGTGGTAGCGCAGTTTATCCGGATTGTACTCATCGCGACCGATACCGCAGCCCAGCGCGGTGATCAGCGTCGCCACTTCCTGGGAAGAGAGCATTTTATCGAAGCGGGCTTTCTCAACGTTAAGGATTTTACCCTTCAGCGGCAGGATCGCCTGGTTCTTGCGGTTACGACCCTGTTTAGCAGAGCCGCCCGCGGAGTCCCCTTCCACCAGGTACAGTTCGGACAGCGCCGGGTCGCGCTCCTGGCAATCCGCCAGTTTACCCGGCAGGCCTGCCAGATCCAGCGCGCCTTTACGACGAGTCATCTCACGAGCGCGACGTGCGGCCTCACGGGCGCGCGCGGCGTCAATAATTTTGCCGACCACGATTTTCGCATCGGATGGGTTTTCCAGCAGGTATTCGCTCAGCAGTTCGTTCATCTGCTGCTCCACCGCCGATTTCACCTCGGAGGAGACCAGCTTGTCTTTGGTCTGCGAGGAGAATTTCGGATCCGGCACCTTCACGGATACCACGGCAATCAGGCCTTCACGCGCATCGTCGCCGGTGGCGCTGACTTTCGCTTTTTTGCTGTAGCCCTCTTTGTCCATATAGGCGTTAAGGGTACGGGTCATCGCCGCGCGGAAGCCGGCGAGGTGAGTACCGCCGTCACGCTGCGGAATGTTGTTGGTAAAGCAGTAGATGTTTTCCTGGAAGCCGTCGTTCCACTGCAGGGCCACTTCCACGCCGATACCGTCTTTTTCGGTGGAGAAATAGAAAATATTCGGGTGGATCGGCGTTTTGTTCTTATTGAGATACTCAACGAACGCCTTGATGCCGCCTTCGTAGTGGAAATGGTCTTCTTTGCCGTCGCGCTTATCGCGCAGGCGGATAGAGACGCCGGAGTTCAGGAACGACAGCTCGCGCAGGCGTTTCGCCAGGATGTCATATTCAAATTCGGTGACATTGGTGAAGGTTTCCAGGCTTGGCCAGAAACGCACCATGGTGCCGGTTTTGTCGGTTTCGCCAGTCACGGCCAGCGGTGCCTGCGGCACACCGTGTTCGTACATCTGCTTGTGAACTTTGTTATCGCGCTGGATAACCAGCTCCAGCTTCTGCGACAGGGCGTTAACCACCGAGACGCCTACGCCGTGCAGACCGCCGGAAACTTTATAGGAGTTATCATCGAATTTACCGCCAGCGTGCAGGACGGTCATGATAACTTCCGCTGCGGAGACGCCCTCTTCCGGGTGAATGCCGGTCGGGATGCCGCGGCCGTCATCCTGGACGGAGACGGAGTTATCGCTGTGGATGGTGACAACGATATCTTTGCAGTAACCCGCGAGCGCTTCGTCGATAGCGTTATCCACAACCTCGAATACCATGTGGTGCAGACCGGTGCCGTCATCCGTGTCGCCGATATACATACCCGGGCGCTTACGCACCGCATCCAGCCCTTTCAGGACTTTGATACTGGAGGAGTCATAAGAATTCGACATCAACGTTTCTCGCTCATTTTATCTTGGGTTAATCCGTTATTTTACCTTTTTCCACGCGGAACATCTTCGAATTTTTGTCCGACATGTCCATAACGTGTTCAGCGCTGATCGCGCTGACGAAAACCTGCGACTGCGTCGCTTTCAGGCGGCTGGATAACAGACCGCGGCGGGCATCATCAAGTTCCGAGGCAAAATCATCTATCAGGTACAGGCAGCGCCGCCCGCTGACGCGGGTGAGGAACTCTCCTTGCGCCAGACGCAGGGCGCACATCAGCAGCTTAAGCTGCCCGCGCGACAAGGTATCTTCCACCGGCGCCCCGTCGGCGCGAATGCGAAAATCCGCTTTATGCGGGCCGTGGGCGGTGTAGGTTAACATTCTGTCGCGCTCGAAATTCCGCTCCAGCACCTCCGCGTAGTCGGTCTCTTTTTCCCAGCCGCGCTGGAAAGAGAAGGTGAGCGTGAATTCCGGTAAAAATTGCTGACAGGTATCCGCCATGTCTTCGACGATAGCGGCGCTGTATTCGGCACGCCAGCGGCTGATCTGCTCCGCCAGCGGGATTAATTCCAGATCCCAAGGCCGCAGCTGGGCATAGCGGCTGACCTGACGCAGCGCGGCGTTGCGCTGCTTGACCAGGCGCTTCAGATTGCTCCAGGCGGTGAAGAATCCGGCTTCGTTATGAAAGCATCCCCAGTCAAGGAATGCTCTTCTGTATTTGGGGCCGCCGTTGAGTAAAGTAAACCCCTCCGGCGTAATCAGCTGCATCGGCATCAGGTGCGCCAGCTCCGCCACTTTGTGGCCGTCGGTGCCGTCGATACGCACCTTGCTGTCGCCCTGTTTGTCTTTGGTCAGGCCGATGGCGGTTTCCCGCTCTTCACCCTGCAGACGGCCATGCAGAACAAACGCATCCTGCTCGTGGCGGATCACTCGGCCAATTTGCAAACTGCGAAATGCCCGGCCGTGGCCAAGCGTGTAGATAGCTTCCAGCACGCTGGTTTTGCCGCTGCCGTTCGCGCCAACCAGGAAGTTAAAGCCGGGAGATAAAGCGAGATCCGCATGTTCAATATTGCGGAAATCTTTGATTAGAAGTCGGGATAGCGACATATCAGCTCGTCATCATTCAAGGGGCGTGGGTGTCGCAGCCAGTTCGTCTACCGCCAGCGCGCAGAAAGCGGAGCGTACACGAAGTACGTGAGCATTTGCTCGCTCCGCTCGTCCTTCGGACCGTCTTACAGACGTCCAAAACGCATAGCGTTTTGTCGAGCACTGCCGGAAGGCGAAATGGCAAGTAAACCAGCCCCTTTGCAGATTCTACAATCGCATAGGCATGACAACGTAGGCTGCGGATTGAGAGGCCGCATCCTCAATCTGCACGCTCGACACCGAATCCGTCAGCAGAATGCGTACATTCTCGCACTTCAGCGCATTCAGCACATCCAGCACATAGCTAACGTTGAAGCCAATCTCCATCTCCGTTCCGGCGTAGGTCACATCCAGAATCTCTTCCGCTTCTTCCTGTTCCGGGTTATTGGCGGTGATTTTCAGCTGGTTTTCGCTAACGTACAGCCGCACGCCGCGGAATTTCTCGTTGGAGAGAATCGCCGCGCGCGCAAAAGCCTGCTTCAGAATATCGCAGCCCGCTTCGAGGTGTTTATCCGGATTTTTCGGCAATACGCGGCGATAATCCGGGAAACGGCCATCAACCAGCTTAGAGGTGAAGATAAAATCGCCAACGTGGGCGCGGATATTGTTGCTGCCAATCTGCACGCGCAGCGGGGTATCGCCGCCGTCGAGCATCCGCATCAGCTCAATCACCCCTTTACGCGGCACGATCACCGAATGGTTCGGCAGCGACGCTTCCAGCGGCATCGAACAGACCGCCAGGCGGTGACCATCGGTGGCCACCGTGCGCAGTTCGCTGCCTTCGGTTTCAAACAGCATGCCGTTTAAGTAGTAACGAACATCCTGGTGCGCCATCGAGAACTGGGTGGCTTCGATCAGACGCTTCATGGTCGCCTGCGGCAGGGTAAACTCCACTTCACTCTGCCAGTCATCCAGATTCGGGAAATCGGCGGCGGGCAGGGTCGACAGCGAGAAGCGGCTGCGGCCGGAACGCACCAGCATGCGATCGCCTTCCAACTGAACCGCGATCTCCGCGCCTTCCGGCAGGCCGCGGCAGATATCAAAGAATTTCCGTGCCGGAACGGTCGTTGCGCCCGCTTCGTGCGGCTGAACCAGCGCCACGCGCGCCACCATCTCCATTTCAAGATCGGTACCGGTCAGCGACAGCGCGCCGTCCGCGACCTGAAGCAGCAGGTTACCGAGAATGGGCAGCGTCGGACGACCACCTAACGGACCGCTCACCTGTTGCAGCGGTTTTAATAAATGTTCACGTTCTACGGTAAATTTCATAGCGTCACGAGGATAATGTTCTGATTAAATTGGAAAAATCTTCTTTAATGTCGTGGCTTTCTTCACGCAGCTGCTCAATCTTGCGGCAGGCGTGCAGCACGGTGGTATGGTCTCGGCCGCCAAACGCATCGCCGATTTCCGGCAGGCTGTGGTTGGTCAGCTCTTTGGCCAGCGCCATCGCCATCTGGCGAGGACGCGCCACCGAACGGGAGCGGCGTTTGGACAGCAGGTCCGCTACCTTAATCTTGTAGTACTCCGCCACCGTCTTTTGAATATTGTCGATGGTGACCAGTTTTTCCTGCAGCGCCAGCAGATCGCGCAGCGCTTCGCGCACGAAATCGATGGTGATCGCCCGGCCGGTGAAGTTGGCGTTGGCGATAACGCGGTTCAGCGCCCCCTCCAGCTCACGCACGTTCGAGCGCAGACGCTTGGCAATAAAGAACGCCACTTCGCCCGGCAGGCGGATGTCGTTCTCGTCAGCTTTTTTCATCAGGATCGCGACGCGGGTTTCCAGCTCCGGCGGCTCGATCGCCACCGTCAGCCCCCAGCCGAAGCGGGATTTTAGACGATCCTCAACGCCGTTGATCTCTTTTGGATAACGATCCGACGTCAGGATGATCTGCTGATTACCTTCCAGCAGCGCATTGAAGGTGTGGAAAAACTCTTCCTGGGATCGTTCTTTATTGGCAAAGAACTGAATGTCATCGATCAGCAGGGCGTCAACGGAGCGGTAGTAACGCTTAAACTCTTCGATGGCGTTGTTCTGCAGCGCTTTAACCATGTCCTGAACGAAACGCTCGGAGTGCATATAGACCACTTTCGCGTTCGGCTTACGCGCCACAATGCCGTTCCCCACCGCGTGCAGCAGGTGAGTTTTACCCAGACCCGTCCCGCCATAGAGGAACAGGGGGTTGTAGGCGCCGCCCGGGTTATCCGCCACCTGACGCGCCGCCGCGCGGGCCAGCTGGTTAGATTTACCTTCGACGAAGTTATCAAACGTGTGTTTCACGTTAACGTTAGAGCGGTAGGTCGGCTCCGCCGGCGCCGGGACATTATCCCAGCCAGGGCGCACGATCGTCGGCGCCGCGCGCGCGGTCTGCACCTGCGCCGCCGGAATGGCCGCTGCAGCCGGGCTTACCGCCCCTTTCTGCAGCGAGCTGGCGGGCTTAGCGCCCACCTCAAAACGCAGCTGCGGGGCGTCCGCACCGCAAAAATCATTGAGGAGTCCATTGATATTATTGAGGTATTTGTCCCTTACCCAGTCGAGCACAAAACGGTTTGGCGCATACAGTGCCAGCGTGTTATCGCTCAGTTCCGCCTGCAATGGGCGGATCCACATGCTGAATTCTGTGGCTGGTAACTCATCCTGCAATCGGGCAAGACACTGCTGCCAAAGCGAAAGTGACACGGCGGACTCCACTCGAACATAAAATCGATATCAAAGAAAAACTGAAACAATCGTGATTGTTGGCACACGTCGACAAGACCCTGCATTAGCCGAAAAGCCCCTGCACAAAAGGGGTGACGTGCGAACCGCTATCTGCGGTTATTACCCGCTGCGGATCCGGGGATCGCGATCGGGACCGGGGATCATAGCCTAAACTGAGAAAGAGATCTTGTGTTTCTCAACAGATTCTTCCCGATTTATCCACAGGAAGGATCGAAACCGGGTAAGTGTAATCGATCCTGCGGGGAGTGAAGCACGATTTCCGCCGCATATTGGAAAAATTAATGAGCTATGCCGCTTTTGGGCGGAAACGATCTAATAAAGATCCTTGCGGATCCTTGCGCTTTACTGGCCAGGCCGTATAATCCCCCACCCGGCGCGTAATGCCCGTTTTCGTCACGCGTCTCAGCTTATTTTTTGTGCGACGAGGTGCGAGAAATAAGGAAAGAGAATTGACTCCGGAGTGTACAATTATTACAATCCGGCCTCTTTAATCACCCACGCTGAGGCGTAAGTCGTTCGAAGTTCGTTCGGGTCTACGCAAAAGTCAGTGAATTTATTCAAGTTTAGGTAGAAATCGCCATGAAACGCACTTTTCAACCGTCTGTACTGAAGCGCAACCGTTCTCACGGCTTCCGTGCTCGTATGGCTACTAAAAATGGTCGTCAGGTTCTGGCACGTCGTCGTGCTAAAGGCCGCGCTCGTCTGACCGTTTCCAAGTAATAAAGCTAACCCTGCGTGGTTAAGCTCGCATTTCCCAGGGAGTTACGCTTGTTAACTCCCAGTCATTTCACTTTCGTCTTCCAGCAGCCACAACGGGCTGGCACGCCGCAAATCACCATCCTCGGCCGCCTGAATTCGCTGGGGCATCCCCGCATCGGTCTCACCGTCGCCAAGAAAAACGTGAAACGCGCACATGAACGCAATCGGATTAAACGTCTGACGCGTGAAAGTTTTCGTTTGCGTCAACATGAACTCCCGCCAATGGATTTCGTGGTGGTGGCGAAAAGAGGGGTTGCCGACCTCGATAACCGTGCTCTCTCGGAAGCGTTGGAAAAATTATGGCGCCGCCATTGTCGCCTGGCTCGCGGGTCCTGATCGGCCTGATTCGAGTTTATCAGCGCCTGATTAGTCCGCTACTCGGGCCGCATTGTCGTTTCACCCCAACCTGTTCTCAATACGGAATTGAGGCCTTACGCAGGTTTGGAGTGATAAAAGGCAGTTGGTTGACGATGAAACGCGTATTAAAATGCCACCCTTTACACCCTGGTGGTGACGATCCCGTCCCGCCTGGACCATTTGATACCAGAGAACACTAACGATGGATTCGCAACGCAATCTTCTTATCATCGCTTTGTTGTTCGTGTCTTTCATGATCTGGCAAGCCTGGGAGCAGGACAAAAATCCGCAGCCCCAGCAGCAGACCACGCAGACTACGACCACAGCAGCGGGTAGCGCCGCCGACCAGGGCGTACCGGCCAGTGGCCAGGGGAAACTGATTACGGTTAAAACCGACGTGCTTGAGCTGACTATCAACACCAACGGTGGCGATATTGAGCAGGCGCTGCTTCTGGCGTATCCAAAAACGCTGAAATCGACCGAACCGTTCCAGTTACTGGAAACCACGCCGCAGTTTGTCTACCAGGCGCAGAGCGGCTTAACCGGCCGTGACGGTCCGGATAACCCGGCAAACGGCCCGCGTCCGCTGTACAACGTCGATAAAGAGGCGTTTGTGTTGGCCGATGGCCAGGATGAGCTCGTTATCCCGCTGACCTACACTGACAAAGCCGGCAACGTCTTCACCAAAACCTTCACCCTGAAGCGCGGTGGCTATGCGGTGAACGTGGGTTACAGCGTGCAGAATGCCAGCGAGAAGCCTCTGGAAGTCTCGACCTTCGGTCAGTTGAAGCAGACCGCTGCGCTGCCGACCAGTCGCGATACGCAGACCGGAGGCCTGTCCACGATGCATACTTTCCGTGGCGCCGCGTTCTCCACTGCGGATTCGAAATACGAGAAATATAAATTCGATACCATTCTGGATAACGAAAACCTGAACGTCAGCACCAAAAACGGTTGGGTTGCCATGCTGCAGCAGTACTTCACCACCGCATGGGTGCCGCGGAATAACGGGACGAATAACTTCTACACCGCCAACCTCGGCAACGGCGTTGTCGCTATTGGCTACAAATCGCAGCCGGTACTGGTGCAGCCAGGCCAGACCGACAAACTGCAGAGCACGCTGCGGGTCGGCCCGGCTATTCAGGACAAAATGGCTGCCGTTGCGCCGCACCTGGATCTGACCGTCGACTACGGCTGGCTGTGGTTCATCTCCCAACCGCTGTTCAAGCTGCTGAAATTCATCCACAGCTTCCTCGGCAACTGGGGCTTCTCGATCATCGTTATCACCTTTATCGTTCGTGGCATCATGTACCCGCTGACCAAAGCGCAGTACACCTCCATGGCGAAGATGCGCATGCTGCAGCCGAAGATTCAGGCCATGCGTGAGCGTCTGGGCGACGATAAACAACGTCAAAGCCAGGAGATGATGGCGCTGTATAAAGCGGAAAAAGTAAACCCGCTGGGCGGCTGCTTCCCGCTGATTATTCAGATGCCGATCTTCCTTGCGCTGTACTACATGCTGAGCGCCTCGGTTGAACTGCGTCATGCGCCGTTTATCCTGTGGATCCACGACCTGTCTGCTCAGGACCCGTACTACATCCTGCCGATCATCATGGGCGCGACCATGTTCTTCATCCAGAAGATGTCGCCGACCACCGTGACCGACCCGATGCAGCAGAAGATCATGACCTTTATGCCGGTCATCTTCACGGTGTTCTTCCTGTGGTTCCCGTCTGGCCTGGTGGTGTACTACATCGTCAGCAACCTGGTCACCATTATTCAGCAGCAGCTGATTTACCGTGGTCTGGAGAAACGTGGCCTGCATAGCCGCGAGAAGAAGAAATCCTGATACTCTTCATTCTTCAAGCCGCAGATGCGTTGGCTTCATTAGTTCGCCCCAGTCACTTACTACAGTAAGCTCCTGGGGCCTCACTAACTTGCCGCCTTTCTGCAACTTGAATTATTTCGAGTATCTACGGTAGCGTTAATGCCAGAGAAGGCGGTCAATGGACCGCCTTTTTTACATCTACATAGAGAGTCACCATGAGCCATAACGACACTATCGTCGCCCAGGCAACCCCTCCGGGACGCGGGGGTGTGGGCATCCTGCGTATCTCCGGCCTTAAGGCGCGCGACGTCGCGCAGGCGGTGCTGGGCAAGCTGCCGAAGCCGCGCTATGCCGACTACCTGCCGTTCAACGACGTTGACGGTACCCCGCTGGATCAGGGGATTGCGCTGTGGTTCCCCGGGCCGAACTCCTTTACCGGGGAAGATGTGCTTGAGCTGCAGGGCCACGGCGGCCCGGTCATTCTCGACCTGCTGCTTAAACGTATTCTGACCCTGCCGGGCCTGCGCATCGCCAGGCCGGGTGAGTTTTCCGAGCGCGCGTTCCTCAACGACAAGCTCGATCTGGCGCAGGCAGAGGCCATCGCCGACCTTATCGACGCCAGTTCAGAGCAGGCGGCGCGCTCGGCGCTGAATTCGCTGCAGGGGGCGTTCTCCGCGCGGGTGAATCATCTTGTGGAAGCGCTCACTCACCTGCGCATCTACGTGGAAGCGGCCATTGACTTCCCGGATGAAGAAATCGATTTCCTTTCCGACGGCAAAATTGAAGCCCAGCTGAACGAGGTGATGGCCGATCTCGACGCCGTCCGCGCTGAAGCTCGTCAGGGCAGCCTGCTGCGCGAAGGGATGAAAGTGGTGATCGCCGGGCGGCCAAATGCCGGTAAATCAAGCCTGCTGAACGCCCTGGCGGGCCGCGAAGCGGCGATCGTCACCGATATCGCCGGTACCACCCGCGACGTGCTACGCGAGCATATCCATATCGACGGCATGCCGCTGCATATCATCGATACCGCAGGCCTGCGCGATGCTAATGACGAAGTGGAACGTATCGGCATCGAGCGCGCCTGGCAGGAGATTGCCCAGGCCGATCGGGTGCTGTTTATGGTCGATGGCACCACCACCGGCGCCGTTGACCCGGCGGAGATCTGGCCAGACTTTATCGAGCGCCTGCCCGCTAAATTGCCGATTACCGTGGTGCGCAATAAAGCCGATGTCACCGGCGAAGCGCTCGGTATCAGCGAAGTAAATGGCCACTCACTTATTCGCCTGTCGGCACGTACCGGCGACGGCGTGGAGGTGCTACGTAACCACCTCAAGCAGAGCATGGGCTTCGATACCAATATGGAAGGCGGCTTCCTCGCCCGCCGCCGTCACCTGCAGGCCCTGGAAGAGGCGGCGAACCATCTGCAGCAAGGCAAAGCCCAGCTGCTGGGCGCCTGGGCCGGCGAGCTGCTGGCGGAAGAGCTGCGCCTCGCGCAGCAGGCGCTGAGCGAGATCACCGGGGAGTTCACTTCCGACGATCTGCTGGGCCGCATCTTCTCCAGCTTCTGCATCGGTAAGTAACCGCCAGTCCGTAAACGTTCACTAACCCGTATTAACGCCGCGTTAATACGGGTTTTTTCTTGCCCTTTGCAACGCAACGTTCTCTACTTTTATCTCCCCCTCTGCCGCGAGACTAAAACATGACCGTTGAATATACCGTGATCGAGAAGGTGCCCTCCGCCGAAGCGTTTTGCCACCTGCGGGTAGCCGCCGGCATGTCGCCGCGCCCCCTGGAAGGCGCCAGAGCCGGACTGCCGCATAGCTGTTATGGCGTACATATCCTCTGGCAGGAGACGCCGATCGCGATGGGACGCATCGTCGGCGACGGCGCGATTAATTTCGATATTGTCGACGTCGCCGTCGATCCGGCTCACCAGGGAAAAGGCCTTGGCCGGCTGGTGATGGAGAAGCTGGTCGCCTGGCTGGACGCTAACGCCTTTGATGGCGCCTACGTTACGCTGGTGGCGGATGTGCCGGAACTGTACGCGAAGTTCGGCTTCGAAAGCGTTCGCCCGGAGAGCGAGGGGATGGCCCGCGTCTGGCGAACCCGCAGTCGTTAGCTCGCATTTCCTGCCAGGAAAAGAGCGTTGTCCAAATGGCAACTCGTCTTACGGCGCGTTCCTCACTATGCTGAACGCCATTCACATCGCGAGGATCCCATGACACGCTTTCTTCTCTGCAGCTTTGCCCTGGTTCTGCTCTACCCCTCCGGCATCGATATGTATCTGGTCGGCCTGCCGCGTATTGCTCAGGACCTGGGGGCCAGCGAGGCGCAATTACATATCGCCTTCTCGGTCTATCTGGCCGGTATGGCCTCCGCGATGCTGTTTGCTGGCCGCATCGCCGACCGCTCGGGGCGTAAGCCTGTCGCTATTGTAGGTGCAGCGATCTTTGTTATCGCCTCCCTGCTCTGCGCCCAGGCGCATACCAGCAGCCACTTCCTCATCGGACGCTTTATCCAGGGGATCGGCGCCGGCAGCTGCTACGTGGTGGCTTTCGCTATCCTGCGCGATACGCTGGACGACCGTCGCCGCGCCAAGGTGCTGTCGTTGCTCAACGGCATCACCTGCATTATCCCCGTCCTGGCGCCGGTGCTTGGCCACCTGATTATGCTGAAATATCCGTGGCAGAGCCTGTTCTACACGATGACCGGCATGGGCGTCATGGTCGCTGTGCTGTCGGTCTTTATCCTGCGTGAAACGCGGCCGACGGCGCCTCCGCAGGCAGCGTCACCGCAGCATGACGCTGGCGAATCGCTGTTGAACCGCTTTTTCCTCAGCCGCTTACTCATTACCACCCTCAGCGTGACGGTGATCCTGACCTACGTTAACGTCTCGCCGGTACTAATGATGGAAGAGATGGGGTTCGACCGGGGAACTTACTCAATGGCGATGGCTCTGATGGCGATGATCAGCATGGCGGTCTCCTTCTCAACGCCGTTCGCCCTGTCGCTGTTTAACCCCCGCACCTTAATGCTGACCTCACAGGTGCTGTTTCTGGCGGCAGGCGTGACGCTGAGCCTCGCCACTCGCCAGGCCGTCACCCTGATCGGGCTGGGCATGATTTGCGCCGGCTTCTCCGTTGGGTTCGGCGTCGCGATGAGCCAGGCGCTGGGGCCGTTCACGCTGCGCGCGGGCGTCGCCAGCTCGGTCCTCGGCATCGCGCAGGTGTGCGGTTCATCGCTGTGGATTTGGCTCGCCGCCATCATCGGACTCAGCGCAATGAATATGCTGATCGGGATACTCATTGCCTGTAGCATAGTGAGCCTTGTTTTGTTACTGGTCGTCACCCCGCCGCGGGTTGCGCAATACGATGAAGAAGCCGCTGTCGAGTCTTGATCTTAATTTACTCCTCTGCCTGCAGCTCCTGACCCAGGAGCTCAGCGTTACCCGTACGGCGAAGCGGATGAACGTTTCGCCGTCAGCGGTGAGCAAGTCGCTGGCCAAACTGCGCGCCTGGTTTGACGATCCGCTGTTTGTGAAAACCCCGCTGGGCCTGGCGCCCACGCCGCTGGTCAGCAGCATGGAGCAGGATCTGGCGGACTGGATGCAGATGGGCAACCAAATCCTCGATAAACCGCACCATACCATGCCAAGCGGCCTCAAATTCGAACTGGCGGCGGAAGCGCCGCTGCTGATGATCCTGTTTAACACCCTCTCTCAGCGCATCTATCAGCGCTATCCGCAGGCATTGATTCGTTTGCGCAACTGGGACTACGACTCCCTGGACGCCATCATCCGCGGTGAGGTGGATATCGGCTTCTGCGGACGCGAAAGCCATCCGCAGTCGCGTGAGCTGCTGAGCCTGCTGCCGTGGTATATCGATTTTGATGTGCTGTTCACCGACCTGCCGCAGGTCTGGCTGCGCGCCGATCATCCGGCGCTCAGGGAAGAGTGGGATCTGGCGGCATTCTTACGCTATCCGCATATCACTATCTGCTGGGAACAACGCGATACCTGGGCCCTGGACGACGTGCTGCAGGAGCTGGGGTATAAGCGTAACGTGGCGCTGACCGTGCCGGGGTTTGAGCAATCACTTTTTATGGCCGCTCAGCCGCAGCACACCATGCTGGCCACCGCGCCGCGCTACTGTCAGCACTATAATCAGCAGCACCAGCTGCCGCTCGTCTCCCGGCCGCTCCCCCTGGAGGCGCAGCATCTGGAAAAGCTGCGCGTTCCCTTCACCCTGCTATGGCATAAGCGCAACAGCTACAACCCGAAGCTTGTCTGGCTTAGAGATACGCTGAAAGCGCTCTATTCCGGTACGCTTTAAGCCTTGTTTCGTGCCCATAGCACCTTATTTGCGCAAGAATTTGTAAAATTCAAACAAATTCCCTTTTCAATGGGGGATTTCGGCATTAAAACCTGTTAATACCAGGCGATAATAGCGCCCGCAGTTTTATCCAGACCATTACTCACGGAGCGACGTATGGCAACGCATTTTGCAAGAGGGATACTCAGTACCGGGGAGCCGCTATCGACACGTTTGTCAGCGGCCTGTCATCAATCCGCACGTCTTCTCCCGACATATCGCCAGGCTCGCTTTTGCGCGTCGCGCTCGCTGCTTGCCGAGCTGCTGTTTATGCTTTACGGCATCAGCGAGCTGCCTGAAATCATCAACGAAGCCAATGGCCGACCGGTTTTTAGCGATCGCCAACTGCCCCGCTTTTCGATCGCTTATACTGGCAATATCGTTGGTGTTGCCCTCACCACCGAGGGGGATTGTGGCCTCGACATGGAACTGCAGCGCACTGTCCGCAGCCACGACGCCGACCGGCACAATTTCAGCAACAATGAGAATCTGTGGATTAACATACAGCATGATCCGGACGAAGCGCGCAGCCAGCTGGTAGCGCTGCGCCGCAGCGTGCTAAAGCTGACCGGCGAAGCATCAACGCAGCTGCAGCTGCTGCCCGGCTCTGGCCGCCTGCGCACCGCCGGCAGTCAGCCAATCGAAGCGGTATGTGACGCCGAATCGCTGCTGGTATGGTCCATTGCCGCTACCCCGAACATCGGCTCGCTGAAGGTCTGGGAATATGATGCTAAGGGAGGTGACTGGCGCAGCCTGGCTGATGCGCAGCAGCGCGCACGCGAACCGTCAGCCCGCCTGATGCGCTTTACCAGCTTACCCATGGAAAAAACCTTATCCCTCAATTGACCGGTCTTGCCGGCATCATGATCCAAAGGAGCAATCATGTCAGATACCTTGAAAGTGGTTACGTTACTCGGCAGCCTGCGTAAAGGGTCGTTTAATGGAATGGTCGCGCGCACCCTGCCCGGCATCGCGCCAGCGGGCATGGATATCTCCGCGCTGCCGTCGATCGGTGATATCCCGCTGTACGATGCTGATATGCAGGAGGAAGAAGGTTTTCCGCAGCGCGTGCAGGAGATTGCGCAACAGATCCGCGAGGCGGATGGGGTAGTGATAGTCACTCCAGAATATAACTATTCCGTGCCTGGCGGCCTGAAAAACGCCATCGACTGGCTCTCACGTCTGCCGGAACAGCCGCTGGCCGGCAAACCGGTACTGATCCAGACCAGCTCCATGGGCGCTATCGGCGGGGCTCGCTGCCAGTATCATCTGCGGCAGATTCTGGTCTTCCTCGATGCGATGGTCATGAACAAGCCGGAGTTTATGGGCGGCGTCATCCAGAACAAAGTCGATCCACAGGCGGGTGAAGTGGTCGATCAGAGCACGCTGGACCATCTGCGCGGCCAGCTGACCGCCTTTGGCGACTATATTCGGCGGGTTAAAGCATAAAAAAAGCCCGGCAGCGATGCCGGGCTTTTTCATCATGCGTGCGGATTAATGTGCATCGATAAAGACAATTTTCAGCACGAACAGCAGCGAAACGATAATCACACACGGGCTGAGCTCGCGCAGCCGGCCGGTACCGATCTTCATCACGCAGTAAGAGATAAAGCCCAGGGCGATACCTTCGGTGATCGAGAAGCTAAACGGCATCATCACTGCGGTGATGAACGCAGGCACCGCCTCGGTCAGGTCGCTCCACTTCACGCGCGCGAGGCTGGAGGTCATCAGCACGCCAACGTATATCAGCGCGCCCGCGGCGGCATAGCCAGGAACCATCCCCGCCAGCGGAGAGAGGAAAATAACCAGCAGGAACAGGATACCAACGACAACGGCGGTCAGGCCGGTACGCCCGCCCACGGAAACGCCGGAAGAAGATTCGATATAGGCCGTCACCGACGAGGTACCGATGAAGGAGCCCGCCACCGACGAGACGCTATCGACAAACAGCGCTTGCTTCATGCGCGGGAATTTACCGTTGGCATCCGCGAGACCCGCTTTATCCGTCACGCCAATCAGCGTCCCGGAGGAGTCAAACAGGTTGACCAGCATAAAGGAGAAGATCACGCCGGCCAGGCCCAGGTTCAGGGAGCCCGCCAGATCGACCTGACCAATCACCGAAGCCACGCTCGGCGGCGCCGAGACGATCCCGGTGTAATGCACGTCGCCCAGCATCCAGCCCAGCAGGGTGGTCACAACGATAGAGACCAGTACCGCGGCGTGAATGTTGCGCGACGCCAGAATCGCGATGATAAAGAAGCCCAGCACGCCCAGCAGTACGCTGTGGGAAGTCAAATGACCAATGCTGACCAGCGTTTCCGGATTGGCGACAATCACCCCGGCGTTTTTCAGGCCCATCATGCCGATAAACAGGCCGATACCGCTGGTGATACCTACACGCAGGCTAAGCGGAATATTGGCGATCATCCAGTAACGTACGCGGAAGATGGTCAGCAGCAGCAGGCCCACGGCGCCCCAGAAGATGGCGCCCATGCCCACCTGCCACGGCAGCCCCATCGCCTGCACCACCACAAAGGCGAAAAAGGCGTTCAGGCCCATCGCCGGCGCCAGGGCGACCGGCAGGTTCGCGAACAGACCCATTAGGATACTGCCGAAAGCGGCAATCAGACAGGTGGTCACAAACACGGCGCTGGTATCCATGCCCGCTACGCCAAGAATTTGTGGGTTAACAAAAACGATATACACCATCGTCAGGAACGTGGTGAAACCGGCGATGGCTTCGGTGCGCACCGTGGTGCCGTGCTCGCGCAGCTTAAATACGCGCTCCAGCAGACCCTGGCCAGAAGACTGGCTGGTTTGTTGTTGACTCATTATCGGTTTCCGAACGTAAGGAGGGAAAATTCGAGGCTATCCTATACCAAATTACGGCACCAGGCGCGGTTGTATGGTAATTTTTTTTCATTTATTTTGCTTATACGGCAACGATTGCGTCGCGGCATTGAGCATTACGAAAACGTTAAACTTGTTAATATGGAAAGGCTATGACTCAACCAGAAGCAGTATTTTTTGACTGTGACGGCACGCTGGTCGACAGCGAGGTGATTTGCTCCCGCGCCTACGTTCACATGTTTCAGGAATTCGGCATTACGCTGGACCTCGCCGAGATTTTTAAGCGCTTCAAAGGTGTGAAGCTGTACGAAATTATCGACACCATCAACGCTGAGTATGGCGTTAATCTGCAAAAGGCCACCCTGGAGCCGATTTACCGGGCGGAGGTCGCTCGCCTGTTCGATAGCGAGCTGGAGGTGATTCCCGGAGCCCAGGCGCTGCTGGATGCGGTAAGCGTCCCGATGTGCGTGGTTTCCAATGGCCCGGTCAGTAAGATGCAGCACTCGCTCGGACGCACCGGCCTGCTGCGCCATTTCACTGACCGCTTGTACAGCGGCTACGATATTCAGCGCTGGAAGCCCGACCCGGCGCTGATGTTTCATGCGGCAGAGGCCATGCAGGTAAAAGCCGAAAACTGTATTCTGGTGGATGACTCCAGCGCCGGCGCTCAGTCGGGGATTGCCGCCGGCATGGAAGTGTTTTATTTCTGCGCCGATCCGCACAACCAGCCGATCGATCATCCCAAAGTGACGACCTTTACCGATCTGGCAGAGCTGCCGGCATTGTGGCAGGCGCGCGGCTGGGATATCACGCGTTAAGGGCCTGGTGAGCGGCACGTTGGCATCGATGCCCCCCCGCTATGCATCTGCGTAAGCGGGGAATAGAACTAGCGGCTTTTTATTGCTGCAATTCTGCCGCCGCCGCTTTATCGGCAATAATCACCAGTGAAGGGTGCAATTTGAGCACTGAAGCCGGCACCTGCACGCTGACCGGACCTTCCACCACTTGCTTTAACGCGTGCGCTTTTGCCGCACCGCTGACAATTAGCAATAAATTTTTCGCCGCCATCACGCTTCTCGGCCCCATGGTGACATAGCTGTTTGGTACTGCCGAGATATCCCCGCCCATCTCGCTGTTAGCGATAAGAGCAATCATTTCCCCATGAATCGGCACTTCGACCGTCTGATCATGAAAGCGGGTGGTATTCGGCAGGTTGCCGCAAAAATGGCCGTCGGCCCCCAGCCCCAGCACCATCAGATCCAGACCGCCAGCCTCTTCCAGCTGGCGATCGTGCTGAGCGGCGTTGTCCAGCGTCAGCTTGTGAATGTTCTCTTCTTTGATCTGCGCCGGGGTAAAAAACAGCTGGCGCAAATTAGATATCGTGACGCCTTCTCGCGACTGGTCGCGAAAAGGGATCTCATCGAAGTTGTAATAGTGCACCCGATCATAGAATGCTTTGCCTTTCACGGCGGCGGTCAAATGCTCATACATCCGCTTTGGCGTGCTCCCCGCCGTCACCGCCAGATTCACCCGCCGCGGCACCGTGATATAGCCCAGAACATGATGGCTGGCGACCAGGCTCATCTCTTCATAATCTTCGGTCACAATCATTTTCATCTTGTCGTCCTTCACAAGCACAAAACGGGGGCTGAAGGCCCCCTAAAGGTTATTTAAACAGTTTTTGCACAAACTCGGCGTAGGCCGGGCGCCAGACGTCCATTTCATGGTTCAGGCCGGGATACTGGTGGTAATCAAATTTAATCTGCTGTTTTTCCAGCTCGCTTTTCAGACCAGCAATGTCTTTACCGGTCACAGAATCTTTTTCCCCGACGACCACGGTAAAGTTACGCAGCTGCTTATTGATCGCGTCAGGCTGCTTCAGCTGCGCTTCCACGCCGGCATTCGGCACCGTGGTAGTCGTAACGCCGCTAAAGGTGGCGAGCCAGCCAAAGCTCTCCAGATGATTCATTCCGGAAACCAGCGCCTGATAACCGCCCTGCGAGAGGCCCGCCAGCGCCCGACCGTCGGCATCTTTACGCACGTTAAATCGGGCATCTATCAGCGGAATAATATCCTGCATGAGCTCTTTATCCGCCGCCTGCGCATTAAGTGGATAGAAGGTTTTGCGCCGCTCCTGCGGAGGGAAGTTTTCCGCGACCGCTTCCGGGATATCGGTTTCGGTATCCGGGACCACCACCAGCATCGGCTTAATCTTGCCCTCCGCCAGCAGGTTATCCATGATTTGCGGGATCCGCCCCTGATCGATGGCCGACAGGCCGCTGTCGCCAAAGCCATGATAGAAATAGAGCACCGGCAGCGGATCGCCGGTTCCGCTATAGCCCGGCGGCGTCCAGACATAGAGACGACGTTCGGCGTTCAGAGCCTTCGAGTGATAGGTGAGGGTGCGCAGATCGCCATGCGCAACCTCCCGATCGTCAAGAATACTGCCCGGCACCAGAATCAGACTGGTGTTCACCTGGCGCTGCGGCTTCTGATAGCGGCTGCCGGTATCTACCGAGCGGAAGCCATCCACATCGAAATAGTATTCATAGAGATTGGGCTTCATCGGCTCGCTTTTCCATGTCCAGACTCCGTCCGCTGCCTTGGTCATGTCGTGCGAGACAAAGGAGTCCGGCGTGGCGCCAGTCACTATCGAGACCCGCCGGGCATCAGGGGCAAACAAGCGGTAGGTGAGACTCTTATCCGCGTTAACCTGGGTGATAAAGTGGCTCACCGGCAGGCTTGGGTCCGGCATCGCGGGTAATGGCGCCGCCTGGAGGGTAAACGCCGCGCCCGCCAGCGCCAGGGCGAAATAAATTGCATGTCGTTTCATCGTTGTTCCTCTTTCGTTGTGTCCGTTCAGTTATCGTCTCACCACCAGATTTCCGCCTGCGCCCCCACGGCAAACTGATCGTTCTTCCCGTCTTCAAAAATGCTGGTGGTATTATTCGCGGCCTTATCCAGGTCAATATCCTTCGCTTTAATATAGGTGGCATAGAAACGAATTTCCGGGCGCGAGGTCAGCATACTGGTATTGACTTTGAAGGTATGGAACAGCGTGGTCTTGTAGCCGGACTCGTTATATTTCTTGCCGGTAACATCTTTGTTTTGCTGTTTGAAGTACCCCAGCTCGACGCCGGTCTGGTTATATTTATCCCAGATATAAGCCGGTCGCAGAACCGTACGGATAGATTCAAAATCGGAGTGGGCTCCGGTTTCGTAGCTATAGACGTCGTTACCAAAAGAGTAGACGATGGCATTCGCCATAATAACGTCATCGCGTAAATAGGTTTCCCCCTGCGAGGTTAAGCGCACGGCGGTGCCATTGGTATGATCGCCATAATAGCGGCCATTAAAGGTGGTATAGGGGCTGGATCCGGCATAGCGTGAGAAGCTGCTGGCAATAGAGTTATTGGCCAGTAAGAAAGAGAATTCGTTAAAGCCGCCGTTAGCAAATTTCTGCGTTAACGAGGTACCAGCCATCCAGGTATCTTTCCACGGATAATAACCTTCATTGCCCTCTTTATATTTCTCAGAGGAACTTTGGTTGGCGGCGACATAGCGTCCGCTAACCATCAGGCTGGCTTTATCCCACAGCGGAATCTCTTTGTAACGAACGTCCAGGGTGTTGGTGTTAATTTGCTGCTTATTGCTTAAAGAACGGTCATAATCATCGACATCTTCGCGAATCAACGCGATATCGAATTTCCCGGCGCCCACCTGCCAGTTTTCCAGCCCTACGCCGGCCGCCGCATCGGTTCTCTGCGTTTTCCAGTCCAGCATCTGGATTTCAATTTTTGGCGCCCCGTGTTTGCCGACCCAGAAATCGGCTTCCGGCGCAAACGGCAGGAACCCTTTGGTGTTAACATACATATCCGAGAATTGAATGTAGTTTTCGCCGCCGGCATTGTCACCAAACCAGCCAGTGGAATACTGCTGGCCGACGTTCCCGTCGAGCATCACGATGGCGTCGACGCGTTTATCGCCTTCCTGAAACACCCGCTGCTTCAGCTGCAGATCGAACCAGCCGGAATATTCATTGCCCAGGCGGCCAAGCGAACCGATCGCCCATGATTTTGGCGAGCCGTGCGAGGCGGTCCCCCAGCCGGAACGGAAGTAGCCGTTATAGCTAAAGCCAATTTCATCTTTCACGAACTTGCTAAAGTCTTTCAGCGTCATCGCGCTGTAGGCTGGCGCGCCATCGGTGACAGGTTGTTGATTTTTAACCAGCACCGCATCCGGTTTAACCGCCGTTTTCGGCCCGGCGGTCGCCCCCCCGGTCTTGCGCTTCTGACCTTCCGCAGGAGGAGACCATGAGGCCCAAATCTGGTCTCTTTTTCTTTCCTGGTCCTGATATTTTTTGAGCTCTTTTTGCGTGTCTTTGAGCGCTTTTTCCAGCAGCTCAAGCCGTTGTTCCACCGTCAACTGGCTCGCTAGCAGATTAGTTGAATAACAAAGTGGCGCCAGCAAGACTATCGCCGAAGCGATCCTGTTTTTTCTCATCATAATATTCCCTTATATAATCATTGGCGTAAATAAAACACGACAACAACCCTATTCCGTGCCGGTGCTAATAGCCGTATCCATACCGTTTGACGTCGCGGCGGCTGTTATTTTTGCGGTTAGACAAAAACAAAAAAACCTGAAGAAGACCATCTGCCTTGGCAGATAATCCTCTTCAGGTTTTGCCCGCGCATCGCGGTAGCAACCCTCATTCAGCCATTATTGGCCCGCATAAAACAAAAAACCTGATATCGCCCCCAGGAGCAATATCAGGTTTTGCCTGCTGTCGCAGTCACAATCCGTTTAAACCATCCTGAGCGTTAAAACTCAGTGAGTGGCAGCTGATTGTTACGCGATAAAATGAATAACTCAAACGGGCAGATTGTTAATTGTGACGATAATCTCAGCAATCTCGCTGCCGCGGGGTAAAACATATCTAATTCTGATAAATCCATTTACCAGAATTAGACAGAATGATTATTACTCTTTCGGATCTTTGCCAGCGAGCAGTTTATCCAGTTCATCGCCGCCAACGTGACGGAAATCCTGACCTTTGACGAAGTAGAAAATATATTCGCAGATATTCTGGCAGCGGTCGCCGATACGCTCGATGGAGCGCGCGCAGAACAGCGCGGTCAGGACGCTGGGGATAGTGCGCGAGTCTTCCATCATGTAGGTCATCAGCTGACGCACGATGCCTTCATACTCCTGGTCGACTTTCTTATCTTCGCGATAGATACGTACCGCTTCGTCGAGATCCATACGCGCAAACGCATCCAGTACGTCATGCAGCATCTGCACCGTGTGGCGGCCCAGCGATTCGAGGCTCACCAGCAGCGGCTGGTGCTGCTGGGAAAACTTCTCCAGCGCGGTGCGGCAGATTTTATCCGCCACGTCGCCAATGCGTTCCAGCTCAGCGATAGTCTTGATGATCGCCATCACCAGGCGCAGGTCGCTGGCGGTCGGCTGGCGCTTGGCGATGATGCGCACGCACGCTTCATCGATAGCCACTTCCATCATGTTGACCTGCTTGTCGCCGTCGATGACGCGTTTCGCCAGATCGCTGTCCTGGTTATGCATGGCGGTGATGGCATCAGAGAGCTGCTGTTCCACCAGCCCACCCATGGTCATCACCTGGGTGCGGATATACTCCAGTTCAGCGTTGAACTGGCCGGAAATATGTTTGTTAAGATTTAGGTTGTCCATGGTGTCTCCTGATTGCCCAACTGGTGAGAGCCTGAAAGCACAAGGGCAAATCAACCGTAGCGGCCAGTAATATAATCTTCAGTTTGTTTCTTCGCGGGCTTAGTGAACAGGTCATCCGTGTTGCTGAACTCAATCAGCTCGCCAAGATACATAAATGCCGTATGGTCGGAGCAACGCGCAGCCTGCTGCATGTTGTGAGTCACGATAACGACGGTGTAGTCCTGTTTCAGCTCGGTGATCAGCTCTTCGATACGCCCGGTGGAGATCGGGTCCAGCGCGGAGCACGGCTCATCAAGCAGCAGCACTTCCGGGCGGATCGCGATACCGCGGGCAATGCACAGACGCTGCTGCTGACCACCGGAGAGAGAATACCCGCTCTGGTGCAGTTTATCTTTGGTTTCGTTCCATAATGCGGCTTTGGTCAGCGCCCACTGCACGCGCTCGTCCATATCGGCACGGGACAGCTTTTCAAACAGGCGCACGCCGAAGGCGATATTGTCGTATATGGACATCGGGAACGGCGTTGGTTTCTGGAACACCATGCCAACCTTAGCGCGCAGCAGGGCGATATCCTGGGTGTTAGTCAGAATGTTGTCGCCATCCAGCAGGATCTCACCTTCCGCGCGCTGCTCCGGATACAGTTCAAACATCTTGTTGAACGTGCGCAGCAGGGTGGATTTACCACAGCCTGACGGACCGATAAACGCCGTCACCTGGTTTTTGGTGATATCCAGGTTGATGTTCTTCAGGGCATGGAATTTGCCGTAGTAGAAGTTCAGGTTACGAACTGAAATCTTACCCGGAGCTGTATTCACCATACTCATCTCAATCTCTTCCTCATTCAGCGCAGCAGTTGCTGCGCTGCAAAAAATTAACCGTGTTTCTTCTTGGCGAAGATAACGCGCGCCAGGATGTTCAGCAGCAAGACGCACAGGGTGATAATCAACACCCCGGCCCATGCCAGTTGCTGCCACTCCGCAAACGGACTCATGGCAAATTTGAAAATGGTCACCGGCAGGTTAGCAATCGGCTGCATCATGTCGGTGCTCCAGAACTGGTTGGACAGCGCGGTGAACAGCAGCGGCGCCGTTTCCCCGGCGATACGGGCGATAGCCAGCAGGATCCCGGTCATAATCCCTGAGACGGAGGCTTTCAGGGTGATCGCCGAGATCATCTTCCACTTCGGCGTCCCCAGCGCATAGGCCGCTTCACGCAGGCTATCCGGCACCAGCTTCAGCATGTTTTCGGTGGTACGAATAACGATAGGCACCTGCAGCAGCGCCAGCGCGATAACGCCCGCCCAGCCCGAGAAGTGCTGCATCTGCGCCACCACAATGGTGTAGACGAACAGACCCACCACGATAGACGGCGCGGAAAGCAGAATGTCGTTGATAAAGCGGATGATTTCCGCCAGCACCGACTTGCGGCCATACTCCGCCAGATAAATTCCGGCGAGGATACCCAGCGGCGTACCAAATACGGTTGCCCACAGGATCAGCAGGCCGCTGCCGGCGAGGGCGTTAGCCAGTCCACCGCCCGCCGTATTCGGCGGCGGCGTCATTTCGGTGAACAGCGCCAGACTCATGCCGTCGAAACCGCGGGTTATCGTCGCCATCAGGATCCAGATAAGCCAGAACAAACCAAACGCCATGGTCGCCATCGACAGCGCCAGAGCGATACGGTTCTTCATGCGGCGTTTGGCCTGCATCTTGCGACGGGACTCCGCCAGTTCGGCGGTAGTTTGCAATTCAATGGTCGCCATTAGCGTGCCCCCTCATTCTTCGCGAGGCGCATAATCATAAACTTCGACGCGGCCAGAACGATAAAGGTGATAACGAACAGGATCAGGCCCAGCTCCATCAGCGCCGCCACGTGCAGGCCGGTTTCCGCTTCGGCGAACTCATTAGCCAGCGCGGAGGTAATACTGTTCCCCGGCATATACAACGAGATGCTGTCGAGCTGGTAGGTGTTGCCGATGATAAAGGTGACCGCCATGGTTTCACCCAGCGCGCGGCCCAGACCGAGCATCACCCCGCCGATCACCCCATTCTTGGTGAACGGTAAGACAATGCGCCAGATCACCTCCCAGGTGGTGCAGCCGATGCCATAGGCCGACTCTTTCATCATCACCGGGGTCTGTTCGAAAACATCGCGCATGACCGCGGCGATGTAAGGGATGATCATGATGGCCAGAATGACGCCAGCGGCGAGAATACCGATACCAAACGCCGGGCCGGCAAACAGCGCACCGACGAACGGGATGGTCGACAGAACGTTGCCGACCGGCTCCTGGAAGTAAGTCGCAAACAGCGGGGCGAAAATAAACAGGCCCCACATGCCGTACACGATGCTCGGGATTGCCGCCAGCAGCTCAATCGCAATGCCCAGCGGACGCTTGAGCCAGGCGGGGGACAATTCTGTCAGAAACAGCGCGATGCCGAAGCTCACCGGAACGGCGATCAGCAGCGCGATAAAAGAGGTGACCAGGGTTCCGTAAATCGGGACCAGCGCGCCGAAGATCTCGTTAGGCGCATCCCACTCTTTGGTCCACAAAAAGGCAAAGCCAAACTTTTGAATGCTCGGCCAGGAAGAGATGATCAGGGAAACGATGATGCCGCCCAGCATCAATAGCACAATCAGCGCAGCCAGTTTTACCAGCGCACTGAAAATCATGTCACCCTTTTTCCCCGGAGGGGTAAATGCAGGCTTGGTTGCAGCCATAGATTACTCTTTACGTATTAAAACTTGTTCGAATAAATGCCCGGTGGCGTTGGCTCCCGGGCCTACAGTCTGAACCGTAGGGCGGGCAGCGCCTGAACGCCCCCGCCATCTTCGTCAAAAATCTACTGTTAGTACAGCGCTTTACCGCTGCTGTCTTTGACGTTGGTTTTCCATGCCGCGCGAACCTGCTCTACCACGCTTTCCGGCAGCGTCGCGTAATCCAGCGCATTCGCTTCTTTCCCGCCGTTTTTATACGCCCAGTCGAAGAACTTCAGCACTTCAGCGGTCTGTTCCGGCTTGTTGGTCGCCTTATGCACCAGGATGAAGGTGGTTGAGGTGATCGGCCATGCATTTTCGCCTTTCTGGTTGGTCAGGTCCTGAGCGAAAGACTTGCTCCAGTCAACGCCTTTTGCGGCGTTAGCGAAGTTGTCTTCAGTCGGGCTAACCGGCTTGCCGTCGGCAGAGACCAGTTTGGTGTAGGCCAGGTTGTTTTGCTTAGCGTAAGCGTATTCGACGTAACCAATCGAGCCCGGCAGACGCTGAACAAAGGCGGCGATACCATCGTTGCCTTTACCGCCCAGACCGGTTGGCCAGTTTACGGTAGAGCCGGCGCCGATTTTCGATTTCCACTCTTCATTCACTTTGGACAGGTAGCTGGTGAAAACGAATGAGGTGCCTGAACCATCGGCGCGGCGGACCACGGCGATGTTCTGCGACGGCAGCTTCAGGCCCGGGTTGAGCTTAGCGATCGCTTCGTCATCCCATTTTTTAATTTTACCCAGGTAGATATCACCGAGGGTTTTGCCATCCAGCACCAGCTCGCCGGATTTCACGCCAGGCAGGTTAACCGCCAGTACCACGCCGCCAATCACAGTGGGGAACTGGAACAGACCTTCCTGGGTCAGTTTGTCATCAGCCAGCGGAGCATCAGAAGCACCGAAATCAACGGTGTTGGCAATAATCTGCTTAACGCCACCAGAGGAACCAATACCCTGGTAGTTCACTTTATTGCCGGTTTCTTTCTGATAGGTATCAGCCCATTTGGCATACACCGGCGCAGGGAAAGTTGCGCCTGCGCCAGTCAGGCTTGCTGCTGCAAAGGCAGAGAAAGCGCTCATCGATAAGGTCGCGGCGACAACTGTTGCGACGGTGGTACGCATAACGTTCATAATGTCTCCTGCTGGGATTCGTAAATCATTGTTTCGAGGCTATGGTGAGCAAAATAGGTCAAAGAGGTGACAGTAAAATGTACGAATTATGACAGTTTTATGACAGGTCGGGAGAGTGGATTTTACGCCAAATAATACGCTTATAACTCAGATGGTTATCTTTAATCATGACCGTGCAATGTCAAAATAATTTTCTTTTTATGACGGCGAAATCGGACCGTAAAACGATCGTTTGTCATCTACCGCCAGCCAAAATATTGCGCACGTAATCGATGGAAAACAGCAGGTGCAAATAAAAAGGGCCGCCGTCGGCAGCCCTTTGCAGGATAGGATGCTTTACTCAACCGTTACCGATTTCGCCAGGTTACGCGGCTGGTCAACGTCAGTGCCTTTGATCAGCGCGACGTGATAAGCCAACAGCTGCAGCGGAACCGTATAGAAGATAGGGGCGATGGTCTCTTCCACATGCGGCATCTCAATGATGTGCATGTTATCGCTACCGTTGAAGCCGGCTTCACCGTCGGCGAAGACGTATAGTTCACCGCCGCGGGCACGAACCTCTTCGATGTTGGATTTCAGTTTTTCCAGCAGTTCGTTGTTCGGCGCCACCACAATCACCGGCATTTCCGCATCAATCAGCGCCAGTGGGCCGTGCTTAAGCTCGCCCGCCGCATAGGCTTCCGCGTGAATGTAGGAGATCTCTTTCAGCTTCAGCGCCCCTTCCATAGCGATCGGATACTGATCGCCACGGCCAAGGAACAGCGCATGGTGCTTATCAGAGAAGCGCTCTGCCAGCTGCTCAATACGCTTGTCCTGGGAGAGCATCTGCTCGATACGGTTCGGCAGAGCCTGAAGGCCGTGCACGATATCATGCTCGATAGACGCATCCTGACCTTTCAGTCGCGCCAGTTTCGCCACCAGCATCAACAGCACGGTTAGCTGAGTGGTAAAGGCTTTGGTCGAGGCCACGCCGATTTCCGTTCCGGCTTTGGTCATCAGCGCCAGATCGGACTCGCGCACCAGCGACGAGCCCGGCACGTTGCAGATGGCCAGCGAGCCGAGATAGCCCAGCTCTTTCGACAGACGCAGCGCCGCCAGGGTATCGGCGGTTTCACCGGACTGGGAGAGGGTGATCATCAGGCTATTGCGACGCACTGCGGACTTGCGATAGCGGAATTCGGAGGCGATTTCCACATCGCACGGGACGCCGGCTAACGCTTCGAACCAGTAGCGGGAGACCATCCCGGAGTTATAGGAAGTCCCGCAGGCAACTATCTGAATATGTTCAACCTGAGCCAGCATTTCATTGGCGTTCGGCCCCAGTTCGCTGAGATCCACTTCGCCATGGCTGATGCGCCCGGTCAGGGTGTTCTTAATCGCGTTCGGCTGCTCGAAAATCTCTTTCTGCATATAGTGGCGGTAGATACCTTTATCGCCAGCGTCATACTGCAGATTGGATTCGATCTCCTGGCGCTTCACTTGCGCAGCGGACTTATCAAAAATCACCACCGAGCGGCGAGTCACTTCCGCAATATCGCCCTCTTCGAGGAAGATAAAGCGGCGGGTAACCGGCAGCAATGCCAGCTGGTCGGAGGCGATAAAGTTTTCACCCATCCCCAGGCCAATCACCAGCGGGCTACCGGAGCGGGCCGCCAGCAGAGTTCCCGGGTCACGGGTATCCATGATCACCGTACCGTAAGCGCCGCGCAGCTGCGGGATAGCGCGCAGGACGGCTTCACGCAAGGTACCGCCTTGTTCCAGCTCCCAGTGCACCAGATGGGCAATAACTTCGGTATCGGTCTCGGTGACGAAGACATAGCCGCGAGACTGCAGCAGGGCGCGCAGCGGCTCATGGTTTTCGATGATCCCGTTATGGACCACCACAATGTGTTCAGAAACATGCGGATGCGCATTGCTCTCAGACGGTTCGCCGTGCGTCGCCCAACGAGTATGGGCGATCCCGGTACCACCGTGTAACGGTTGCTCTTCTACCGCCTGAGCCAGCATCTGAACTTTACCCAGGCGACGCACGCGGGTCATATGACCTTCGCTGTCGACCACTGCCAGACCGGCAGAGTCATAGCCACGGTATTCCAGACGACGTAAACCTTCGAGAAGGATTTCAGCAATATCACGCTGCGCGACTGCGCCAACAATTCCACACATAGTTAAATTTCCTGATAATGGCGATATGCCATGCGTTGTCGCTGACCTGTATTTGCCCGTTTTCCGGGCGCCCCGAGCCTTGTAGAGAGTGGGGTTATTGTTATGGTACTGCCTGCGGACGGGGATCTATGTTGACCCTCTCATCCTGGTTCGCCGGGAAAATTTCCCCGGCGATAATCCAAATTATTTCTTCTTCACCGGACGCTGCCAGCCCTGTTTGTGGACCTGCGGTACGCGGCTCAACACCAGCTCATTATCGGCGATATTGCGTGTGACGGTGGTGCCGGCGGCGATCGTGACGCCGTTGCCTACCGTGACCGGGGCCACCAGCTGGGTATCCGAGCCGACAAAGACATCATCGCCAATAATCGTTTTATGCTTGTTCGCACCATCGTAGTTGCAGGTGATGGTGCCCGCGCCGATATTGACGTTATCGCCAATCTCCGCATCGCCCAGATAGGTCAGATGACCCGCCTTGGAGCCTTTCCCGAGACGCGCTTTTTTCATTTCCACGAAGTTACCAACGTGGGCGCCTGCCAGCAGTTCGGCGCCCGGGCGCAGACGGGCAAATGGACCGATGGTGCAGGCCGCCTGCAGCTGGGCATCTTCCACCACGCTGTAGGGGCTAATTTCGCAGTCATCGCCGATGGTGCTGTTTTTGATCACGCAGCCGGCGCCGATTTTCACTCGATCGCCCAGCACCACGTTGCCTTCCAGAATAACGTTAGTATCGATCTCTACATCGCGCCCGTGCTGCAGCGTACCGCGCAGATCGAAACGCGCCGGATCGCGCAGCATCACGCCCGCCAGCAGCAGCTTTTCCGCCTGCTCCGCCTGGTAGACGCGCTCCAGGCGCGCAAGCTGCAGGCGGTTGTTGACGCCTTCGACTTCGCTCAGGCGCTGCGGATGCACTGCGACGATCTGGTGTCCTTCCTGGTGCGCCATGGCGATGATATCGGTGATGTAGTATTCGCCCTGAGCGTTGTTATTGGTGAGTTTCGCCAGCCAGCGCTTTAGATCCGCTCCACCGGCGATCAGGATCCCGGTGTTGATTTCCTGGATCTGGCGCTGGGCCTCGCTGGCATCTTTGTGCTCAACGATGCCCGTCACCTGGCCATTTTCACGGGTAATGCGGCCATAGCCGGTTGGGTCATCCAGCTTCACCGTTAACAGACCAATCCCACCCTGTGGTTTCGCGGCGCGCAGGCGCTGTAGCGTCTCAACGGAGATCAGCGGCACGTCGCCATAGAGCATCAGGATGTCTTCATCATCATTGAAGAATGGCGCCGCCTGCTGCATAGCGTGCCCGGTTCCGAGCTGCTCGGCCTGCAGCACCCAGTTCAGGTTGTCTTCATGCAGAGTCTGACGCAGCAGATCGCCGCCGTGGCCGTATACCAGGTGTACCGCACATGCGCCTAAATCGTTAGCGGCATCAATGACATGCTGCACCATTGGCTTCCCGGCCAGGGTATGCAGCACCTTAGGAAGATCGGAATACATGCGGGTCCCTTTGCCTGCAGCAAGGATAACCACGCTCATCGCACTATTTGACATACTCATCCTGACGGTAGTTAGAACGAAAAGTAAAAGCCTTTCACGTTGAAATTTCTACATATTTTTCATCATAAAACGAGACGTGGAGAAAACGTCCTGGCTCACTGTTTTACCCCATTTTATGACGCTATTTTTAACCACTGCAAATCAGTTTAACGCTGAAAAAGGAGGGCGGGGTGGAGAATCATTAACTATCTCACTGCTTTTGCTGTTTTTTCGCCACCTGAATAAAGCCGCAGCGGCAGGCGTTTATCAGCACCCACAGCGGGAAGAACCAGGATAAATATTCGCCAGTCGCTGGCGGGGGAGGACGGTAAAGTGATGGATGCTATCCATAAAAAACGAAAGGCCACCTATCAGGTGACCTTCTTTTCCCGGTTTCACATCGCCAGTGTTGTCGTTTTGATGGGCGATACGTCGTGTCAGCGGGCGAGATAGCGCGGAGCTTAGAAGCTCAGGACGCTAAATTTAGCGATGATTTTATGGAACAGTTTCATGATGATTTCCTGACGCAGGTGCAGTTTATAACGCTCTTTTTTGTGACATACATCACATAAAAAGAGTTTACGCCTCATCATTTAACTAATCAATAACAATTAAGGGTGAATGCTGTTTTCACTTCATCCGCTCGTCAGCAGCGGGCAATAAAAAAAGCCAGCCTGGAACCCAGACTGGCTTTTTACGTTCAAGCCGGTGTTACATCGCTTTTTTGGTCAACTCGATAACGCGCAGTTTAGCGATCGCTTTGGCCAGTTCCGCAGACGCCTGAGCGTAATCCACATCGCCGTGAGAGCTCTTAATGTGCTCTTCCGCTTTGCGTTTCGCTTCCAGCGCTCGCGCTTCGTCGAGGTCCTGACCGCGAATTGCGGTATCCGCCAGGACGGTCACGCTGCCAGGCTGCACTTCAAGAATGCCGCCGGACAGATAGATAAACTCTTCATGACCGTGCTGTTTAACGATGCGAATCATACCAGGCTTAATGGCGGTGAGCAGCGGCGCGTGGCCCGGGTAAATACCCAGTTCACCTTCGCTACCCGTTACCTGGATTTTTTCGACCAGACCAGAGAACATTTGTTGCTCTGCGCTGACGACGTCCAGGTGGTAAGTCATTGCCATATCACCCTCCGATTAAGGCGTTAAAGTTTTTTGGCTTTTTCCACGGCTTCGTCGATGGAACCGACCATGTAGAACGCCTGCTCTGGCAGGTGATCGTATTCGCCTTCCATGATGCCTTTAAAGCCACGGATGGTGTCTTTCAGCGCCACGTATTTGCCCGGAGAACCGGTAAAGACTTCTGCCACGAAGAACGGCTGGGACAGGAAGCGCTGGATCTTACGCGCGCGAGCTACCACCAGTTTGTCTTCTTCAGACAGTTCGTCCATACCGAGGATGGCGATAATGTCTTTCAGTTCCTGATAACGCTGCAGGATGGACTGAACGCCACGCGCGGTGTCGTAGTGTTCCTGACCAACAACCAGCGGATCCAGCTGACGGCTGGTGGAATCCAGCGGGTCAACGGCCGGGTAGATACCCAGGGATGCGATCTGACGGCTCAGTACTACGGTTGCATCTAAGTGAGCAAAGGTAGTGGCTGGGGATGGGTCAGTTAAGTCATCCGCCGGTACGTATACCGCCTGTACGGAGGTGATAGAACCGGTTTTGGTGGAGGTGATACGTTCCTGCAGAACGCCCATCTCTTCCGCCAGGGTCGGCTGATAACCTACCGCTGAAGGCATACGACCCAGCAGCGCGGATACTTCAGTACCGGCCAGGGTGTAACGATAGATGTTATCGACGAACAGCAGTACGTCACGACCTTCGTCACGGAATTTCTCAGCCATGGTCAGGCCGGTCAGCGCAACGCGCAGACGGTTTCCCGGCGGCTCGTTCATCTGGCCGTACACCAGGGATACTTTATCGATAACGTTGGAGTCGGTCATTTCGTGGTAGAAGTCGTTACCCTCACGAGTACGCTCACCTACGCCCGCAAACACAGAGTAACCGGAGTGCTCGATCGCGATGTTACGGATCAGCTCCATCATGTTTACAGTTTTACCTACACCCGCACCGCCGAACAGACCAACTTTACCGCCCTTGGCGAACGGACACATCAGGTCGATAACTTTGATGCCGGTTTCCAGCAGTTCCTGAGAGCTGGACAGCTCTTCATAGGACGGTGCCGCGCGGTGGATAGCCCAACGCTCTTCTTCGCCGATGTCGCCTTTCATATCAACCGGTTGACCCAGTACGTTCATGATACGACCCAGCGTTGCTTTACCTACCGGGACTTCGATCGGGTGCTCGAGGTCTTTTACATCCAGACCGCGGCGCAGACCATCAGAAGAACCCATGGCGATGGTACGTACGATACCGCCGCCCAGCTGCTGCTGAACTTCCAGCACCAGAACTTCATTACCATTCTGTACCTCAAGGGCTTCGTACACGCGTGGTACGGCATCCTGAGGGAACTCGACGTCGACCACGGCGCCGATTACCTGGACAATCTTTCCAGTAGCCATCTTAAATCCTCTACGAAATAACCTGGTTAAACCGCGGCGGCCCCCGAGACGATCTCGGTGAGTTCCTGAGTAATGCTGGCCTGACGAGCTTTGTTGTATACCAACTGCAGCTCTTTAATCAGGCTGCCGCCATTATCGGTCGCGGCTTTCATCGCCACCATACGGGCGGCCTGCTCGCTGGCCAGGTTTTCAACCACGCCCTGATAAACCTGAGATTCGACGTAGCGGCGCAGGAGGGTATCCAGCAGCGCTTTCGGATCGGGCTCATACAGGTAATCCCAGGATTTACGTTTCAGATCAGCATCTTCTGATGCCGGTAACGGCAGCAGCTGAGTGATCGTCGGAACCTGAGACATGGTGTTAATAAATTTGTTGCTGACAACGTACAGCTTGTCCAGACGGCCTTCATCATAGGCCTGCAACATCACTTTTACCGGGCCGATCAGTTCGGACAGGGATGGGTTATCCCCCATACCGGTCACCTGTGCAACCACGTTGCCGCCCACGGAGTTAAAGAAAGAAACGCCCTTAGAGCCGATCATTGCGAGGTCGCACTGAACGCCTTTATCGGACCATGCTTTCATTTCCGCCAGCAGTTTCTTGAACAGGTTAATGTTCAAGCCGCCGCACAGACCACGGTCGGTCGACACCACCAGGTAGCCCACGCGCTTAACGTCGCGTTCTTCCAGGTAAGGGTGCTTATATTCCAGATTACCGTTCGCAAGGTGACCAATCACTTTGCGCATAGTATCTGCGTAAGGACGGCTGGCCGCCATGCGCTCCTGCGATTTACGCATTTTGGAAGCGGCGACCATCTCCATCGCTTTAGTGATCTTTTGCGTGTTCTGGACGCTTGCGATCTTACTACGTATCTCTTTTGCGCCGGCCATGAGCTTCTCCTCAATGCCTTGCGGCCTGCCCTAAGACAGACCGCCAGACGTTACCAGGACTGGGTTGCTTTGAAGGAATCGAGGATGCCTTTCAGCTTGCCTTCGATTTCGTCGTTATAGCCACCGGACTGGTTAATCTCTTGCATCAGCGGAGCGTGATCACGGTCGACGTAAGCCAGCAGAGCGGCTTCGAAGCTACCGATTTTCGCCAGTTCTACATCAGCCAGGTAACCACGTTCTGCTGCGAACAGAACCAGAGACTGCTGCGCGACGGACATAGGCGCATACTGTTTCTGTTTCAGCAGCTCGGTCACTTTCTGACCGTGGTCCAGCTGTTTGCGGGTTGCATCGTCAAGGTCGGATGCAAACTGGGAGAACGCCGCCAGTTCACGATACTGCGCCAGCGCGGTACGGATACCACCGGACAGTTTCTTCATGATCTTGGTCTGCGCTGCACCACCAACACGGGATACGGAGATACCCGGGTTAACCGCAGGACGAATACCGGCGTTAAACAGGTTGGTTTCCAGGAAGATCTGACCATCGGTAATAGAGATTACGTTGGTCGGAACGAATGCGGAAACGTCACCCGCCTGCGTTTCGATAATCGGCAGCGCGGTCAGAGAACCGGTTTTCCCTTTCACTTCACCTTTGGTGAAGGCTTCAACGTATTCGGCGTTAACACGCGCAGCACGCTCCAGCAGACGAGAGTGGAGGTAGAATACGTCGCCCGGGAACGCTTCACGTCCAGGCGGACGACGGAGCAGCAGGGAGATCTGGCGATAAGCAACAGCCTGTTTAGACAGATCATCGTAAACGATCAGCGCATCTTCACCGCGGTCGCGGAAGTATTCGCCCATTGCGCAACCAGCGTATGGCGCCAGGTATTGCAGTGCAGCAGATTCAGATGCAGTCGCTACCACTACGATGGTGTTAGCCAGCGCGCCGTGCTCTTCCAGTTTACGCACCACGTTAGAGATGGTGGACGCTTTCTGACCGATAGCGACATAGACGCACTTGATGCCGGAATCACGCTGGTTGATGATGGCATCGATAGCCAGCGCAGTTTTACCGGTCTGACGGTCGCCGATGATCAGTTCACGCTGACCACGACCGATTGGGATCATGGCGTCAACGGATTTGTAACCGGTCTGTACCGGCTGATCGACGGACTGACGTTCGATTACGCCCGGCGCGATCGCTTCAACGGCGGAGAAACCGTCGTTTTCCAGCGGACCTTTACCATCAATTGGCGCGCCCAGGGTGTTAACCACGCGGCCCAGCAGGCCACGGCCTACCGGAACTTCCAGGATACGGCCAGTACATTTCACCTTCATGCCTTCGGCGAGGTCAGCGTACGGACCCATTACCACCGCACCTACGGAGTCGCGCTCCAGGTTCAGTGCGATAGCGTAACGGTTACCCGGCAGGGAGATCATCTCGCCCTGCATACATTCGGCAAGGCCGTGGATGCGGATAACACCGTCACTTACAGAAACAATAGTACCTTCGTTATGAGCTTCGCTCACAACATTGAACTGAGCAATGCGCTGCTTGATCAGTTCGCTGATTTCGGTGGAATTCAGTTGCATGCTCCAGTCCCCTTAAGACTGCAAGACGTCTGCAAGGCGCTCAAGACGGCCGCGTACGCTGCCATCAATGACCATATCACCCGCACGGATGATAATACCTGCCATAACAGACTTATCGATTTTGCAATTCAGCTTAACTTTGCGTGACAGACGTTTTTCCATCGCGCTGACGATCCTGGCAAGCTGTTCATCACTCAGTTGGTTGGCAGATATTACTTCTACCTCTGCGATGGCCTCACTGGCCGCGCGCAGGTGAATGAATTGCTCAAGAACGTCCGGGAGCACCTTCAGACGATTATTTTCCGCCATCACCTTAATCAGGTTCTGGCCATTTTCGTCGAGTTGCTCGCCGCAGATAGCGATAAACGCTTCTGAGAGCGTTTCCGGCGCCAAAGCACCGGAGAGAAGCTCTGCCATTTGGTCGTTTTTGGTCACTTCGGCGGCAAACGCCAGCATATCCTGCCAGCGTTCAACACTGTTGTGTTCGACGGCAAAGTCAAAAGCTGCTTTGGCGTAGGGGCGAGCTACCGTTACAAATTCAGACATCAGCCCCTCCCTCCTTACAGTTCAGCGACAAGTTTATCCACGATGTCGCTGTTAGCAGCTTCATCCACGGAACGTTCGATGATCTTCTCGGCGCCAGCAACAGCCAGGATAGCGACCTGCTTACGCAGCTCCTCGCGTGCACGTTTACGCTCAGCATCAATTTCAGCCTGCGCTTGTGCAACGATTTTGGTGCGTTCCTGTTCTGCTTCAGCTTTAGCTTCGTCCAGAATCTGAGAGCGGCGCTTGTTCGCCTGCTCAATGATTACCTGGGCTTCCGCTTTCGCTTTTTTCAGCTGGTCGGTCGCGTTGGCCTGTGCAAGGTCCAAATCTTTCTTAGCGCGTTCTGCAGAAGCTAAACCGTCAGAAATCTCTTTCTGGCGTTTTTCGATGGCAGCCATTAAAGGCGGCCATACGTATTTCATGCAGAACCATACGAAGATAACAAACGCGATGGCCTGGCCGAGGATTGTTGCGTTCATGTTCACAGCACAATACCTCTTTAATTAACTCTGTGGCTTAGGTTTCTAACAACTTACTACGCGACGGCGAACATCACGTACAGACCCAGACCTACAGCGATCATCGGGATAGCATCCACCAGACCCATAACGATAAAGAACTGAGTACGCAGCAGAGGGATCAGATCCGGCTGACGCGCTGCGCCTTCCAGGAATTTACCTCCGAGGATGCCGATACCGATCGCAGCACCGATTGCCGCCAGACCCATCATCACAGCGGCAGCCATGTACAGCAGATCCATATTCAGGTTTTCCATGACAGTCTCCAGTTTGTTTCAGTTAAAACGTAGTAGTGTTGGTAAAAAATCAATGCTCTTCAGATGCCATCGACAGATAGACAATCGTCAGAACCATGAAGATGAAGGCTTGCAGCGTAATAATCAGGATGTGGAAAATGGCCCAAGGCACATTCAGAACCCACTGTGACCACCACGGCAACAGACCAGCAATCAGAATGAAAATCAGCTCACCGGCATACATGTTGCCGAACAGTCGCAGACCGAGAGAGACCGGTTTGGACAGCAGGCTTACCCCTTCAAGGATTAAGTTGACAGGAATGAACGCCCAGTGATTGAACGGCTGCATGGTCAGTTCTTTAACGAACCCACCAACGCCTTTCATTTTGATGCTGTAGAAAATAATCAGGATGAACACGCCAAGCGCCATCGACAGGGTGATGTTCACGTCGGCAGACGGAACCACGCGCAGTGCAGGCAGGCCGAGTATGTGCTCACCGATCCAAGGTAAGAAATCGATAGGCAAGAGGTCCATCAGGTTCATCAGGAAGACCCAGACGAACACGGTCAGCGCCAGCGGCGCGATAACCTTGCTCTTGCCATGGTACATGTCTTTGACGCTGCCATGGACGAAGCCGATGATCATTTCGATGAAGGTTTGGAATTTCCCTGGTACGCCGCTGGTCGCTTTCTTAGCAACGCTACGGAACATGGCAAGGAACAGCAGACCGAGAACCACCGAGAAGAACATGGAGTCAATGTTGAGCGTCCAGAAGGTGGCTGTGTGGTTGTGCGGATCCACCAGCGAGAATGTACGCAGGTCCAACTGAAGGTTGTTCAGATGGTGTCCTATGTAATCCTGCGGCGTCATATTTTCTGAAGCCATGATGCCTTTACCCTTTGTTGTTAATTACAGCTGGCGCCAGAACTTGTACCACCAGCACCAAAACCCACGTCACGATCAGTGGCAAAAATACCACTTTTAAAACGGCCAGCGCCACCGCCAGAAGGGCGAAGGTCAGCAACACCTTGAAGGCTTCACCGAAGGCGAAGGTCCAGGCCACACGGCCTTTTGCTGGTGTATGCGCCTGATGACGCCAGGCAAAAATTATAAACATCAGATTTGGCAAGACCACTGCCAAACCGCCGCATACAGCGGAAATGCCCCAGAAGGGGTCTTTGAGGCTGAACAGCAGTCCACTTGCCATTACTGCCAGTAACTGAATAAACAGAAGCTTGCGAGCAACGTTTCGACTCAAGAGCGACACTGACATCACGTTTTTACTCCTGCTCCCTTTGAGGTATGTCGCGTGTCGTATAAAACGTCCTTTAAGACGAAGAGTCAAGCATCAAAAAGCGGACAAATTATACGGTGACGCCCCGTGATTTCAAACAATAAGTAGCAAAATAGTGAATAAATGTTTAATTATTTTCCAACGGACAACTTTCCGTGCATTTCAGCGTTCTGTGAGCGGTCATACAAAACTGCAAATAACGAGGAAACACGGCAATTAAAGCGTGCATCAGATCACATAATAAACATTTCAAGCGCCCTTTAATGAATCAAGGACATAAAACACTATTTTTCATGCTTTTGATATTCAAGATAAAAAGTGAGGACATTATCTAAAACAACCTCACATACAATAAAAACCTTTTATTGACATTTATAATAAAAATTTAACATCACTATGCTGTTCATCATTGTCGATTTTTAGCACCCTGATATTTTCAAAGTTGACTATTTTGTCAGTGAATCACTTACACTAAGTTAACTGCAAGAAAAGCCTTAGTAAAAACAAGGTTAAATGCAGCCCGTTAATATCGGGGGACGTCCTTTATTTTTGTAACATGCGCGGGCCACATTTTTTCCACATTTTTTGATAAAAATTAACTCGATTTTGGCTTAATCACCACCAGGTGCCGCTCCCCTTCCAACCGAGGAACATGCAGCTCAATCACCTCGACAATGTCATACCCTTCCGGCAGACTTTCCATTTCTTCTTTTTGCGCTAACCCTTTGAGCGCATAGAAGTGACCATTCGCTGCCGGCAGATGATGGCACCAGCTCACCATATCATTAAGCGATGCGAAAGCGCGGCTTATCACGCCATCAAACGGCGGCTCGGCCGGGAAGGCTTCCACGCGGCTCTGCACCGGGGTGACGTTATCCAGCTTCAGCTCGTGCTGCACCTGACGCAGGAAGCGCACGCGCTTGCCAAGGCTGTCCAGCAGGGTGAAATGTGACTCCGGACATACGATGGCCAACGGGATCCCCGGCAACCCCGGGCCCGTACCAACATCGATAAAGCGCGAGCCCTGCAGATAAGGCGCCACGATGATGCTGTCGAGAATATGACGCACCAGCATCTCATTCGGATCGCGAACGGAGGTCAGGTTATAGGCTTTGTTCCACTTATCGAGCAGTCCGACGTAAGCCACCAGCTGATTTTTCTGGTGATCGGTGAGCGAAATACCCGCTTCATCCAGCAGACGAGAAAGTTTGTTGAGCACGGTAAGTACCTTCAAAAAATAATGAGCCCGGAGGCGCTAACGCTTACCGGGCTATGAATGATAAAGGCGAACGCTGATTATGCAACTGGGAAATCAGCGCGGCAGGCAGCCGCAATCAGGCGCTGCGGCGCAGCATCCCCTGCTTTTTCAGCCAAACCAGCAAAATAGAGATCGCCGCCGGGGTGATCCCGGAGATACGTGACGCCTGCCCTATCGACGACGGTTTATGGTCGTTCAGTTTGGCAATCACCTCGTTAGACAGCCCAGTGACCTGGCGGTAGTCGAGGGTCGCTGGCAGCAAGGTATTCTCATTGCGCTGTTGTTTCTCAATCTCATCCTGCTGGCGCGCGATATAGCCCTCATACTTCACCTGGATCTCTACCTGTTCAGCCGCCTGACGATCTTCCAGTCCCGGGGTGAATGGCGAGAGTTGAACCAGCTGTTCGTAGGTCATTTCCGGACGACGCAGCAGATCTTCGCCGCTGGCTTCACGCGACAACGGCGCGGTCAGGTGAGCGTTCACTTCGTTGGCGCTCTCTGCCTGCGGATTCACCCAGGTGGATTTCAGACGCTGGCGTTCACGTTCGATGCTTTCCAGCTTCTCGTTGTAACGTGCCCAGCGTTCGTCATCCACCAGACCCAGCTCGCGCCCCTGTTCGGTCAAACGCAAATCGGCGTTGTCTTCGCGCAGCATCAGACGATATTCAGCGCGGGAAGTAAACATGCGGTACGGTTCTTTGGTACCCAGGGTGCAGAGGTCATCTACCAGCACGCCGAGGTAAGCCTGATCGCGACGCGGCGCCCAGCCCTCTTTTTCCGCAGAGAAGCGGGCGGCGTTAAGTCCGGCCAGCAGCCCCTGAGCCGCCGCCTCTTCATAACCGGTGGTACCATTGATTTGGCCGGCGAAGAACAGACCCTGAATAAATTTGCTCTCAAGCGTTGGCTTCAGATCGCGCGGGTCGAAGAAATCGTACTCAATAGCGTAGCCTGGACGGACGATCCGCGCATTCTCCATCCCCTGCATCGAGCGGACGATTTGCATTTGCACATCAAACGGTAGGCTGGTGGATATACCGTTCGGATAAATTTCGTTTGAGGTCAGTCCTTCCGGCTCGAGGAAGATCTGATGCTGGTTGCGATCGGCAAAGCGCATGACTTTGTCTTCGATCGACGGGCAATAGCGAGGTCCGATCCCTTCGATCACTCCGGCGTACATAGGACTGCGATCGAGGTTATTGCGGATCACATCGTGGGTTTTCTCGTTAGTGTGGGTGATATAGCACGGTACCTGGCGCGGATGCTGATCCGCGGATCCCATGAACGAGAAGACCGGCATCGGGTTATCGCCATGCTGCTGCGCCAGCACGCTGAAATCGATGGTGCGCGCGTCAATACGCGGCGGAGTACCGGTTTTCAGACGACTTACGCGCAGAGGCAATTCACGCAGACGACGAGACAGCGGGATAGACGGCGGATCGCCGGCGCGGCCGCCGCTGTAGTTGTCCAGACCAATATGGATTTTGCCGTCAAGGAAGGTCCCGACGGTCAGCACTACCGCTTTAGCGCGGAATTTGAGGCCCATCTGGGTGACGGCGCCCACGACGCGATCGTTTTCGACAATCAGATCTTCAACCGCCTGCTGGAAGATCATCAGGTTCGGCTGGTTCTCCAGTGCGGTACGTACTGCCTGACGATAAAGCACGCGGTCAGCCTGGGCGCGGGTGGCGCGTACTGCCGGTCCTTTGCTGGCGTTTAGTATCCTAAACTGAATACCCGCCTGATCGATCGCTTTGGCCATCAAACCGCCGAGCGCATCCACTTCTTTTACCAGGTGTCCTTTCCCAATGCCGCCAATCGCCGGGTTGCAACTCATTTGCCCCAGCGTGTCGATATTGTGTGTCAAAAGCAGGGTTTGTTGACCCATACGCGCTGCGGCCATTGCGGCCTCAGTGCCTGCATGACCCCCGCCAATGATAATGACGTCAAAAGGATCCTGATAAAACATGGTGGTCTGCCTCGCATAAAGCGGTATGAAAATGGATTGAAGCCCGGGCCGTGGATTCTACTCAACTTTCGTCTTTCGAGAAAGACTCCGGGATCCTGAGTATTAAAAAGAAGATCTTTATATAGAGATCTGTTCTATTGTGATCTCTTATTAGGATCGACTTTCTTTGTGGATAAGTCGGATCCGCGAAGTAAGATCAAAAGCTTAAGAAGGATCACTATCTGTGAATGATCGGTGATCCTGGTCCGTATAAGCTGGGATCAGAATGAAGGGTTATGCACAGCTCAAAAACCATACTACGGTTATTCTTTGGATAACTACCGGTTGATCCAAGCTTTTAAGCATGGTTATCCACAGAAGATCGGACGATCTTTACAATTCTCAGAGCAAATTTTTCCAGGATCCCAGCCAGATTTCCGCTGGATCCTCCGGAATTTCGTGTTCAAGGACGTTGATCTTCAGCGTCTCACCGATCTGTTTTGCCCCGCAGGCCTTCAGCGCCGCTTCTAATTTATCGATCGCGCCGCAAAAGGTGTCGTATTCGCGGCTGCCGATCCCTATAGCGCCAAAGCGCACGGCGGAAAGATCGGCCTGCTTCTCCTGCAGCGCGTCATAGAAGGGAACCAGGTTGTCGGGAATGTCGCCGGCGCCATGGGTGGAAGAGATAATTAACCAGATCCCTTGCGCCTGCAGATCGTCCACCAGCGGACCGTGCTGGATTTCAGTGCTATAGCCGGCTTCTTCCAGCTTTTCCGCCAGATGCTCTGCTACATATTCCGCACTGCCCAGGGTGCTGCCGCTGATAAGTGTAATGTCTGCCATAGATCGCCGATCGCCCGCTCAACTGTTCAAAGTGGCGTATTGTACGCTGTGAGCGAGCTGGGATCTACCTGTGGAAAAATGTGGGATTAAAAAAAGCGATCAGGGCTTGATGGTGCGCATGATCGGGTTCTGCAGCACGATCAGAGTTTCAGTGGACTGAATTTCATCGATTGTTTGGATCTTGTTGATAAGTACCTGCTGCAGAGCATCGATGGATTTACACATCACCTTAATAAAGATGCTGTAGTGGCCGGTGGTGTAGTAAGCCTCGGTGACCTCCTCCAGACTTTCCAGGCGGGCGAGGGCGGAGGGATAGTCTTTGGCGCTTTTTAAAATAATGCCGATGAAGCAACCGACGTCGTAGCCCAGCTGCTTGGGGCTGACGTCAATGCGCGCGCCGGTAATGATACCCGCCTGCTTCATCTTTTCGACGCGCACGTGAATGGTGCCCGGGCTGACGCTGAACTGTTTGGCCAGTTCGGCATAGGCGGTACGGGCGTTGGCCATCAGCGCATCAAGAATGCCGCGGTCCAGATTGTCGATCTGATAATTTTCCATATCTTTTTCTTATGAAGTTTGAGGGTTCTTACTATTTTAGCGCTATATTTTAATGAATTAAAAGTTGATGCGCCTTTTTATTGATTGATTATTGTATTGCCGCCCTGTTTTGTTGCTTAATCAATGGCAACAGGACGCAGGAGTCATAAAAATGAAAACCGCATATATCGCAAAACAACGCCAGATCAGTTTCGTTAAATCTCACTTTTCCCGTCAGCTGGAAGAGAAGCTTGGCCTGATTGAAGTCCAGGCGCCAATCTTAAGCCGCGTGGGCGATGGGACGCAGGATAACTTGTCCGGCTGCGAGAAAGCGGTTCAGGTAAAAGTGAAAACACTGCCCGACGCCCAGTTCGAAGTGGTTCATTCGCTGGCGAAGTGGAAGCGTCAAACCCTGGGACAACACGACTTCAGCGCGGGCGAAGGGCTGTACACGCACATGAAAGCCCTTCGCCCCGATGAAGACCGTCTGACGCCTATCCATTCCGTCTATGTTGACCAGTGGGACTGGGAGCGCGTGATGGGGGATGAAGAGCGTCACGTCGGCACCCTGAAGGCAACCGTCGAGGCGATCTACGCCGGGATCAAAGCCACCGAGCTGGCGGTCAGCCAGGAGTTTGGCCTGACGCCATTCCTGCCGGAACAGATCCATTTTGTTCACAGCCAGGAGCTGCTGAGCCGCTATCCGGAGCTTGATGCCAAAGGTCGTGAGCGGGCTATTGCCAAAGAGCTGGGCGCCGTCTTCTTAATTGGTATCGGCGGCAAACTAGCTGATGGCAAGCGCCACGACGTGCGTGCGCCGGATTATGATGACTGGAGTACTGAGGTTTCTGAAGGTTTTGCCGGCCTGAACGGCGATATCCTGGTGTGGAACCCGGTGCTGGAGGATGCGTTCGAGATCTCCTCGATGGGGATCCGCGTTGACGCCGAGGCGCTAAAGCGCCAGCTGGCGCTGACCGGCGATGAAGATCGCCTGAAACTGGAGTGGCACCAGGCGCTGCTGCGCGGCGAGATGCCGCAGACTATCGGCGGCGGCATTGGCCAGTCTCGTTTGACGATGCTGTTGCTGCAGCTTGACCATATTGGTCAGGTGCAGTGCGGCGTATGGCCAGCGCAGGTTCGCGAAAGCGTTTCCGCGCTGCTGTAACGATTAGCGCCGCCAGCGTCGCAGCAGGCGGCTACGCAGCCCGGTGTCAAAGCGCCAGATATGATCGAAGATGCGCATGATGCCGGGTTTGCCGTGAACCGACATCGCCACCGCGTGAAAACGGTGCTGATGCTTACGCTGTAACTCCCCCACTTGAGCAATCACCTCATCCGGCAACCGTTGGGCAATAAAGTCGGAGATCACCACGGCATCCGCATCCACCCACTGCGGGTTTTGCAAACGTTCAATAATGGCGCGAAAACAGCTGGCCAGATCGGTGCCGCCGCGAAAACGCTGGCTCAGGAAACGGATCGCCTGCTCCAGTCCGCTCTCGCTGGTCAACTCGTAATGCACCACTTCGCTGGAGAACAGCATAATGAAGCAGCGACGGTTATCGGCCAGCGCGATGCGCATCAGGGCCAGACAAAAGGCCTTAGCGCACTGTTCGTTAAAACCGCCCATCGATCCTGACGTATCGACGCAGACAATGAACGGCCCGCGCGGTTGCTCATCAAAATCCTGCCGCGTTACCGGGCGTTCGGTAATTTTCTCGCGCCAGGCATCGCCGTGTAGCCGGTAGGTGAGCAGCTGTTTCTCCACCAGCTTGCGATAAAATTCAAACTCCAGCTCCGTGATGCCAAGCGTCGCCAGCTCCGGCGGCAGCAGGCGTAGAATGTCGTCGCTCTGCTGGAGGCCGTCGACCTGTTCAGGCACCGTTGCCGGCTCGCGTACCAGGCTGCGGAAGGTTTCCATCGGCGCATCTTTCTTCGGCACGGATTTCGCTTCCCTTGAACGCCCCAGCTGTTCCGCCAGTTGCAGTAGCTCCGGTTGCTGGTTAAGAAAATCGCCATAGCGCACGATCAGCTGGTAGTCGCCTCGTTTTAGTTCGCCGGCGCTCATATCCCACAGGCGTCCGGCGGCGGTATCATTTTCCGCCAGCACCGGATCGAGCTGACCGCTGAGCGTCATTCGTTCCTGGACCTCACTGAGCAACTGGTCGCGCTCCTCGTCCAGCAGCTGCTGGTTAAGGCTGGTGGCTTGCACCACCAGGCTCAGGCGCCAGCGCTGTAAAAACAGCGTATGCAGCGCCGGGGTAAAGGTGGCATTGTCATCCACCAGCTTCTGCGCCTGGGCGGAAAAAGGGGACTGGAGCTGGTGCAGTTTGCCGAGAATTTGCGGGAGCTGGACGATAAACTGCGAGGTAGAGAGCAGCTGAGCCTGCTGATAGGTTTGCACTTCGGCGTCCAGATCCGGCGGGATGTTAACTTCTTTTAAGCGGGCGCGAACGGCTTCCCGCCAGCGCGGAATATCCGCCGCGATGATGTTTTTCAGGCGGGGAAATTTTTCAAAGAACACCGCCAGCTGAGGAGAGGCCAACAGCGCCAGCAGCATCTCCTCGATCATTCCCTCTTCGCTGACTGCCAGCATGACATTCAGCATATCGAGCGTCATGGCTGCTTCGCCTGTTTAATCTGCGCGCCGACGTCCTGCAGGCTGGCTTCGATTCTTCCCAGCCATTCGACCGGGATAAACAGGCACTTTTGCTGCTCGCTGAAGCGGTTGTGTTGCTGGTGCCACTCATCATCCAGCGCTTCCAGCTGCTGGCGAATTTCCGCCGGCATATTCTCCTGCGCTGCGCTGCCGGGCAGCGCGAGGCGTGAGCCCTGCAGGCTCACATCGCGGACGACCAGATGCTGGCTGGTGTCGACATCCATATTGAGTAGTTGGGCAAAGCCGATCCCGTTGAGCTTACCGCGGATCTCGCCGCCCTTTTCCAGCCAGTTGGCTAACGCCTCGCGTTCAAAAGTAATGTGGATCACTTCCATATCGTGAAGTTTGAGCGGCTGCTGCAGCAGCAGCGTCAGGGTGGTCCCCTGGATCTCAGCCGGCAGTTCATAGTGCGGTTTGCGGCTAAACATCCCGCCAAGGCGGGTGACCTTCAGCGCCGTTTTGTCGCTTTGCTGTTGTTGGATCTGAATGCGTCGCTGCACAATCGCCCCCAACCGCGTCAGCATCGCCTGCTGTTGCCAGGCGTGACAGGTCATGAGCGTTTCCAGCTGCTGCGACATCAGGTTCATACTTTCGACATTGTGCCACAGACAATCTTTCAGCAGGATAAGGTCAATCGGCGCGATGCTGTCGCGGCCGCTGAAGAAGGCGCTGGCCTGCAGCAGGCGAATAGCCTTTTTCCAGCGGCGATCCGAGACGTAGGGGGCATTTGGCAGGGCGTCCAGCTGCTGGCGGAGCTGGAATATCAGCTCAAACACCGCGTCCGGCAGTTTAATATTGCCGATCTGCTGCTGCCATTGGGTAAATTCCTCGTCGCTCACCTGCAGCGCGCTGGGCACTGGATTGCTGTTTTCATCCTGCTGGCTGACCAGCATCGAACGGAAATTACCTTTATCCTGCACTTTATCAAGCCATAGACGGATCAGCATTCGGTCATACAGCGCTTCCAGGCTGCTGTCGGCTTCCGGGAGTTCGTTCGACGCGGCCACCAGCAGGCGCATTGGGATTTTCTCTTCATGCGCGCCATTGCGGAAGTGACGTTCGTTAATCGCCGTCAGTAGGGTGTTGAGGATAGCCGGACCTGCTTTCCATATTTCATCGAGAAACACGATTTCCGCTTCCGGCAGGTAGCCGGCGGTTAAACGTTCGTAACGGCCTTCATCTTTCAGCGCCTGAATGGACAGTGGCCCAAAAACCTCTTCCGGGGTGGAGAAGCGGGTCATCAGGTATTCAAAAGCGCGCGCCTGCTGGAAGGCGAATTTGAGGCGGCGGGCAATCAGGCTTTTGGCGATCCCCGGTGGACCAAGCAAAAAAACGCTCTCGCCGCTGAGCGCCGCCAGCAGGCAGAGGCGTATCGCGTGGCTGCGTTCAAAGAGTCCTTTTTCGAGTGCCGCGCTGAGCCGGGAAATTCTTTCAGCCAGTAAATGTGTTTGAGCCATAATTGAGTTGCGTGCTTTGTCATGTATCGTTATTGGGACGAGTATAGATGTTAGAGCCGGGGCGGTAATAGCCTGAAGAATCGATTTATTTTTTTTGAGCCAGGTTAATATGGTGTCTGTTAGGGGTACGATTTCACAAATAATCGTGCATACTGTGCGCTTTTTGTGGGCCAAGGGACTAGGCACACATTTGTTTTATAAACGAAAAGACTAGTCTATGAGCACTGATAATAAACAATCGTTGCCGGCGTTAACGCTGGCGGCCATCGGCGTGGTGTACGGCGATATCGGTACCAGTCCACTGTATACCCTGCGCGAATGCCTGTCAGGTCAGTTTGGCTTTGGCGTAGAGCGCGATGCCGTTTTTGGCTTTTTGTCGCTGATTTTCTGGCTGTTAATCTTTACCGTATCGATTAAATACATCACCTTCGTGATGCGGGCGGATAACGCCGGGGAAGGCGGGATCTTAACGCTGATGTCGCTGGCCGGACGTAATACTTCGGCCAGAATGACCTCCGTGCTGGTGATCCTCGGCCTTATCGGCGGCAGTTTCTTCTATGGCGAAGTGGTGATTACCCCGGCGATTTCGGTAATGTCGGCGATAGAGGGGTTAGAAATTATCGCCCCGCAGCTCGATACCTGGATTGTCCCTATCTCCATTATCGTGCTCACCCTGCTGTTTGTGATCCAGAAGCACGGGACTGGCATGGTCGGCAAGCTGTTTGCGCCGATTATGCTGATCTGGTTCCTGTTGCTGGCGGTGCTGGGCGCGCGAAGCATTTACGCTAATCCGGAAGTTCTGCAGGCGCTGAACCCCTACTGGGCTGTGCAATTCTTCCTGCAATACAAGACCGTTTCCTTTATTGCGCTTGGCGCGGTGGTGCTGTCGATTACCGGGGTGGAAGCGCTGTACGCCGATATGGGCCACTTCGGCAAACTGCCGATCCGCGTTGCCTGGTTCTCCGTCGTGCTGCCCTCGTTGGTGCTGAACTATTTTGGCCAGGGCGCGCTGCTGCTGAAGCACCCGGAAGCGATTAAAAACCCGTTCTTCCTGCTGGCGCCTGAGTGGGCGCTGATCCCGATGCTGATTATCGCCACGCTGGCGACGGTTATCGCCTCCCAGGCAGTGATTTCCGGGGTCTTCTCCCTGACCCGTCAGGCAGTGCGTCTGGGCTATCTGTCGCCGATGCGCATTATCCATACCTCGGAAATGGAGTCCGGGCAGATTTACATTCCGTTCATTAACTGGCTGCTGTACGTTTCTGTGGTCATCGTTATCGTCAGCTTTGAGCATTCGTCTAACCTGGCGGCGGCGTATGGTATCGCCGTAACGGGCACCATGGTGCTGACCTCCATTCTGTCGGCGACCGTGGCGCGCAAAAACTGGCACTGGAACAAGCTGTTTGTCGGTCTGATGCTGGTGGCCTTCCTGTGCATTGATATTCCGCTGTTCTCGGCGAACCTCGATAAGATTGTCTCCGGCGGCTGGCTACCGTTGTCCCTGGGGATGGTCATGTTTACGGTGATGACGACCTGGAAGAGCGAGCGTTTCCGCCTGCTGCGCCGGATGCACGAACATGGCAACTCGCTGGAAGCGATGATCTCTTCGCTGGAGAAGTCACCGCCAGTGCGTGTGCCGGGTACTGCGGTGTATATGTCCCGCGCCCTGAACGTGATCCCGTTTGCCCTGCTGCATAACCTGAAGCACAACAAGGTGCTGCATGAGCGAGTGATCCTCCTGACCCTGCGTACCGAAGATGCGCCTTACGTGCATAACGTTCGCCGGGTGCAGATTGAGCAGCTGTCACCGTCCTTCTGGCGGGTGGTGGCCAGCTACGGCTGGCGGGAAACGCCTAACGTTGAAGAGGTGTTCCACCGCTGTGGCCTGGAAGGACTCAGCTGCCGGATGATGGAGACCTCGTTCTTTATGTCGCATGAGTCGCTGATTATCGGCAAACGGCCATGGTATCTGCGCCTGCGCGGCAAGCTTTATCTGCTGCTGCAGCGTAACGCCCTGCGGGCGCCGGATCAGTTTGAGATCCCGCCAAACCGGGTTATCGAGCTCGGTACCCAGGTCGAAATCTGATGTCAAAAAAGCCCTTCCATTGCGAAGGGCTTTTTGTTTCTCACTCCGGTTGTTATGTCCTGTCGCTGCCTCGCGAAACGTTTCGATGGCGATCACATTTCTCTCTTCTGGTGATGGTTTTCTGCTCACGCATTGATAATAATTATTTTAGCGAAACGTTTCGCTAGTGGAGCAAAAGAGAAAAAATGAAAAAAGGCACCGTACTTAACGCTGATATTTCCGCGGTCATTTCCCGCCTGGGCCACACCGATACGCTGGTGGTCTGCGATGCCGGATTACCGGTTCCCCGCAGCAGCACGCGCATTGATATGGCGCTGACTCAGGGCGTACCTTCATTTATGCAGGTGCTGGAAGTGGTGACGACGGAAATGCAGGTTGAAGCGGCTGTCATCGCGGAAGAGATTAAAACCCATAATCCGCAGCTCCACGCGACGTTGCTCACTCACCTCGAGCAGCTGCAGCAGCACCAGGGAAATACCATTGAAATTCGTTACACCAGCCATGAGCAGTTCAAAAAACAAACCGCAGACAGTCAGGCGGTAATTCGCAGCGGGGAGTGTTCCCCGTTTGCGAATATCATTCTCTGTGCCGGCGTCACGTTCTGAGGTCGCCGTCATGGAAGCCTTATTGCAACTGAAAGGGATCGACAAAGCGTTCCCTGGCGTCAAGGCGCTCTCCGGCGCGGCGTTGAATGTCTATGCCGGCCGGGTGATGGCGCTGGTAGGGGAAAATGGCGCCGGCAAGTCCACTATGATGAAGGTGTTGACCGGGATCTACACCCGTGATGCCGGCTCTTTGCTGTGGTTAGGCAAAGAGACGACCTTTAACGGCCCAAAATCCTCCCAGGAAGCTGGGATCGGCATTATCCATCAGGAACTGAACCTGATCCCTCAGTTGACGATCGCCGAGAACATCTTCCTTGGCCGCGAGTTCGTTAACCGTTTTGGCAAAATCGACTGGAAGCAGATGTATGCCGAAGCCGACAAGCTGTTGGCAAAGCTGAATCTCCGCTTTACCAGCCAGAAACTGGTGGGCGATCTATCGATTGGCGATCAGCAAATGGTGGAGATCGCCAAAGTGCTGAGCTTCGAATCGAAAGTCATCATTATGGATGAACCGACCGATGCGCTGACCGATACCGAAACCGAATCGCTGTTCCGCGTCATCCGCGAACTGAAGTCGCAGGGGCGCGGTATCGTCTATATCTCCCACCGTATGAAAGAGATCTTCGAGATTTGCGACGACGTGACGGTCTTTCGTGACGGGCAGTTTATCGCCGAGCGCGAGGTCTCGTCGCTGGATGAGGACCGACTTATCGAGATGATGGTCGGCCGTAAGCTGGAAGACCAATATCCACACCTCGATAAGGCGCCCGGCGCGGTGCGCCTGAAGGTCGACAACCTCTGCGGCCCGGGGGTGGATAACGTGACCTTTACCCTGCGCCAGGGGGAGATCCTCGGCGTTGCCGGGCTGATGGGCGCCGGGCGGACCGAACTGATGAAAGTGCTGTACGGCGCGCTGCCGCGCAGCAGCGGTTCCGTGACGCTCGATGGCCGCGAAGTGGTGACCCGTTCGCCGCAGGATGGTCTGGCGAACGGCATTGTCTATATCTCCGAAGACCGTAAGCGCGATGGTCTGGTTCTCGGGATGTCGGTAAAAGAAAACATGTCCCTGACGGCGCTGCGCTATTTCAGCCGGGCGGGCGGTAGTCTTAAGCATAAAGATGAACAGCAGGCGGTGAGTGATTTCATCCGCCTGTTTAACGTGAAAACGCCGTCCATGGAGCAGGCGATCGGCCTGCTCTCCGGCGGCAACCAGCAAAAGGTCGCCATCGCCCGCGGGCTGATGACCCGGCCGAAGGTGCTGATCCTCGATGAACCGACCCGCGGCGTCGACGTCGGGGCGAAGAAAGAGATCTACCAGCTCATCAACCAGTTCAAAGCCGACGGCCTGAGCATCATTCTGGTCTCCTCCGAGATGCCGGAAGTGTTGGGCATGAGCGATCGCATCATAGTGATGCACGAAGGGCATCTCGGCGGTGAATTCACACGCGAGCAGGCCACCCAGGAAGTATTGATGGCTGCCGCTGTGGGCAAGCTTAACCGTGTGAATCAGGAGTAAGAAAGATGACAACCCAGGCTGTTTCTGGTCGCCGCTATTTCACAAAAGCGTGGCTGATGGAGCAAAAATCGCTGATTGCCCTGCTGGTGCTGATCGCGGTGGTATCGACCATGAGCCCCAACTTTTTTACCGTCAATAACCTGTTCAATATTCTGCAGCAAACCTCCGTTAACGCCATTATGGCGGTAGGGATGACGCTGGTCATACTGACCTCGGGGATCGATCTGTCCGTCGGCTCCCTGCTGGCGCTCACCGGTGCGGTGGCAGCGTCGATCGTTGGCATTGAGGTTAATGCGCTGGTGGCGGTCGCGGCTGCCCTCGCATTAGGTGCGGCGATCGGCGCAGTCACCGGGGTGATTGTAGCGAGAGGCCGCGTGCAGGCCTTCATCGCCACCCTGGTGATGATGCTGCTGCTGCGCGGCGTAACCATGGTGTACACCAACGGCAGCCCGATCAATACCGGCTTTAGCGATAATGCCGATCTGTTTGGCTGGTTTGGCATCGGGCGTCCGCTGGGGATCCCGACGCCGGTATGGATCATGGCGATTGTCTTCCTGGCGGCCTGGTACATGCTGCACCATACTCGCCTGGGCCGTTATATTTATGCCCTGGGCGGTAATGAAGCGGCGACGCGTCTGTCCGGGATTAGCGTCAATAAAGTTAAAATTATCGTTTACGCCTTGTGCGGAATGCTGGCTTCGCTGGCCGGGATCATCGAAGTGGCGCGTCTCTCCTCCGCGCAGCCGACAGCGGGGACGGGCTATGAGCTGGACGCCATTGCGGCGGTGGTGCTCGGCGGCACCAGCCTGGCTGGTGGCAAAGGACGCATTGTCGGCACGCTGATTGGTGCGCTGATCCTTGGCTTCCTGAATAATGGTCTTAATCTTTTAGGCGTTTCTTCCTATTACCAGATGATCGTTAAAGCGGTGGTGATTTTGCTGGCGGTACTGGTAGATAACAAAAAGCAGTAACTGAGAACTCTACAGGACATCTTAACTATGAATATGAAAAAACTGGCGACCCTGGTCTCTGCTGTTGCGCTAAGTGCGACCGTTAGCGCGAACGCGATGGCCAAAGACACCATCGCTCTGGTTATCTCTACCCTCAACAACCCGTTCTTCGTGTCGCTGAAAGACGGCGCGCAAAAAGAAGCTGACAAGCTGGGCTACAACCTGGTGGTGCTGGATTCCCAGAACAACCCGGCGAAAGAGCTGGCGAACGTCCAGGATTTAACGGTGCGCGGCACCAAGCTGCTGCTGATCAACCCCACCGACTCTGATGCCGTCGGCAACGCCGTGAAGATGGCGAACCAGGCGAAAATCCCGGTCATCACTCTCGACCGTCAGGCGACAAAAGGCGATGTTGTGAGCCATATCGCCTCTGACAACGTGCAGGGTGGGAAAATGGCTGGCGATTACATCGCGAAAAAAGTGGGTGAAAGTGCAAAAGTCATTGAGCTGCAGGGCATTGCCGGAACTTCTGCGGCTCGCGAGCGTGGCGAAGGCTTTAAACAGGCCGTGGCGGCGCACAAATTCAACGTCCTGGCCAGCCAGCCGGCCGATTTCGACCGCACCAAAGGCCTGAACGTGATGCAGAACCTGCTGACCGCACATCCTGACGTCCAGGCAGTGTTCGCGCAAAATGATGAAATGGCGCTGGGCGCCCTGCGCGCGCTGCAGACCGCAGGCAAGTCCGATGTGATGGTGGTTGGATTTGACGGCACTCCGGATGGCGAAAAAGCAGTAAACAGTGGCAAACTGGCGGCGACCGTCGCACAGTTGCCGGAGCAGATCGGCGCGAAAGGCGTTGAGACTGCTGATAAGGTACTGAAGGGCGAAAAAGTGGAGGCTAACTACCCGGTTGAGCTGAAGCTGGTCGTTAAGCAGTAATATGCGATTCGGACTGGCAACGGTCCGAGGGACAATATAAAAAAAGAAAAGCAGGGCATGCGCCACCGGATCCCGGTGGCGCGCTTTCCCGGGAACAGAAATGATGAAAACTGCAGGCAAACTTGTCGTCCTTGGCAGTATCAATGCCGATCACATTCTTAACCTTGACGCTTTCCCGACGCCGGGCGAAACCGTCACCGGCCACCATTATCAGGTGGCGTTCGGTGGAAAAGGGGCCAACCAGGCGGTGGCCGCCGGGCGCAGCGGAGCGGATATCGCGTTTATCGCCTGCACCGGCGATGACGATATCGGTGAACGCATCCGTCGTCAGCTGGCGAGCGATAAAATCGACGTGGCGCCCGTGCGCGCGGTTGCCGGGGAAGCGACCGGGGTGGCGTTAATTTTCGTTAACGCCGAAGGTGAGAATGTCATCGGTATTCATGCCGGCGCCAATGCGGCGCTTTCCGTCTCCCAGGTTGAGGCGGAAAAAGAGCGTATCGCCAGCGCACAGGCGTTGTTGATGCAGCTGGAGTCGCCGCTGGAGAGCGTCATAGCGGCGGCGAAAATCGCCCATCACCATCACACCACCGTGGTGCTGAACCCCGCGCCAGCGCGTGAACTACCGGATGAACTGCTGGCGCTGGTGGATATTATTACCCCTAACGAAACCGAAGCGGAAAAGCTGACCGGTATTCGCGTTGAGAGTGACGAAGATGCGGCAAAAGCCGCCAACGTGCTGCATGCCAAAGGCATTGGTACGGTGATGATCACCCTCGGCAGCCGCGGCGTCTGGCTCAGTGCCGAAGGCGAAAGCCGCCGGATCCCAGGGTTTCGCGTACAGGCCATTGATACTATCGCGGCCGGTGATACCTTTAACGGCGCGCTGGTGACCGCGCTGCTGGAAGGGACCGCCCTGCCGGAGGCGATTCGCTTTGCGCATGCCGCAGCGGCGATCGCCGTAACCCGCAAAGGCGCTCAGCCGTCCGTGCCTTGGCGCACAGAGATCGATGAATTTTTAGCGCAACAGGGGTAATGCTTGGCTACGATGAAAGATGTGGCCCGCATCGCGGGCGTTTCCACATCGACGGTGTCACACGTCATCAATAAGGACCGCTTTGTCAGCGAGGCGATTACCGCCAAAGTTGACGCTGCGATCAAAAGCCTCAACTACGCCCCCTCTGCGCTGGCGCGTAGCCTCAAGCTCAATCAAACCCGTACCATCGGCATGCTGATCACCGCCAGTACCAATCCGTTTTATTCGGAGCTGGTGCGGGGCGTGGAGCGTAGCTGCTTTGAGCGGGGTTATAGCCTCGTGCTCTGCAATACCGAAGGTGATGAGCAGCGAATGAATCGTAATCTGGAGACGCTAATGCAAAAACGCGTCGATGGATTACTCCTGCTGTGCACGGAGACTCATCAGCCCTCCCCGGAAATCATGCAGCGCTATCCGTCGGTACCGACGGTTATGATGGACTGGGCCCCCTTTGATGGCGATAGCGATCTGATTCAGGATAACTCGCTGCTCGGCGGCGATATGGCGACCCAGTATCTGATTGACCAGGGGCATTCACGCATTGCCTGTATTGCCGGCCCGCTGGATAAAACCCCGGCGCGCCTGCGTCTTGAAGGCTATCATGCCGCGATGGCGCGCTGCGGCCTGCCGGTTGCCGAAGGATACGTGGTGACCAGTGATTTTGAGTTTGGCGGCGGGTTTAGTGCGATGCAGCAGCTGCTGGCGTTGCCGCAGCGTCCGCAGGCGGTGTTTGTCGGTAACGATGCGATGGCGGTTGGCGCTTATCAGGCGTTATACCAGGCCGGGCTGCAGATTCCGCAGGATATGGCGTTGGTGGGCTACGATGATATTGAGCTGGCACGTTATATGACGCCGCCATTGACCACCATTCACCAGCCAAAGGATGAGCTGGGGGAACTGGCCATCGACGTACTGATCCATCGCATGGCCGATCCGCAGCAAAAACAGCAGCGCGTTCAGTTAACGCCGGAGCTGGTGGTTCGCGGTTCCGCTTAGCGTTTATGCCGCTCGCTAATCAGGTTGCGGCCATCCTTCGCTCTTAACAGCATAAACATCAGCGCCGATATAATGGTTATCACGCCCATGGTTATAAAGGTGTAGTGAAACTGCTGTACCGTGCTTGCATTATCAAAACCTTCATAGAAGCGTAGCACCGCAGCGCTGATGGCCACCCCGAGACTAATTGAAAGCTGCTGGGTGACGGCCAGCAGGCTGTTGCCGCTGCTGGCATTATCATCGGTCAGATCGGCCAGGGTAATGGTATTCATGGCGGTAAACTGCGTGGACATCGCCATCCCCAGCACGAACAGCGGCAGAAGAAGCATCCACAGCGGCATCTCTGGCGACTGCAGCGAGAACTGGGCGATCATAAGGCCAATAAACACGGTGATCCCCACCAGGGTCTTACGATAGCCAAACCAGCGCAGCACCTGGGTAACGGTGGATTTCGCAATAATCGAGCCGATAGCGGTGGGGGCGATCATACAGCCGGCGATAATGGCCGGATAGCCGAAACCAACCTGTAGCATCAGCGGCATCAGAAACGGTACGCAGCCGGTACCCAACCGCGTGGCGAGGTTGCCGGCAATGCCGACCGAGAACGTATGGGTCTTAAATAAAGAGAGCGAGATAAGCGGCGTCGGATGGCGACGCGCGTGACGCACATAGGCCACGAGCAGTAACAGACTGACGGCAATCACGGCCAGCGCCTGCCATGTCGCCACGATTTTTTCCCCAAACAGTTCAATACCGCTGGAAAATAACACCAGACTTAAGCCAAATAACAGAAAACCGCCTATATCGAAGCGTCGGCGCGGCGTTGTGAAATTTGGCATGTATTTACGGGCGTACAGAATGCCAATTACGCCGATCGGAATGTTTATCAGGAAAATCCAATGCCAGCTGGCCCAGGTAACAAATACCCCGCCGAGTACCGGGCCCAGAATCGGCCCCACCAATCCCGGCATGGTGACAAAGTTCAGGACCGGCAACAGTTCGCTGCGGGGGTAGGCACGCAGCAGGGCCAGCCTCGCCACCGGCATCATCATCGCCCCACCGATCCCCTGAATTACGCGAAAAATGACCAGTTCCGTTAAGGAACTGGAGAGGGCGCAGGCGAGGGAACCGAGGGTGAACAGGCTAACGGCGATGATAAAGACCCGGCGCGTGCCGAAGCGATCGGCCAGCCAGCCGCTGACCGGGATCAGCATCGCCACCGTCAGCGTATAGCTGATAATGGCCGACTGCATCGCTAAGGGAGAACGATTAAGACTGTGGGCGATAGCCGGGAGGGCGGTGTTAAGAATGGTGGCATCCAGCGCCTGCATAAAGAAGGCCATCGCCGCGATCCACGGCAGGCCAGCCATGCTGCGCCCTTTTTTTCCGCTCATGCCAAATCCTTGTTATTGATTTACGTGGTGTGGGGCGTTCAACAATGCCTGGCAGGCGAGCAACGCCCCCGGCGCATCACTGTTAAGAATGGCATCGACAATCGCCTGGTGGAGATCGAGCTTCACCACTTCATTTTGCGTAATCGACGTGAAGTAGGTGTGGTAGACCGAATGAAACAGCGAGGCGAAAGAGCTGAGGAAAGGATTACCGCTCATTTCATAGATATGTTCATGCCAGGCCATATCGACTTCTATCCAGCGTTCGCGCTGAAAATGGCGTTTCAGAGCAATCATCTCTTCCATTAATGTATTGAGCTGCGCTTTTTGCCCGGCGGTGCCGTTGGCGGCGGCGAGAAAGCAGGCCTGTGGCTCCAGGCTGCTGCGCATGACGAGAAAGTGGCTTACCACCTCTTCGAAGTTATCTTCTGTTAGCCACCAGGAGAGCAGTTCCTTATCAAGGAAATTCCAGCTGCTGCGCGGCATCACCCGGGTGCCAATGCGAGGGCGGGGCAGCAGCATGCCTTTTGCAGTAAGCGTCTTCACCGCTTCGCGGACGGCGGTACGGCTGACGCCGAACTGCTCCCCCAACTCCATTTCGCCGGGAAGAATGCTTTCCGGCTGATATTCGCCAGTCAGTATTTTTTGGGCGAGCTTTTCGGCCAGTACCCAGGAAATGTTCTTTTGTGCCGCCAGTTGCTGTGCGCTTAAAGACATAAATGCCGTTCCTTTCTTTCCTCTACTCTAACAGTATGCCACCAGGCGCCCCGTTTCGTCGGTTAAAACGGCAAAACGGCGGTTTTTTGCGACATTCCTCGCCGCATTGTTGAAAAAAGAGACGGTTGAAAACTTTTTTTGCATTTCCCCTTGCCACCTCAGAATTACTCCCTATAATGCGCCTCC
>NZ_KV792577.1:0-11139 GCF_001808265.1 Klebsiella sp. HMSC16A12
TCGGGGTGTACTAATCAACGGGGAGCAGGTCACTAGCTGTACGCTTACGGAAGAACTTCTCCGGGATGTGCTGTTTCAGGCGCGCCACGATGTCCCTCTGCGTCAGCGTCTCTGTGGCCAGCTCGCCCGTGTTGTGGTCGTGGTAGCGAAAGCTCAGCGTGGCACTTCCGGCGTAGTGCGCCAGCCGGGAGCCCGCTATCGGCGGCTTTTTCAGGTAACGCCCCAGGTATTTCACGGTGTTTTTGCCACCGTCCGTCTTTTTTGACATGTAGACGTGCCAGTAGTCGCCTCCGGCCGTCAGTATCAGACTGCGCCATTGTGATTCGGTGGTGATATGTGACAGGGACGGCGGCAGGGCCACGCCTTCGAACCAGACGCTCAGCAGAAGCTGGCGGATATTCCACATCCAGCGGGCGCGCATGGCATCCTTACGGAAGCTGATTTTCTTCCACTTCCCGTGCTCATCGATACCGCCACAGGTGACGGAGACGTGGACATGAGGGTGCCAGTTCTGCCTGATAAAAATGTCAGGGCAGGTCTGCGCGAATACGCCTCATTGTCGCTACATTTTCTCCCTGGCATATAGCGAATTTATTGCCAACGCTGCCGCTGCGGTGCGATTGTCCACACTCAGCTTTGGAAATACAATTTCAAGGTGTTTATTCACGGTTCTGGGGCTAAGGTTTAAAATATCGCCAATTTCGCGGTTTGTTTTTCCCCTGGCAATCCACAGGAGGACTTCGGCTTCTCGTTGCGTCAGCCCTAGGTTGTTTTTCAGGCGTTTCACCGCTTCGACTTCTTCATGTCCTTTGATCTCTTCAATACGTAGCAAACTTTCTCCTTCAGCGGTCCGGCGTGAAAGATAGAATTTCAGAGCGATGCCTTGCGATGAAAGATCTAAGGGTATTTTTAAACCTTCCGTATTGTTCAGCCAACCGATGATCCGGTTTACTATTTTTTTATTGGGTTCATACCCGGTATCGCTGAAGTTTTTCATCAGTTGCCATGCATTGGGCGTGGCCCAGCGTAGTTGCCCCTCTTTGCTAAAAACACATAAGGTCTGGCCAACGGAATCCATCGCGCTATAGGCACTGACCGTTAATTTTGAGTTCCGCAAGTGGGTACGCATTCTGACAACCAGCTCTTCCGTGCGTATCGGCTTAATTACGTAATCGACCACCCCGGCATCAAATGCATCAACGATATTCTGCGTATCACTCAGGCCTGTCATGAAAATAATCGGGGTATGCCGCAGCCCCGGATTTTGCCGCAGGCGCTTACTGGTTGAAAACCCATCCAGATGCGGCATTACGGCATCAAGCAGAATGATATCCGGGGTTATCTGGCTGGTTATCGAAAGGGCTTGATTACCCTCCAGAGCGACCAGAACGGTAAAACCGGCTTCATCAAGCGTGTCATTCAACATACTTACCGTGTTGATATCATCATCGACGATAAGTACCGTCGGCTTTGCTATTGCCATTTTTCTCTCCCTCCGGGCGTTCAAGACTCTCGACTATCTCTTTGAATCGAAAGCGCCTCAGCAACTCGGCAAATTTTTCGCCCTCGGCTTTGCTGATCTGGTTAGCGGAAATATGTTTGTCCAGCAGTTCACGAAACCCTCTCACATAACCCAATCTGGCCATCTCTTTTAACGACTCAATCTGGACACGGGTAAGCTGCGAGCGTGGTTCATGTATTTCCGGCTGCTTTGGCGGCTGACATTCCGTGCGCCACTGGAGATGCAATATTTCACCGATGTTCTCCAGTAGTAAAGGGAAACGCAGCGGTTTAACCAGGTAGCGAACTTCCCCTTCGCCAGTGAAATGGCGGCATTTACCCTCATCCGCTTCCGCAGAAATCATAATTACCGGCGCTAATTGTCCCTTATTACGTAACTGACGTAGCACTTCCCACCCCGACATTTCAGGCATTGCAACATCCAGAAGAAGAAGGTCGATATGATTTTGCCGGGCTAAATGTAGCGCGACATGACCATTTTCGGCTGTTAGCAGCGTGAAGCCTATGGGCGTGAGTAAATCCATCATCAGCTGCCGATGGGATTCATCATCGTCAACTACCAGCAGGGTGTGTCGCTTGCCTGGATATCCGGTGATTACCGCAGGCTCGGCGGGTTGGTAGGCATCCCCGCTATAGCTTGGCAGCATCAGGGTGAGTTTAAACGTTGTGCCTTCGCCACGGATGCTTTCCACCTGGAGATCGCCACCCATGATATAAGTCAGAAGCCGGGTAATCGTCAGCCCAAGGCCCGTCCCGATCCGACGACTATCGCCGGATACGCGTTCGAAAGGCTTAAAGATGCGTTCCAGGTTCTCAGGGGCGATGCCGATGCCGGTATCGTGAACCGAGAAAAACGCCACCTCGCTACGATACTGGAAATCGAGGGTTACACTGCCTCTGTCCGTGAACTTAACCGCATTAGAAAGCAGATTGATAAGAATTTGCCGGAGGCGTTTCTCATCCGTCATCACCGCCTCGGGCAGCCAGTGTGGGGCGTTGTAGTGAAATGTCAGTCCTTTATCGCTGGCCTGTTGTTCAAACATGGCGACCAGTTGCTGCACCAAATCGCCAATGCGCACTTCTTCACGATATATTTCTAATTTTCCCGCTTCAATTTTCGAAATATCCAGTAATCCCTCAATTAGATTAGCCAGATGCTCGCCGCTTCTGCGCATAATACCGATACCGCGCTGCCGGGCTGGGGGGATATCATCAGCACGTTCGAGTAATTGCGCATAACCCAGCATCGCATTGAGCGGCGTTCTGAGTTCATGAGTAATGCCGGTGAGATAGCGGCTTTTGGCCTGATTAGCATCGTCGGCATCTTCCTTTGCCTGCTGCAATTGCCGGTCCGTCGCTTCATGGGCAATAATTTCTTTCATCAGACGGTCGCTTTGCAGGCGCAATTCCTCTTGCGCAATCTGGCGACTTTTATTTGTCAGGACAAATAGCCAGGTGGTGACGCCGGTTACGATAAGCAGGATAAAAAAAACTTTCCATAACGCCGCGGCGAGAAGGTCCTGCTCGCTGCCGAATTCATCGCGCATCTGAGCGAAAACCAGCATCAAAAGCAGACCGATGACGGAACTGAATAACAGCAAAATGCTGATAAAACTCCACACTCTGGGATCAATTTTGCGTAATGATTTTTCTTTAATAAATATCCCGATAAGCTTTGAAGCCTGTTCCGTATAGCGCGCATGAGGTTTGCAAGTATCGTTGCACTGGACATCGAGAGAACAACATAGTGAGCAAATACTGCCCTGATAAAAAGGACAATAGCTCATCTCTGGTTTTTCAAAATAATTACCGCAGACACAGCATTCCGTTGCCGTGACCTGCACCGGCGTCCGGGAAAAATAGTAACGTCCGCGAGTCAGCCAGGCGATGAAGGGGGCGGTGATAAACGTCAGACACAACGATAACATTGAGGCAAAAACCTGTAGAGGATGACCAAGCCATCCCATCCAGGCTGAGAGACCGCAGAGCATGGCGAGCGTCATCGAACCGATGCCGACAGGATTGATATCGTAGAGATAGGCCCGGCGAAACTCTATTTCCGCTGGTCGTAATTTAAGCCACTTATTTAACGTGAGATCGGCAACCACGCTGCCAAGCCAGGATGTGGCCGCCACCGCATAAATGCCCAGGATATCCTCAAATACGCGATAAACGCCAAGTTCCATCAATAACAGAGCAATACCGACATTAAAAAACAGCCACACGACGCGCCCTGGATGACGATGGGTCAGGCGCAGGAAAAAATTAGACCATGCGATCGAGCCGGCATATGCATTGGTGACGTTAATTTTGAGCTGGGAGAGCACCACAAAAATACCGGTTAATGCCAGTAGCGTTGATGATGAATGGGTGACATAGCTAAATGCCACCAGATACATATGGGTGGGTTCGCTGGCCAGTTCCGCGCCGAGTCCGTAATTAAACGCCAGCACGGCGAGGAAGGAGCCGAGCAGGATCTTGATGGCGCCGATGACAACCCACCCCGGACCTGCGGCAATTACTGCGCCATACCATCTCCAGCGGGCCGGATGTTGTGGCTTTGGTAAAAAACGAACCTGATCGACCTGCTCTCCCACTTGACTTACCAGTGAGAGCAGTACGGAACAGACGGCGCCGAGCTGAAGGAAATCGAAAGAACCATCGCGGGCTGTAATAAAACCAGGGAAGTCGATCCAGTTTTGCAGCACATGATGTTCACGTATTAAAATGAAAATAAAGGGTAATAGCTGTAGCGCCAGCCAGCAAAACTGGGTGAACTGCTGAAAACGGGAAATAAAAGTGAACCCCCAGGTGACGAGGGGAATAACAACAACGGAACCAATCAGATAACCAAAGTGCAATGGCAGGCCAAACAGCATATTAAGCGCCATCGCCATAATAGCGGCTTCCAGGGCGAAAAATATAAAGGTGAAAGAAGCATAGATTAACGAGGTCACCGTGGAACCAAGGTAGCCAAATCCGGCGCCGCGGGTCAGCAAATCAATATCCAGGCCGTTTTTTGCGGCATTAATGGCAATCGGCATTGATAGCGCAAAGATAATAATGCTAACTAAGATAACCGCCACCACCACATAATTAAATCCATAGGTTAACGTCAGCGCGCCGCCAATGGCTTCAAGCGCCAAAAAGGTAATTGCGCTGAGCGCTGTCATAACAACTCGCTTTGCGCTCCAGCGTCGTGCCGAGACCGGCGTATAGCGGAGCGCAAAATCCTCGAGAGTCTGATTGGTCACCCACTGGTTGTAGCGTCTGCGCGATTTAAACGCCTTTTGCTGAACGGTCATTCACTGCTCCTGAAATGATAAAAATGCTGAACTTAACCACAGGCGCGTCTTAGTATTTTCTTGTTATCGCGCACGTGAGCATGTCTTGATTATGAGAATTAACCAATACGTTAAATGACGTAGCCGCTGCGTTACCTCGCGCATTGTTGGATTGCTGGACTCTCTCGCATGATAGCCCCAGTTGAGATGAACCATAACGATTATGAGGGCTACCATGAACATTCGTGATTTACCCCAGCCACATAGCAATATGAAAATCCCGAGCCCAGGCCGGTTTCACCAGGCGTGCCTCAAAGCGAAACTTTTGGCGATTGCCGGCCTGATGATGGCAGCTAATACGGCCATCGCCGCCCCGGCGACGTCAGTGGTTAATACCACGGGCCTGGCGGTCACCGACAATAGCGTCAAGGTCGGGATACTGCATTCATCCACAGGCACGATGGCCATCAGTGAAACCGGCTCGATTCAGGCTGAAAAGCTGGCTATTGAGCAGATTAACGCTGCCGGAGGGGTACTGGGGAGAAAAATTGAATATGTACAGGAAGACGGGGCCAGCGACTGGCCGACCTTTGCAGAAAAAGCGCGTAAGTTACTGGTCAGTGATAAGGTCGCCGCTATCTTCGGTGGCTGGACTTCGGCTTCCCGCAAAGCCATGCTGCCGGTACTTGAGCAATATAACGGCATGCTCTATTACCCAACCTTTTACGAAGGGCTTGAGCAATCGCCAAACGTTATTTATACCGGACAGGAAGCTACTCAACAGATAATCTCCGGCATTGATTGGGTAGTTAAAAATAAACATGCAAAAACCTTCTACCTGCTTGGCTCTGATTATATTTGGCCGCGTACTGCAAACAAAATCGCCCGTCACCATATTGAAAAGCTGGGGCTGAAAGTCGTTGGCGAAGATTATTACCCACTCGGTAATACGCAGTTCAATTCGGTTATTAACAAAATAAAACTCAAGAAGCCTGATGTTATCTATGCCATTGTTGTCGGCGGTTCGAATGTGGCCTTCTATAAGCAATTGAAGGCGGCGGGGATCGATATGACGCAGGAGAAACCGCTGCTGCTGACCATCTCCGTCACGGAAGATGAGATCCGCGGTATTGGCGGCGAAAATATCGTCGGCGCCTATGCCTCGATGAAGTATTTCCAGAGTATGGATAATCCGGAAAATAAAAGCTTTGTCGCCGCATTTAAAAAGCGCTGGGGTAATGACATGGTTATCGGCGATGTCACTCAGGCGGCCTATCTTGGCCCATGGTTATGGAAAGCGGCGGTTGAGAAAGCTGGCTCGTTCGACGTGGACAAAATTCGTAAGGCCTCGCCCGGTATTGAGTTCAAAGATGCGCCGGAAGGGTATGTACGCATCCATGATAACCATCATCTGTGGTCCAAAACGGTTATCGGTCGCGCTCGTGCGGATGGGCAGTACGACGTGATTTATCAGACGCCAGAACTTATCGAACCGAACCCATTCCCGAAAGACTAACCGACGCTTCCCCCCATATAGCGTGGGGGGTCTTTGACTTCACCGAGGATACTTCCATGTTCAGCGATTATAACTTCGCCGATTTGGCTTCCATTTTTGTCATGCAGGGGTTTTCGGGGCTCAGCCTGTTCGCCGTGTTTGTTCTGATGTCGCTTGGACTCGCTATTATTTTTGGCCAGATGGGCGTGATTAATATGGCTCATGGCGAGTTCATGATCCTGGGTGCTTATGTCACATGGTTGACCGGTAAGTTTTTCAGCGCTTATCTGCCTTCAATCTTCGGCATCTACTTCTTTGTTGCCATTGCCCTTGCTTTCCTGTGTACCGCCTTGCTGGGTACGCTCGTTGAGAAAATCCTGATACGGCATCTGTATAAACGCCCCCTCGACACGCTGCTGGCGACATGGGGTCTGAGCCTGATTCTACAGCAGTGCTATCGTTCGCTATTTGGTCCCCGCGAAGTCGGCGTTGACTTACCTTCATGGCTAATGGGGTCGTATCAGTTTGCCGACAATATTGATATTCCTGTTAATGGGGTATTTGTTCTGCTGCTGACCGTAGTTATTACCGCTTTTACGGCCTGGCTGATTTATTTCTCCGCCTGGGGAATAAAAGTCCGCGCGGTGGTACTTAACCGCCAGATGGCCAGCGCGGTGGGTATTAATACGGCTCAGGTCGATAGTCGAACCTTCGCACTTGGGTGCGGCATCGCCGGGATCGCCGGAAGCGCCTTTACCATGATCGGCTCAACAGGTCCAACGGCTGGCCAGCAGTATATCGTTGACACCTTCCTGGTGGTGGTGTTTGGCGGCGCGCAAAGTTTGCTCGGCACGCTCGCCTCCGCATTTGCCATTTCACAATCGCAATCCACGCTGGAGTTTTTCCTGAGCGGTTCAATGGCGAAGGTGATTACGCTACTGATCGTGGTCGGCATTCTGCTATTGCGTCCGCAAGGTCTTTTCGCCAACCGGGTCCGCCTCTAGGAGTTTATGATGAAACGCATGCAAAATTATCCGCTACTGGGTATTGCCCTGGTGATAGGCCTTATTTTTATCGTCATGCCGCTAACCCTGGATCTTTTCCGTTTAAACCTGATCGGTAAATACCTGACTTATGCATTTGTTGCCGTCGGGCTGGTACTTTGTTGGGGCTACAGCGGTATTCTGAGCCTGGGGCAGGGCATCTTTTTTGGCCTCGGCGGTTATTGTATGGCCATGTTTCTCAAGCTGGAAGCTTCCTCGCCAGCGGAAACAAAAATGCAAACCACCCCGGGCATCCCGGATTTTATGGACTGGAATCAGCTAACCGCTTTGCCCTCGTTCTGGCAGCCATTCCATTCTTTTAGTCTGACAATTCTGGCTATTTTAATCGTGCCCACTATTTGCGCATGGATTCTCGGCAGCGCAATGTTTAAACGCCGCGTTGGCGGGGTGTACTTCGCTATTATCACCCAGGCTATCTCCGCGATCCTGACGATTCTTATTATCGGACAACAGGGTTACACCGGGGGAATTAACGGCATCACGGATTTACGCACGCTTTTAGGTTGGGATATCCGTACTGATTCTGCACGCTATATCCTCTACTTTATTAATGCTGTTTTACTGATGCTGGTTGTGAGCGCGGGCTATTTTATTGTGAATAGCAAGCTCGGCCGACTGATGGTTGCCATTCGCGATAAGGAAGACCGCGTTCGTTTCTCTGGTTATGATGTCGCGAATATCAAAACGGTGGTTTTCTGCATTAGCGCTCTGTTTTCGGCGATCGGTGGCGCGATGTTCACTCTGCAAGTAGGGTTCATGTCGCCAGGGTTTATTGGCACTGTTGCTTCAATTGAAATGGTCGTTTTCTGTGCCGTGGGCGGGCGAGGTTCTTTGCTGGGGGCAGTATATGGCGCCCTTATCGTCAATGCCGCCAAGAGCAGTATTTCCGAGTCTTTTCCTGAACTCTGGACGATTGCCATGGGCCTGCTCTTTATTGCCGTCGTGCTGATTTTCCCGAAAGGACTGGCAGGGCTTTATCAGCAATATATTCACCCGATCGTGATGTCGCTGCTGCGCAAAAAGAGTATGACCAAACCCAGAGTAAACACCGGAGTGCTGAAATGAAAAATCCGATAAAAGAAATAATTTTAGCGGTAGAGGGATTAACCGTTTCATTTAATGGCTTCAAAGCCGTCGATGATTTTTCAATGTACATCGATGAGGGGCAGATTTACGTTATTATTGGCCCAAATGGCGCGGGTAAGACAACAGTGCTTGATCTCATTTGCGGGAAAACAAAGCTAACCAGCGGCAGCATCAAATTTCGCAATAAGGAACTGAGTAAACTTCGGGAAAATAAAATTGTTCATGAAGGGGTTGGGCGTAAATTCCAGAATCCATCAATCTATGAGAACTTAACGGTATTTGAAAATCTCGAGTTATCTTATCCCAAAGCCAGAACCGCGTTGGGCGCCATGTTCTTTCGTCGCACGCCAGAAATAATCGCTGCGGTCGAACAGGTTGCTGGCGAAATTTTCCTTGCCGATTACCTACATACGCAGGCTGACCTTCTCAGCCATGGGCAAAAGCAGTGGTTAGAAATAGGGATGCTACTAATACAAGATCCTAAGCTCATGATGCTGGACGAACCCGTGGCAGGCATGTCTGTCGCCGAACGCCAAAAAACCGCGCAGCTCCTGCGCAAAATTGCCGGGGGACGTTCTGTACTGGTGATTGAACACGACATGCAGTTCGTCGAAGACATTGCCGATCATGTCACCGTCATGCACCAGGGAAAAGTATTGTCGGAAGGTAGCATCAATAAAGTCAAAAACGACCCTCGGGTTATTGACGTTTATCTTGGTCATTAAGGAGACACGGATGCTGAAAATTTCTGATTATGCTGTCGCATATGGTCAGAGCCAGGTCATCAGTGGACTGAATCTGACGTTAGCAGAGGGTGAAATCGTCGCTCTGGTAGGGCGCAATGGTATGGGTAAAACCACGCTGATGAAATCACTGATTGGTATGATACCGTCCTGTGCCGGTGAGTTAGAGTTTGCCGGTACAAATATTACCGGCTTGCTTAGTTACCAGCGCGTTCAGCATGGCATTGGCTTTGTCCCGCAGGGGCGAATGGTATTTTCAACCATGACGGTTGAAGAAAATATAAAAACGGGGATTCGCCAATCCCGTTCGTTACAGGTTCCTGAATACCTGTATGACTATTTCCCTGTGCTGAAAGAAATGCGCAAACGGATGGCGGGAAATCTTTCCGGTGGTCAGCAGCAGCAGCTCGTTATGGCCAGAGCTCTCGCCGGTAAACCCAAATTACTTTTGCTGGATGAACCAACGGAGGGAATTCAACCGTCAATTATTAAAGAAATGGCAAAAATATTACATAAGATTCGTGATGCAGAAGGGTTGACCATATTAGTTTCCGAGCAGGTTTTAAGCTTTGTACTCGATGTGTCAGATAAAATTGTTGTTATTGAGAAAGGCAATATTGTTCATCAACAGGCGCGTTCTGGTGCTGATGAAGAACAAATTGCGTCATATCTGTCGGTTTAAATTTATATCACCAACTTAACTACGAGAGGTCTGCTATGGGTAGCACCGGAAGTGTAAGCTCCTGGGATGAAGCGTTATTAATTGCCGCCATCCAATACCCCGTTCCCGTTATTAAAGGACCGGAGGATATCCAGATACAGGTCGATAAGATTTGTAAGGCCGTTGACTCCACCAAAGCCGGATATCCGGGACTTGATGTTATCGTCTTCCCGGAATATTCAACCCAGGGACTGAATACTAAAATCTGGACCTATGACGAGATGTTACTCACTCTCGATAGCCCGGAGATTGGTCAGTTCAAAGAGGCCTGTATCCGCAACGGCATCTGGGGGGTATTTTCCTTAATGGAACGCAATGAAGACCCGTCTCTTCCACCGTACAACACCGCTATTATCATTAACGATCGAGGCGATATCGCTCTGCATTACCGCAAGCTGCAACCATGGGTTCCGATTGAGCCCTGGATGCCGGGAAATATGGGAATGCCGGTATGCGATGGGCCTAAAGGTTCTAAACTCGCCGTCTGCATATGCCATGACGGCATGTTCCCGGAACTGGCGCGTGAGGCTGCTTATAAAGGCTGCAATGTCTATATCCGTATTTCGGGCTATTCCACGCAGGTGAACGATCAGTGGATCTGGACCAACCGGACGAATGCCTGGCAAAACCTGATGTATACCGTTTCGGTGAATCTGGCCGGTTATGACGATGTCTTTTATTACTTCGGAGAGGGTACGGTCTGCAATTATGACGGTAACGTCATTCAGCAGGGGCACCGCAACCCATGGGAAATTGTTACCGCAGAGCTGTTCCCGTGCCTGGTGGATAAAGCGCGTGAAAACTGGGCGTTGGAAAACAATATTTTCAACCTTGGCTGCCGGGGCTATGTCGGCAAACCGGGAGGCGAACGCGAGAATTACCTGACCTGGGTGCGCGATCTTGCCAATGGCGAATACAAACTTCCGTGGGATGAAAATGTCAAAATTCGCGATGGCTGGAAGTATTATCCTGATGGGGTGCAATTAGGCCCGCTACCTAAATAAATTGAGTGTGCCAGGCGCTAAGTCAATCACTTTAAAGACTGAAGTCTGGCGCAGTAGCCCCTGAAAGTTGAATATCCAATTCCAATGAGTAGGGGGCTGAGCCATCCGGTAAGGGCTGAATTTGCCTGCGGGATTGGCTCAGCCCGCCAGACCGGTTTGGTGTTGCGCCGGACAATGTCCGGCGGCAAAGAAGGTAATGACTCCAACTTACTGATAGTGTT
>NZ_KV792578.1:0-3413 GCF_001808265.1 Klebsiella sp. HMSC16A12
CAGCAAAAGTTCGATTTATTCAACAAAGCCGAACTGTTACTGTGACCGGACTGAACAGGGGCTTTAGTTTCGAGACTGGCAATATAAAGTTCCACCGATTTAAACCGCTTAATGCTCTGGATGAATGGCAATGCGTCGTATTTTCCATTCACGCGGTTTTCAGCGTTCAGTATTTTAGTGATGTTGTCCATCGCAACCCGCAGTGAGCTCAGGAGTTGCAGGATAATTCGGTCATGAACCTGTTGTGATATCTGACCATATAACCACAACTGATGTGCCTGACGAGTCAGGACGTTAATGGTCCGGATAATATCCAGCAATTTATAGGTCATTGGGTGGTTCCAGCGAATTTCAAATTCACCATAGTCAAACCCTTCGAATGATGAATCATCCAGAGGCAGTCTGGCGACATTTTTGTCAATCTGCTCTTTGAAGGTATTTACATTACCCGACAGTTCATCGTAAACACCGGAGAGCCATTTCTGAACTTTAGTGCTTGTCGCCTGGTCACCTTCTATCAGCCGGAAAATATTATAAATTGCATTGGAAATGGTGTTAAACTGGCGCAGGCAGGCTCTGTTTTTTTCATGAAAGTGCGTATAGAACTCACTTGAAAGTGGCTTTAATTTTGAAATGACCATCCCTAACGGGCGGCTATTGCCAGCGTTACGTTGATTGCGCGGTTCAGTTTTTGGGGATGCGTTGTCAGCCATTATATTAACCTCTTCAGTTTTTCCAGTCTTTTGATGTCGGCCAGTTTTCGTTGATGGTATTCCGCGAGTAGTTCACGGATCGGTTTAATTTTGTTTTCTGTTTCCAGGAACATCTCCAGTTCCCAGTCCAGGGCATTTTTAAAACAACTAACGCTGTATCCTCCGAGTTTAGGTTTAACAACCACGCCATGATGTTCAATTTTGTTTTTGAACCTGGGCGAAAAATCTTTCCATACAATTGTCAGCTTTTGCGATGAGCCGACCTTTTTAAACACCGGTGCGAATCGACCGGGCATGAATTTCCCCCCGTTTGCATACGTGGTCTGGGATATCAACTGATTTCGTGCCTTCCAGTTCTCCCAGTATTCATCCAGAATTTTTGTCGCTTCTGATTTCAGTAACTCGATATAGCGAACCGAGTTTTCGATAACGATTTCCTGATGTGCCGTAATTATCGGGTTCATATCAACTCCTCCATTCTCACAGACTACAGGAATCCAAAAAGATTTTTCTGAACTAACAAGGGTGTTTGCATTTTTTTTTAATTTTTTTGTGCTCATGTCGTCGGCAAAAAAGTAACTTTCTTGTGAGCACGACCAGCGACCTCTGCCTGAGGCCCACACAGTGTGCGTTCCACCTCCCGTAAAACCACTTCTCGCAACCGTGGAGATGGAAAAGTAACCTTTTTGCGAACCAGTAATAGTTACCCTTATACATAAGTAACTTTTTGCGTAATAGTTACAAATGATGGAGGATGAAAATCTGTTGTCTATTGGTCACTATTCCGGGAAAAGTTACAAATGAAGATTTTTCCCCATTGGTAACTTTTTTCAAAAAAGATACCAATGAAAGATGTCGCTTATCGACGGTTTTTTCTAAAAAGTGCCTAATGATATTGGTGAAAATTCGGATATTCTTGCTCTTGGAACTAAAACGAAGATAGTGCTTTATACTATTTGTGATTAACCCTTTTCTACTCTCCCTCGGATTGCTATGATATAATAAAACCTCTTTCAGTAACCGAAGTAGCGCGATTTAAAAGTATCCTGGAGAGCGTATGGACGTACAACCCAACGTACAGACTGACACGGTCATTAAGGCGTTTCTCCGCTCGGAGTTGCAGTTGATACGTAGTCAGAAAAAACTTCTCAGTGTGTTGCCTCGTGATCTCGCGTCGGACTACCGCTATATACCGGAGAACCTGCTGGAGCGTTTTTTCCATCCCGCCACTGATGCGCGTCTAAATAGAATTGCCCTGTCAGAAGCCAGACCAGGTAGCCTGCTAGTTCCCCGTGTCAACGGGAAGCCTGTTTTATGGGGTGAGTTAATAAAGTTAATCCTGGATGACTCTCAGTTACTGAAGTTTGAAACGTACGGCAGACCTTTTGACAGTACCGAGATGAAACCAAATGAGCCATGCGAATTATTGAGCGGGAAGTAGTATGTTTATAAACACGTCGACCTTGAGTTATTCAGGAAAAACATCGTCTCTATACAGATGAATTTCCTGGTCAATCTATGGAATCTGGCCAGATTTAAACCGGCTTATGTCAGGGCTTATTTGGCTCTGTCTAATGACGCTTTTCAGATGCTCCTCGATACAGAGATGTCCGCCTTTGTTGAGGTGACAAATGTGGTTCTCTTTCCCCGGTTTATAACCTATGATGCCGGACGACGTGATCACAAAGTATATGCATGGGGTTACGAGATTATGGCTGATGTTCTGGAAGGTTTCATCCCAAGGTAAAATATGGAAAACTTACGAGTTGAATTTGCTCTTAAAGATTCATATGAGAAGCTAAAGTTATTTTAGCGGTTTCTGGATGCTATAAAAGTTAACTGGCTTCACTCATTGATATGGTAACCTGATTACGGTTCATTCATGTTGGTGAATAACAGGATCCGAGCGTGCTTCGCTGAAAAGTAACTTTTCTGAAAACATGAAGTGGTTTTTCCTGCCGGTCGAAAGAACCGGACCAGGTACACGTTAAGGAGAATGCGGATAATGGGCTTTAAAAAGAGCGAGGTAAGCCAGCTAAATAGCCTGGCAAGTGCCATAAAGTTAATGGAATTTGATGCCAATAAATATACCATGACACATTTGTATGGTCGTAAAGTTGCCGACAGCCTGGAGTACCCCAAAGGGATAAATACAAGAAAAGGGGTAGGTAAATGGCTCGGTGAAAAATCCGCCATGTTGCTGTCAAATGTCGTTGTAAACAATTCTATTCATATTTTCGGATATGACACTCAAAATCCTACAGAATCAACCAGAGAAATGGATTTTAATGCACTTGTTGATTTGTTAATTAACACGGGCTATACGCCGGAATACTACCCGCTCAAGGTCAACAGGATTGTCGAAGTTCTCAACGGGATGTCGGAAGCTGACTATAAAGACTATTGCCTGGTATGTAAAAAGCCCTTCATACATGCGCCGGACAGGTATGATTCCTGCCCGACATGTAGCGCAAAAAAATGCAAAGTTGCTATTATGCGTTATTATCAGTCCGTAGTTCCCTTTGAATAAAAGTAATTAAGATTACATGGAAAATCATCTTTTACACACGGCAAGCACCATCTGCCATATCGCGTTTGCATCGACGGGAATAACGATACCGTCAGATGAGCAGGTTTTTTTTCATCTTTCAGACAGCATCCATAATCGCCAGGGTGATGCTGCCAACTTACTGATTTAGG
>NZ_KV792579.1:0-1193 GCF_001808265.1 Klebsiella sp. HMSC16A12
AATAATGCGCTTAACGTACAAAAATTTCCGATCTCCAAACTGACCCCTAACAGGGTAGTGACCGGGTAGCCACGATAACTGCCAACAAAATTAGCTTATAGGTTAATTCTACCTTGTCTGAAATTAGCCTATAGGTTAATATTAATAGAAATGGGAGGTCACATGTTTAGCGTTGTTTATCACCCGGAAGCCAGGGAAGAAGCCACAGCATTACCCGTAGAAATCAGGGTGAAGTTTGACCGTCTCATCGGCAAACTGGAGTATGACGCCCGATTACTGCGGGAGCCGGACACGAAGCCCCTGGGCGATGGACTTTTTGAGATCCGCACGATGGGGACGGACATAGCCAGGGGAATCTGGGTATACCACAAAGGCAATACCATCATCATGCTCCGTGTTTTCATCAAGAAGTCACAGAAAACGCCAGCGAAAGAAATCGATCTCGCCAAAAAGCGGTTAGCGGAGGTACTTAATGAAACTGGTAAGCCATAAAGAACTGCATAACGAGTGGATGCAGGACGATGAATATCGCGCTGCATGGCAGGAAGAAGAACGTAAGGAAAAGCTCAGGGAGCTGCTTGCTGAATGGCGCAAGCATGACAACCTGACAAAAGCGCAGGTTGCTGAACGCATGGGGGTTACACCTCCGGTTATTTCTCGCCTGGAAAACAACATCACCAAAGCCAGCATCGACACACTGACCCGCTACGCTCACGCCTGCGGCATCAAGAAACCTGTCATTGCCCTGTACTGAATAGCCAGCCCTCCGGGGCTGGCCTTTTTGTTTCGGTCAGTCCCAAAATTTTGTTAAAGCAAGTTTAAAATGTCACCTGTTTCTCCAAAGTTGAAATGTCACTTCTAAGCCAATCTATTTATACATAATCTTTACATCTTTCCCCGGTGACAAAGTGCTAATTGGTCTGTAATGTTCAATGTGTGGCAGGCAAGCCGCCGGTGACTTAGGCATAAGTTGCTGATGGGTCGAAAAGAATCTCCGAGACTGCCTTGTGGGCAAACTTGTCATTGGCAGGGCCGATGGTGAGGGTTGAAGGTCGTTCTGGAAAGCTCGAAACGTGGGAACAATACCGGTTACGTAAACCACGAACTGTCCAAGGCTGCGGCAGTATAAATACGCCAGATATTACAGGCACTGTTGCAAAGTTAGGGAAGGTGCGAACAAGTTCCTGATATGA
>NZ_KV792580.1:0-547 GCF_001808265.1 Klebsiella sp. HMSC16A12
TTGGTGCCTTCGGGAACTGTGAGACAGGTGCTGCATGGCTGTCGTCAGCTCGTGTTGTGAAATGTTGGGTTAAGTCCCGCAACGAGCGCAACCCTTATCCTTTGTTGCCAGCGGTCCGGCCGGGAACTCAAAGGAGACTGCCAGTGATAAACTGGAGGAAGGTGGGGATGACGTCAAGTCATCATGGCCCTTACGACCAGGGCTACACACGTGCTACAATGGCATATACAAAGAGAAGCGACCTCGCGAGAGCAAGCGGACCTCATAAAGTATGTCGTAGTCCGGATTGGAGTCTGCAACTCGACTCCATGAAGTCGGAATCGCTAGTAATCGTAGATCAGAATGCTACGGTGAATACGTTCCCGGGCCTTGTACACACCGCCCGTCACACCATGGGAGTGGGTTGCAAAAGAAGTAGGTAGCTTAACCTTCGGGAGGGCGCTTACCACTTTGTGATTCATGACTGGGGTGAAGTCGTAACAAGGTAACCGTAGGGGAACCTGCGGTTGGATCACCTCCTTACCTTAAAGAACCTGCCTTTGTAGTG
>NZ_KV792581.1:0-1967 GCF_001808265.1 Klebsiella sp. HMSC16A12
GGAAGCCACGGGAGCACCTCAAAAACACCATCGTACACTAAATCAGTAAGTTGGCACCATTACCCTGTGTTAGAGTCATACATGACAAAACGGCCAGAATAAAGGTAAAAAGCTGAGGTGATTGCAGGACATTGTAGGGTAAACTGATCAGGTTGATCTTATCACTAACTGTTTGGAAACTATCGAATGGACAACAATAATATTCCGCTAATCTATCTTTTAAACACAAATTTTGATTCTGACAAGGTACTACAAGCATCTGGGTTTAATGCACATAGATATAACTTGAATGGTTATGTTCGTCAAGAACAGTCTTATCTTCCTAAATCAATTTCTTATTTACATAGAATCCCTGAAAATATTCACGAGGCTGAAATTATAGTTATCGATACCAAGCTGAGTAACTTTAGCCATGGTGAGGGGATTTCGTCTTCATTGAGTGTGTATTTTGAACATGCTCCCTCTTATGTAGACTTGCTTCCTCTCGATATGTCCATAATCAGCAATCAAATCTTTTCTACTAAAAAAAAACAAACAGTAATTATTTTTTGCGATAGTAATACTGAAACAGAATATGAAGTGGTAAATGGTCCTCTAAGGAACCATCAAAAACTTCAATATAAGACCTATGATTTTAATAATAGCTATCTTGGTGTCATTGATAGGTCAGGAAGTCGCTTTAAAAAGCCAGATAAAGTGATTGCTAAAGATTTAACAGATCTAATATTTAAGTACTCACACAGCAGTAATTATAATGTTGTTTTTGATGGAGTTAATGATGATGATATTATTTTGGCTGAAAATGAAAGTGGGGAGGCTATCTCTTTTGTAAGAGGTATAAAAGAAAAAATCTTTATCTTTTTCCCGGTAATTTATAACAAAAACGAATTCTTAAGTGATTTATTTAGCAACGTTTTACCTGACATCCCTCTTTTTGAAGATCTCTTCCCAAACAATGGGAGCTTTCAGTGGATAAATAGCGATTCATATGTTTCTTTTGAAGAAAAAACAAAATCCATTGAGATTGAAAAACTAAAAACCGAGTATGAAGAAAGTCTTTTAAAATTACAAAGAGAGCTAATTGATTTATCTAACAAAGATGAGAATTTAAAAACAAAAGCTTTACTCACTGCTACTGATGATGAACTTGTATTTTCGGTTAAGTGGTTTCTTCAATATATTGGCTTTGAAAACGTAATTGCTCCTGACGAAAATGTTGATCAAGGAAATGGTGAAGTTCTTGAAGAGGATTTGTATATAGAAACATCTTCAAAAACATATCTTTTTGAAGTAAAAGGAATTGGCGGAACTTCATCTGATGATCAATGTGCTCAGATTTCAAAGATAGTTTACCGTCGTGAAACGGCTAATCCTGATCATATTTACAAAGGCGTTTATATAGTAAATCATCAACGCCATAAAAACCCGAAAGAGCGAAAAAATCCACCATTCTTCGAACAACAGGAGCTTGATGCTGCAATAGCTTATAGAGGCATGACTTACACATATGAACTCTTCCAAGTGTATCACATGATTGAGTCAGGCATACTCGATAAATCTGATGTAAGAGAAGCATTCAACCAGCGCGGCCTTATAGATTTCCGCAAATCATTGAAAGCCCTAACCTGCGACCATACCTTTCGTGGGATCAATGTGTACTCTTTTGACCTTACGAGAACACCCGACACGACGATAAGCAATAAAGATAGGATTGTAGTGAAGGATGATGACAATCATTGGCACTTGCTATCGATTACCGAGATACAGGTAAACAAAAAGCCAATCGATGAAGCAACAGCTGATAGTGGTGGTAGTGCCGGGGTGAAAGTAGACAGACTTATACCAGGGGCGAGAGAATTCTTCCTTTTGAAAAAATAAACAGAAGAAGCCCTAACGGGCTTCTGGTGATGCTACCAACTTACTGATGTAGTGTATAATGGTGTTTTTGAGGTGCTCCCGTGGCTTCC
>NZ_KV792582.1:0-18250 GCF_001808265.1 Klebsiella sp. HMSC16A12
GGGTGCAGTCCATGCGCTTGCGCGGGCCTACGGTGTGTGAGTCTGTGAGAGGATCCTGTAGGCCGGGTAAGGCGTAGCCGCCACCCGGCAAAATCAAGGGTACCGTGCCTGATATCTCGCCCGGCGGCGCTGCGCTTGCGCGGGCCTACGGAGTGTGAGCCTGTGAGAGGAGCCTGTAGGCCGGACAAGGCGCAAGCCGCCGCCCGGCAATACCACGGATACCGTACCTGATATCTCGCCCGGCGGCGCTGCGCTTGCGCGGGCCTACGGAGTGTGAGCCTGTGAGAGGATCCTGTAGGCCGGGTAAGGCGCAGCCGCCACCCGGCAATACCACGGGTACCGTACCTGATATCTCGCCCGGCGGCGCTACGCTTACCGGGCGTTCGGAGATGCAACCCCGTGATATAAAGAGGTTAGCGGCGGTTGCCCATAATACGCAGCAGCATCAGGAACAGGTTGATGAAGTCCAGATACAGCGTTAAGGCGCCAAGGATCGAGTATTTACGCAGCGTGGCGCTGTCGCGGGTATCAATCTGCTCGCCGATGTTTTTCAGCTTCTGGGTGTCATACGCCGTCAGACCGACAAACAGCACCACCCCAATATAGGTCACGGCCCACATCAGCGCCTCGCTCTTCAGCCACAGGTTGACCAGCGACGCCAGCACGATGCCAATCAGCCCCATAAACAGCATGCTGCCGAAGCCGCTCAGATCGCGCTTCGTGGTGTAACCATACAGGCTCATCGCCCCAAACATCCCGCCGGTGACCACAAAGGTGCTGGCGATCGATGAATAGGTATAGGCGATAAAAATGCTCGATAATGTCAGTCCGGTCAGCGCCGAATAGAGCATAAACAGCGTGGTGGCCATCCCGGCGCTCAGCCGCTGCACCATTCCCGACAGCACAAACACCAGCGCCAGCTGGGCAATAATCAGCCCGAAGAAAGTGATTTTGCTCGAAAAGACGAACATCATCACCGCCGGAGTATTCGCTGCAAACCACGCGATAAACGCCGTCAGCAGCAGGCCGACCGTCATCCAGCCGTACACCTGCGCCATGTAAGTCTGCAGGCCGGTACGGCCCTGCACTATTGAATCGGAACGCGGATATCTGTCCATGACTCTCTCCTGATTAACAAAGTATCACCCTGTAAGCGTATCACACTACCAGCGCTCTGCCGCCTGACGATCGCTGTCGCGGGCGTCGACCCAGCGTTCGCCATCCGGCGTCGCTTCACGCTTCCAGAACGGCGCGCGGGTTTTCAGGTAATCCATAATAAACTCGCCGGCGGCGAAGGCGCTGCCGCGGTGAGCGCTGGTGACGCCGACAAACACAATCTCTTCCCCCGGCCACATTTCGCCGATGCGATGGATAACCGTCACCCGGCCCAGCGGCCAGCGCTCGCGCGCCAGCTCGACAATTTCCGCCAGCGATTTTTCAGTCATCCCCGGATAGTGCTCGAGGGTCAGCGCCTTCACGCTGTCGCCGAGGTTGTGGTTACGCACTTTACCGGTGAAGGTGACCACCGCGCCGTCTTCATCGCGTTCCGCCAGCCAGGGATATTCCTCACTGACGCTAAAGCGCGCCGGGCTGACCACGATACGGGTTTGCGTCATGTCAGCCCCCCGTTACCGGTGGGAAGAACGCCACTTCGTCGCCGCTGGCCACTGGATGTTCGAAAGAGGTTAGCGTCTGGTTAACCGCCGCCAGCAGCTTGCCCTCCTCCAGGGCCAGCGCCCAGCGATCGCCGCGGGCGGCAAGCTGCTGACGAACCGCTTCGACAGTCGCCAGTTCGCTGGCATCAAGGGTCAGCGAATCGGTACCGACCAGCTCGCGCACCTGGGCAAAAAACAGAACCTTAATCATGGCATTCACCCACCTTAAAATCGCCGGACTTGCCGCCGCTTTTCGCCAGCAGGCGCACCGGGCCAATCACCATATCCTTCTGCACCGCTTTGCACATATCGTAAATGGTCAGCGCGGCAACCGAGGCGGCGGTCAATGCTTCCATCTCGACGCCGGTTTTCCCGGTGAGTCGGCAGAGCGATTCAATGCGCACCCGGTTATGTTCCGGCTGCGCCTGCAGATTGACTTCCACTTTGCTGAGCATCAGCGGATGACACAGCGGGATCAGCTCCCAGGTACGTTTTGCCGCCTGGATCCCGGCGATACGCGCGGTGGCGAACACATCGCCTTTGTGGTGGCTGCCGTCGATAATCATCGCCAGGGTCGTCGCCTGCATTTCAACGTAAGCCTCGGCGCGCGCTTCGCGCACCGTTTCCGCTTTGCCGGAGACATCGACCATATGGGCTTCACCCGCGGCGTTAATATGGGTCAGTTGTGACATAGATTATTTCTTCAGGTGTGGAATGAAGTTACAGGGACGGGTGCGGGCATCAAGCTGCGGGGCGATGATGTTGTCCCACGCCGTACGGCAGGCTTTGGTTGAGCCCGGCATGGCGAAAATCAGCGTGCGGTTGGCGACGCCGGCCACGGCCCGGGACTGCAGCGTCGAGGTGCCGATCTCTTCGAACGACAGCATGCGGAACACTTCGCCAAAGCCTTCGACCTCACGGTCAAACAACGGCAGCAGCGCTTCCGGCGCCTGATCGCCGTCGGTAAAACCGGTGCCGCCGGTGATCAGCACCACCTGCACGTTATCGCTGGCTATCCACGCCGATACCTGAGCGCGGATGGCGTAGCGATTCTCTTTGACGATCGCCTTCTCGACGACTTGGTGCCCCGCCTCCTGCGCCGCCTCGCGCAGCCAGTGACCGGAAGTGTCGTCCTCTTCGCCGCGACGACTAGAAACGGTAAGAATAGCAATACGGGTCGGGATAAACTCAGCGCTAGCCTGGCTCATCTGAATGCTCCTTTCGAAAACGATTAACCGCCAATATAGGACAGGTTCTGCGTAATACCGGTGTTGCCCTGATGCAGGAAATGGGTCTGCTTTTTATGGGTTAAGGCTTCGGCGATCCGCGCCTCAAGCGCGGCCTGCTGCTGGTCTTCGGCCATCAGGTCGCGCAGGTCGACGCCGCCTTCGCCAAACAGGCACAGGTGCAGTTTGCCAACGGACGAGACGCGCAGCCGATTGCAGGTGGCGCAGAAGTCTTTTTCATACGGCATGATGAGACCGATCTCGCCGGCGTAGTCCGGGTGACAAAAGACCTGCGCCGGGCCATCGCTGCGCTGGCGGATCTGATGGATCCAGCCGCGGCGCAGCAGTTCATCGCGCAGCACCATGCCGGAGAGATGGTGACGGCGGAACAGGTCGCTGCCTTCACCGGTTTCCATCAGCTCAATAAAGCGCAGCTGGATACGACGGGGTTGGATCCACGCGAGGAAGGTATCGAGCTGGTGATGGTTAACATCACGCATCAGCACGGTATTCACCTTCACCTTGTCAAAGCCGGCGGCGAAGGCGGCGTCAATGCCGTCCATCACCTGGTGGAACTTATCCTGGCCGGTGATGGCATGGAACTGGCGGGCGTCGAGGCTATCAACGCTGACGTTAATCGCCGTCAGGCCGGCATCGCGCCAGCGTTCGACATCGCGCGCCAGGCGGTAACCGTTGGTAGTGACCGCAATCTGACGGATCGCCGGGTTTTCACGCACGGCGGCAATGATCTCGGTGAAGTCGCGGCGCAGGGAGGGTTCCCCACCGGTGAGGCGAACTTTTTCGGTGCCCAGCGCGGAGAAAGCGCGCGTAACCCGGCGTACTTCGTCTACGCTGAGAAAGCCATTGTTATTGACGGCGCCGGGCTTGTAACCGTTCGGCAGGCAGTAGGTGCAACGGAAGTTGCACACATCGGTAATCGACAGACGCAGGTAATAAAACTTACGCGCGAATGCATCGGTAAGCTGTGAGGCCATATACACCTTTCCAAATACGGGAGACGCGGTCATTTCTTTCCACGCCCTGGCGACAACCGGCGGCGTCGCGGCCAAATCGCCATATCTTTTGACACAGGCGAAGAGGCTAGAGTGTTAACAGGTTATGTCGATAGTAGCGCGTTACAGGCAGTTTCGCCATTGGCGATTTCGCTATATAATTTTATACATATCGCTATCTTCGTGCATTTTCGCTACAGAATAGCCATAAATCATTTTTTTGCCTTGATGTCGGTCAGTTTGTCGGGCTCCTCCCATCGTCTTTTAGGGGTAGATCGGGTAGTGTGTGGCCGTTTATGTGAAATAAGGAATTTCTATGCGCAATCGTACATTCGCTGACCTCGATCGGGTGGTAGCGCTCGGCGGCGGGCATGGTTTGGGCCGGGTGATGTCCTCCCTCTCCTCGCTCGGTTCACGGCTGACCGGCATTGTCACCACCACCGATAACGGGGGTTCCACCGGGCGGATCCGTCGTTCGGAAGGTGGCATTGCCTGGGGCGATATGCGCAATTGCATCAATCAGTTAATTGCCGAGCCGAGCGTAGCGTCGGCGATGTTTGAGTATCGTTTTGGCGGTAACGGCGAGCTTTCCGGGCATAACCTCGGAAATTTGATGTTAAAGGCGCTGGATCACCTGAGCGTGCGGCCGTTAGAGGCGATCAATTTGATCAGAAACCTGCTGAAAGTGGACGCTTTCCTGATCCCGATGTCAGAACAACCGGTGGATTTGATGGCGCTCGATCATGAAGGCCATGAAGTTTATGGCGAAGTGAATATTGATCAGCTTGATAATGTGCCGCAGGAGCTGATGCTCACCCCGCCGGTACCGGCCACCCGCGAGGCGGTGGAGGCTATTGCCGAAGCCGATTTGATCCTCATTGGGCCGGGCAGTTTTTACACCAGCCTGCTGCCGATCCTGTTGCTCGACGAGATGGCCCAGGCGTTGCGCCGCACCCCGGCACCGATGGTTTTTATCGATAACCTCGGCAAAGAGCATAGCCCGGCCGCGAGGCTGTCGCTGGCGGAGCGCATCGCGATTATGGAGCGCTATGTAGGCAAGCGGGTGGTGGATGCGGTGATCGCCGGTCCAAAAGCCGATATCAGCGGCATCGACGACCGGTTGGTGATCCAGACGCCGCTGGAGGCCAGCGACGTTCCCTATCGTCATGACCGGGCGCTGCTCCGCGGGGCGCTGGAGAAAGCGATCCAGCTGCCGGGCTGATCCTGCGCGCCGGAGGCGGCCCTCTTCGGCGCACCTTAAAATCTTAAGGTTGTCTTAAAATAGGGCTGGCACTATACCCTCATCTTTTTCTGTGGGTGTGCATTATGTCGTTATTGCCTCTGCGTCGGCCGGTGGTCAGCCGCACGACTTATCTGATTCTCTTTGCTTGCTATATCGGTATCTGTCTCAACCTGGCTTTTTATCGCCAGGTTTTCCCGTTACTGCCGGTAAATAGCCTGCATAACTGGCTGGTATTCCTCAGTATGCCGATCGTGGCCATTAGCGTGATGAATATCCTCACCACTCTCGCCTCGTTCCTGAAGCTGGACCGGCTGGTGATTAGCCTGTTCATTCTGCTCAGCGCCTCGGCGCAATACTTCATCTGGAACTTTGGCGTGGTGATCGACCGCAGCATGATCACCAATATCCTCGACACCACTCCGGCGGAAAGCTTTGCTCTACTCTCCGGCGAAATGATTGCCGTCCTCGGCCTTTCCGGGGTTTTGGCGGTATTCGTCGCCTGGTGGGTGAAAATCCGTAAGCCCGCCACGCGATGGCGCGGCGCGGCGATGCGCCTGCTCAATATCGCCGTTTCGGCGATGCTGATTATTCTGGTGGCCGCGCTGTTCTACAAAGATTACGCCTCGGTGTTCCGTAACAACAAAGAGCTGGTGAAATCCCTGAGCCCTTCCAACAGCATTGTGGCCGTGAACTCCTGGTATGCTCATCATCGGATGGACAACCTGCCGCTGGTGAAGATTGGCGAAGATGCCACGCAGAAAGCGGTGATGCATAACGCTCCCCGTAAGAACCTGACGATCGTCGTGCTCGGCGAGACTTCGCGAGCGGATAACTTCTCACTGGGCGGCTATTCGCGCGACACCAACCCGCTGATGCGGCAGGACGGCGTGATCTATTTTCCGCATACCACTTCCTGCGGCACGGCAACCGCAGTTTCCGTGCCGTGCATGTTCTCCAATATGCCGCGCGCGCATTATGACGAAGAGCTGGCGCACCATCAGGAAGGCGTCCTGGATATTCTACAGCGCGCAGGGATCCGGGTGCTGTGGAACGATAATGACGGCGGCTGCAAAGGCGCCTGCGACCGGGTACCACACCAGAACGTCACCGACCTGAAGCTCACCGGGCAGTGCATCGATGGCGAGTGCTACGATGACGTCCTGTTCCATAATCTCGACAGCTATATCGATAACCTGCAACAGGATGGCATTATTGTGCTGCATACCATCGGCAGCCACGGTCCGACGTACTACAATCGCTATCCAGCGGCGTTTCGCAAATTCACGCCGACCTGCGACACCAATGAGATCCAGGGCTGTACCCGGGAGCAGTTGACCAATACCTATGACAACACCATCCTTTATGTCGACTATGTCGTTGATAAAGCGATAAAACTACTGCAATCTAAACAGGATAAATTTACCACTAGCCTGGTTTATTTGTCCGACCACGGCGAATCGCTGGGAGAAGATGGCGTCTATTTGCATGGTCTGCCGTATTCCATCGCGCCGGATACGCAGAAACATGTGCCGATGGCGCTGTGGCTCTCCGCCGACTACCAGCAGCGCTACGGTATTTCCGCGCACTGTCTGCAGCAGCGGGCGCAAAAAGAGAATTACTCGCAGGATAATCTGTTCTCCACCCTGCTCGGCCTGCTCGGCGTCAGCACCCGCGAGTACCAGGCGGCAGATGATATCTTAACGCCATGTAGAGAGGCTGGTTGATGAAAATCTTAGTCATTGAAGACGATGCGCTGCTGTTGCAGGGGTTAATTCTGGCGATGCAAAGTGAAGGATACGTGTGCGACGGCGTCTCCACCGCGCACGAAGCCGCGCTATCGCTGGCCAGCAATCATTACAGCCTGATCGTGCTGGATCTCGGCCTGCCGGATGAAGACGGGCTGCATTTTCTCTCCCGCATGCGGCGGGAGAAAATGACCCAGCCGGTGCTGATCCTCACCGCCCGCGATACGCTTGAGGATCGCATTAGCGGTCTCGATACCGGGGCGGATGACTACCTGGTAAAACCCTTTGCCCTGGAGGAACTCAATGCGCGCATTCGCGCCCTGCTCCGCCGGCATAACAACCAGGGCGATAATGAAATCAGCGTCGGCAATCTGCGCCTTAACGTCACTCGCCGCCTGGTGTGGCTGGGTGAAACGGCGCTGGATCTTACGCCGAAAGAGTATGCCCTGCTGTCGCGGCTGATGATGAAAGCCGGTAGCCCGGTGCATCGCGAGATCCTCTACAACGACATTTACAGCTGGGACAACGAGCCGGCGACCAATACCCTGGAAGTGCATATTCACAACCTACGCGAAAAGATTGGCAAATCGCGGATCCGCACCGTCCGGGGCTTTGGCTATATGCTGGCTAACAACATCGACACGGAATAGACCATGGCTCTGTTTGCAACTGAAACCTGGACCATGCGCCACCGGCTGCTGCTGACCATCGGCGCCATCCTGGTGGTCTGCCAGCTGATAAGCGTCTTCTGGCTATGGCATGAGAGCAAAGAGCAGATCCAGCTGCTGGTGGCCAGCGCCATCGAAGGGCACAACAACCAGAAACATGTGGAGCATGAGGTACGGGAAGCGGTTGCCAGCCTGCTGGTGCCGAGCCTGCTGATCGTTGGCCTGGCGCTGTATATCAGCATGCTGGCGGTGCGCAAGATCACCCGCCCGCTTTCACGTCTGCAAAGCGAACTGGAGAACCGCACGCCGGACAACCTCACCCCTATCGTACTCAGCGAATCGGTGCCCGAAGTCACGGCGGTGACCACCGCCCTGAATCAGTTGGTTTCCCGCCTCAATCTGACCCTCGACCGCGAGCGGCTGTTTACCGCCGACGTGGCGCATGAGCTACGCACCCCGCTGGCCGGGCTGCGGCTGCACCTTGAGCTGCTGGCGAAAGTGCATGGCATGGGCGTCGACCCGCTGATCCAGCGTCTCGATCAGATGACCACCAGCATTTCCCAGCTGCTGCAGCTGGCGCGCGTCGGCCAGTCCTTCTCCGCCGGCAGCTACCAGCAGGTGCTGTTGCTGGATGACGTGGTAAAACCCCTGCAGGACGAACTGGAGGCTATGCTGGCGCAGCGTCAGCAGCGGCTGCTGCTGACGGATATCGAAAACGAGACCGTCGTCTCTGGCGATGCGACGTTAATCCGCGTGATCCTGCGCAATCTGGTGGAGAATGCTCACCGCTACAGCCCTGAAGGGTCGACGATCCGCGTGTCGGTGAAAGCAGGCCTGATGCCGGTGATGGCGGTGGAAGATGAAGGGCCGGGGATCGATGAGGCGAAAAGCGGCGAACTCAGTAAAGCCTTCGTGCGCATGGACAGTCGCTACGGCGGCATTGGCCTCGGACTGAGCATCGTCACGCGCATCGCTCAGCTGCATGACGCCCAGTTTTTTTTGCATAACCGACAGCCAGGGCCAGGGGTCCGCGCGTGGGTGCTATTCCCGCAGCGCGGGGGTCAGAACGTCAGCACCCATTGATGGAAGAAGGCAACAATAATGACCAGGGCGGTGGCGACCGCCAGATATTCACGGAAGTTAATTTTTTGCATGGGCGCTATCCTCATCAGGTTGAAGATAGTGTCGCCTGGCGAGATTAAGCAAACATTAAGAAGGCCGCAACGCGGCCTTTTTTCTTCTCAAATGTTTGTTATCTGGCAAGCAGGACGATAAGAGAAGCGCGCCTTCACTATACCCCGCACGTCCACTCCGCCAGTCTGCGCCCAGAATCAGGAGGCGGCGATAAACAGCTCGCGCAGCTGATGCAGCTGGTCGCGTATTTGCGCCGCCTCCTCAAACTCGAGGTTCTGCGCGTGCTGCATCATCTGCCCTTCCAGCTCGTGGATTTTCTGCTGCAGCGCTTTTGGCGTCATATCCACAGCGCTAAGCCCGGCAGGCTCAACGGCCTTCGCTTTACCGCGCCCTTTGGCTTTGGTTTTCGCCAGGCCCTGGCCCAGCTGCAGGATATCCACCACTTTCTTATTGAGCCCCTGCGGCACAATGCCGTGCTCTTCGTTGTAGCGCTGCTGTTTCTCCCGTCGACGCTCGGTCTCGCCAATGGCTTTGGCCATGGAGGGGGTGATCTTATCGCCGTAGAGGATGGCCTTGCCGTTGACGTTGCGCGCCGCGCGGCCGATGGTCTGGATCAGCGAGCGTTCAGAACGCAGGAAGCCCTCTTTATCCGCATCCAGGATCGCCACCAACGACACCTCAGGCATATCCAGCCCCTCACGCAGCAGGTTGATCCCCACCAGCACGTCAAACTCGCCAAGACGCAGGTCGCGGATGATTTCCATGCGCTCGACGGTGTCGATATCCGAGTGCAGATAGCGCACGCGCTCGCCGTGCTCCTCAAGGTACTCGGTTAAGTCCTCCGCCATCCGCTTGGTGAGAGTGGTGACCAGCACGCGCTCGTTGATGGCCGTGCGCAGGCGGATCTCTGACAGCAGATCGTCGACCTGGGTCGCCACCGGGCGCACTTCGATGATTGGGTCAAGCAGACCGGTCGGCCGCACCACCTGATCCACTACCTCGCCGCCGGATTTATCCAGCTCATAGGCGCCCGGGGTCGCCGACACATAGATGGTTTGCGGCGCCAGCGCTTCGAATTCTTCAAACTTCATCGGCCGGTTATCCAGCGCCGACGGCAGGCGGAAACCGTATTCCACCAGCGTCTCTTTGCGCGCCCGGTCGCCCCGGTACATACCGCCGATCTGCGGCACCGTGACGTGGGATTCGTCAATCACCAGCAGGCCATCCGCCGGCAGATAGTCGAACAGGGTCGGCGGCGGCTCGCCGGGCCCGCGCCCGGAGAGAAAGCGCGAGTAGTTTTCAATGCCCGAGCAGTAACCCAGCTCGTTCATCATTTCGAGGTCAAACTGGGTACGCTGGGTTAAGCGCTGCTCTTCCAGCAGCTTGTTGTTGGCCAGCAGCACCTTGCGCCGCTCCGCCAGCTCAAGCTTGATCTCTTCCATCGCCTGGACGATGCGCTCCCGCGGCGTCACGTAGTGGGTCTTGGGATAAATGGTATAGCGCGGCACCGTCCCTTCGACGTGGCCGGTGAGCGGGTCGAACAGCGACAGACGCTCGACCTCTTCGTCAAACAGCTCAATGCGCAGAGCGATATCGTCGGATTCCGCCGGGAAGACGTCGATCACCTCGCCGCGCACGCGAAAAGTGCCGCGCTGGAAGGCCTGATCGTTGCGGGTATACTGCAGTTCGGCCAGACGACGCAGGATCGCTCGCTGGTCAATCAGCATACCGACCGTCAGATGCAACATCATTTTCAGATACAGGTCCGGGTCGCCGAGGCCGTAGATCGCCGAGACTGACGCCACCACCACTACGTCGCGCCGCTCGAGCAGCGCTTTGGTGGCCGACAGACGCATCTGCTCAATATGTTCGTTAACCGAGGCGTCCTTCTCAATGAAGGTATCTGAGCTGGGAACGTAGGCTTCCGGCTGATAGTAATCGTAGTAGGAGACGAAATACTCGACGGCATTCTCCGGGAAAAACTCTTTCATCTCGCCGTAGAGCTGAGCCGCCAGGGTTTTGTTTGGCGCCAGCACCATCGTCGGCCGCTGCAGGTCGGCAATCACGTTGGCGATGGTAAAGGTTTTACCGGAGCCGGTAACCCCCAGTAGCGTCTGATGCGCAAGCCCATCCTCCAGCCCCTCTTCCAGGCGGCGGATGGCTTCCGGTTGGTCTCCGGAGGGGCGAAAGGCGGAATGCAGTACAAACGATTTACTCATCAATCAGAACCTGAAAAAAGAATTAGCGGCCGGTGTTTAATTCTACCCCCCGGGCCGTTTTTTGCCAATAAAATATACTGGATATTTAAACAGTGCGTACTTATGATAACGCCACAAAAGGGTCTTATTGGCCGGCAAGCTGGGTGCAAAACGTGCGTCAGACGGAATAATCCTCCGGCCGCCAGGGTTATCCCCAGAAAATTTTACCTTTTAACATTTGTCAAGCGGACGGATGAAACTTTTATGGCAGCAGATGACGCTTTTCTTACACCCATTGATTTTATCTAACAAGCTGATATTTAAGATCTTTAAAGAAAAGACGCCTTTCGCGCCAATTCAGCCGCAAGCCGCGTACGCTCTAGCTTACCGCAGGTTTTCTAACTCTAATACACAAGGTTATCCACAGGAATAGTGGATAACTGTCCGCAGCCCAAGACCACCGCCGCCCGGCGCCTGTCGCCTTTTGCGGTCAACCGCGTGGCGAAAAATTTTTATCGAACTATTTTTGATAACTATCCGCTTAAAGCCGCTCGATTTTTGCTGCTTTTTGCACCACCCTTTAGCGTCGGGCACCGGAAAAGTGCAGCCCCGGCGCTGACGAGGCCCGATGGTATCGGCGTTTAGCGCTTTTTTCCGAGCGTTCTTTTTCCTGGCAAGAGTTTTGCAGCATCTTTCTGTCGCCCTGACGCCAGGATAAGGAGAAAACGTCCATGTTGAATTTACAGGCAGTAAATCACTTTTACGGCAACCAGCATTCGCTGTGGAATGTCGATCTAGTACTACGCCCGGGAGAGTGCATTGGCGTACTGGGACGCGAGGGCATGGGAAAAACCACCCTGGTTAACTGCATTGCTGGCCACCTGCCGGTGGCTAGCGGCCGGATGACCTGGCATGACATTGGCGCCCCGCCGCAGGATCTCACCCCCCTGTCCGCTCAATCGCGCAGCGCCATTGGTATCGGCTACGTGCCACAAGATAAACGCATTTTTTCCCAACTCAGCGTGGAAGAGAACCTGCACATCGCCCTGGCGGCCGGGAAACCCGGGGCTAACGCCAGCGGCGGCGAGATTTATGAGCATTTTCCCGAGCTCTATGCCCTACGGCAGCGCAAAGGCGCCTCGCTGAGCGACGACGATCAGTACCAGCTGGCGCTGGCCAGGGCGCTGATCGTCCAGCCGCGGCTGCTGATCCTTGATGAACCCTCGCGCGGCAGAGGGCCGCGCTGCCTGCAAAAGCTGGCGGATCTGCTGCTGCGGTTAAATCGCGATATCGGCCTGACGGTGCTGCTCGCCGAGCAGCACCTGCCCTTTATCCGCCGGGTGGCGGATCGCTTCTGTGTCTTGCACCGGGGCCGTAACGTCGCCGAAGGCGATATTATGGCGCTGGATGAGCCGCTGCTGGCGCAGTGGATAACGCCGGATCCAGCGCCCTGAGGTCCAGATACTGGCCGAGATCGTCGCGCTGCGCGATATCGGCAAGCCACGGTATTTCGCCGAGGAACGGCGCGGCCAGTCGGTTTTTCAGCGTCGCCAGATATTCGGCGTGGCGCTTGCCCGGCGGCTGTACGTCATTGGCGATCCACCCCGCCAGCGGTAGTCCCGCCTGGCGTACCGCCTGAGCGGTAAGCATTGCGTGGTTGATACAGCCGAGCTTAACGCCCACCACCAGAATGACCGGCAGCTGTTCCGCCTGCGCCCAGTCGGCGAAGGTCAGGGAATCCGAGAGCGGCGTAAACCAGCCGCCGGCGCCTTCCACCAACACCCAGTCGGCGAGACCTTCCAGCTCACGCAGCCCGCTGGAGAGCCTGGCCGCGGCGATCGGCCGCCCTTCGTCGGCGCTGATGATGTGCGGGGAGGTCGGCTCGGCGAAGGTATAGGGGTTCACCTGGTCGTAACGCAACGCGACCCGACTATGACGCTGCAGCGCCAGCGCATCTTCATTACGCAGCCCATCGCCGGTAAGCTCGCTACCGGAGGCCACCGGCTTATAGCCGGCAGTGTGAAAACCCAGCAGATTCGCCGCCTGCAGCAGGGCGCTGCTGGCGATGGTTTTACCGACTTCAGTATCGGTCCCGGTGACAAAAAAACGTTTAGTCACGCTCAATGACTCCTGTAAAAAGAGAATACGTCAGCGGGCAGATGCCCTGCCGCTGCGGCCAGGCCAGCTGCAGCTCGCGCAGTTTGCCGCGGCCAAGCGGGGCGGCGGTCCGCCCCTGGTGCAAATGGGTGGCGCCGATGCCCTTCAGCGAGCGCATAGCGCTCAGCGCATCGGCGAACGGCAGGCTAATCTGATGAACCTCGCCGGTCGCGCGCAGGCCGCTAAGCGCCGCGCGCACCGCCGCTTCGCTAAGGAAACGGTTGGCATGCGGCCGGTCGTCGATGGCCTGCCACGCCTGATTGAGCTCCGGCAGCGAGTCGGCGAGCAGCGTGCTAAACGCCACTCTGCCGCCGGGACGCGCCACCCGGTACAGCTCGCCAATTGCCGCCCGTAGATCGTCGCACCACTGCACCGCCAGATTGCTCCACGCCAGATCGACGCAGGCGTCCGGCAGCGGCAGCGCCTCAATATCCCCCAACAGATAATGCTGCGCGGCGTCGTTACGCTGCGCCTGGGCGAGCATCCCGGCGGAGAGATCCAGCGCGGTCACCACGCTGCCCGCCTCACGCCAATAGCGACTCATACTGCCGGGGCCGCAGCCGGCATCCAGCACCTGCGCAAAATCGCGGCGCGCCAGCTGGCGCAGCAGTAGATCGGCGCAGCGCCGCTGCAGTTCATCATGTTGCGTATAGCCGCTGGCCGCCCGGCCAAACGCCGCGGCCACCGCCTGCTTATTCACTGTGGCCATGCAGCACCTCCAGTAAACGATTAATGTCTTCAGCATGATGGGCGGCTGTCAGGGTCAGGCGCAAACGCGCACTGCCGACCGGCACCGTCGGTGGACGGATAGCCGTTGCCCAGCAGCCCGCGTCGCGTAGACGGCAGGCCAGGTTCAGCGCCCGGGCGTTGTCGCCGACGATCAGCGGCTGGATCGCGCTGACGGAGTCGGTCAACCCCAGCGACACCTCGCCCATCCCCTCACGGAACTGACGGATGCGGGCGGCCAGGATGTCGCGACGCTGCTGCCCTTCATCGCTACGAATGATCCCCAGGGCAGCGCTCAACGCCACCGCCTGGGCGGGCGGCATCGCGGTGCTGTAGATCAGATGACGGGCAAACTGCAGCAGATAATCGGCCATTGCTTCGTCGCACAGCACCGCCGCGCCGCTGACGCCGAAGGCCTTGCCGAAGGTAACCACCAGCAGCTCAGGGCGCACCGCCTGCGCGGCGCAGCTCCCGCGTCCTTCGTCGCCGACCACGCCAACACCGTGGGCGTCATCCACCAGCAACACTGCCCCTGCGGCCTGCGTCGCGGCGTGAATGGCCGCCAGCGGCGCACTGTCGCCGTCCATGCTGAAAATGCCTTCAGTGACCGCCAACTGTTCGCCCGCCAGCGGCTTAGCCAGCAGTTGCGCGAGCTGATGCGGATCGTTGTGGGTAAAGCGCCGCAGCTGCGCCGGGCTGAGGCTCGCGGCCTCCAGCAGAGAGGCGTGGCTCAGACGGTCGGCGACAATCCGATCGTCTTTCTCCACCAGGGCGGCGATCAGCGCCTGATTCGCGGCAAAGCCGGAGATAAACAGCAATGCGCGCGGATAGCCCAGCCAGTCGGCGAGCGCCTCTTCCAGCGCGCGGTGGGCTTCGCTATAGCCGCTCACGTGGCCCGAGCCGCCGGCGCCGACGCCATAGCGCGTGGCCCCCTGTTGCCAGGCGGCGATAATCGCCGGATGCTGACTCAGGCCCAGATAGTCATTGCTGGAGAAGTTAAGCCAGCGCTCCCCTTCCCGCTCCAGCCAGCGCCCGGCGCCGTGCGTCACCGGCAGGCGGCGGCGAAAAGCTTCCGCCGCCCGCCGCTCGTCCAGCGCCCGATCGATTCGCTGCTGCCAGCTCATAGCGCCGCCGCGTTGTAATATTCCTCAGTGTCCGGGGTAAGTAAGGCCTGCTCCAGACGCTGCTGCTGCTCATTGTCGCCTTCCAGCACCGCCGTCTGCTGCGGGTTGATCCCCAGCTTGCGGAACAGCTGCAGGTCTTTGTCCTCTTCCGGGTTCGGCGTGGTCAGCAGCTTGCAGCCGTAGAAAATCGAGTTCGCCCCGGCCATAAAGCACATCGCCTGGGTCTGCTCGTTCATCTGCTCGCGGCCGGCGGAGAGACGCACGTAGGAGGTGGGCATCATGATGCGCGCGATGGCGATAGTGCGGATGAAATCGAAAGCGTCGACGTCGTCGTTATCCGCCAGCGGCGTGCCCTTGACCTTCACCAACATGTTGATCGGTACGCTCTCCGGCGGCGTCGGCAGATTAGCCAGTTGCAGCAGCAGTCCGGCGCGATCTTTTACGCTCTCTCCCAGCCCGACGATACCGCCGGAGCAGACTTTGATCCCAGCATCACGCACTTTGTCCAGCGTATCCAGGCGCTCCTGGTAGGTGCGGGTGGTGATGATGTTGCCGTAAAATTCCGGCGAGGTATCAAGGTTGTGGTTGTAGTAATCGAGGCCCGCTTCGGCCAGGCGCTGCGCCTGACTGTCGGTCAGGGTGCCGAGCGTCATACAGGACTCCAGCCCCAGCGCCTTCACCCCTTTCACCATCTGCTCCAGATAAGGCATATCGCGGTCATTGGGGTTTTTCCACGCCGCGCCCATGCAGAAGCGGGTGGAGCCGGCGTTTTTCGCCTGGCGCGCTGATTCCAGCACCTGCTCAACCTCCATCAGGCGCTCGGCTTCGAGGCCGGTTTTGTAGCGTGCGCTCTGCGGGCAATATTTACAATCTTCCGGGCAGGCGCCGGTTTTGATCGACAGCAGGGTGCTGACCTGCACCTGGCGCGGATCAAAGTGTTGACGATGGATTTGCTGTGCTTCGAATAGCAGATCGATCAGCGGTTTATTAAATAATTCCGTTACTTGCGACATTGTCCAGCGAGGTTGGTGAGCCATTTTCCTCTCCAAAAGGTCGTACACTTCCTATTTCACACAGCCTCTTTGTTGGCGGCACTCGCGCCTCCCAGTTACATAGTGAACTATGCTCCTGGGGATGTTCTCGCTTGCCGCCTCGATGCTGCGCGAAATATTTTGTGTACGTTTCATTGTAAGTAAGTTCAGTGTAGACTTGTAAACCTAAATGTTTTCAAAATGGTTTACAAGTCACTTATGACACTGGACGATCTCGCTTTCGATCGGCGCCACATCTGGCACCCCTACACCTCTATGACTTCCCCCCTGCCGGTCTACCCGGTGGTGTCCGCCCACGGTTGCGAGCTGTCCCTCGCCGGCGGCGAACAGTTGGTTGACGGTATGTCTTCCTGGTGGGCGGCGATCCATGGCTACAATCACCCACGCCTCAATGCGGCGCTGAAGGGGCAAATTGACCAAATGTCGCACGTGATGTTCGGCGGGATCACCCATCCGCCAGCAGTTGCGCTATGCCGTCAGCTGGTGGCGATGACCCCGGCCTCGCTGGAGTGCGTTTTCCTCGCCGACTCCGGTTCAGTGGCGGTAGAGGTGGCGATGAAAATGGCGCTGCAGTACTGGCAGGCTAAAGGCGAACCACGTCGTCGTTTTCTGACCTTCCGCAACGGCTATCACGGGGATACCTTCGGAGCGATGTCGGTCTGCGATCCGCAGAACTCGATGCACAGCCTGTGGCAGGGCTACCTGCCGGATAACCTGTTCGCCCCCGCGCCGCAAAGCCGCTTTGACGGCGAGTGGGACGAGATGGATATGGTACCGTTTGCCCGCCTGATGGCCGCGCATCGTCACGAAATCGCCGCGGTGATCCTCGAACCTATCGTCCAGGGGGCGGGCGGCATGCGGATGTACCATCCGGAGTGGCTGAAGCGGGTGCGTAAAATGTGCGACCGGGAAGGGATACTGCTGATCGCCGATGAGATTGCCACCGGCTTTGGCCGCACCGGCAAGCTGTTCGCTTGTGAACACGCCGGGATTACCGCCGACATTCTGTGTCTGGGCAAAGCGCTGACCGGCGGCACCATGACCCTTTCCGCCGCCATCACTACCCGAACGGTTGCTGAAACCATTAGCAATGGCGAAGCCGGTTGCTTTATGCACGGCCCCACCTTTATGGGCAATCCGCTGGCCTGCGCGGTGGCCGGCGAAAGCCTGCGCCTGCTGGAGAGCGGCGAATGGCAGCCGCAGGTGGCGGCGATTGAAGCCCAGCTGCAGGCCGAGCTGGCCCCGGCGCGGGGATCTGCGCTGGTCGCGGACTTCCGCGTGCTGGGCGCTATTGGCGTGGTTGAAACCCGTCGCCCGGTCAACATGGCCACCCTGCAGCGCTTTTTCGTCGAGCAGGGAGTCTGGATCCGTCCGTTTGGCCGGCTGATTTATCTGATGCCGCCGTACATCATCACGCCCGAGCAGCTGACCCGCCTGACCCGTGCGGTCAACCAGGCAGTGCAGGACGAAACATTTTTTAGCGAATAAATAGCGGAATTGCGTCGTCGGGAAGGCTACACTTCTTTGTTAATCAGCGCATTATCAATGAGGATGAAGCATGAAACTGATCAGTCACGATCTCCAGGACGGCGGTAAGCTGCCTAATCGTCACGTCTTCAACGGCATGGGCTACGATGGCGACAATATTTCGCCGCATCTGATGTGGGATGATGTGCCCGCGGGAACCAAAAGCTTTGTGGTGACCTGCTACGATCCGGATGCGCCGACCGGCTCCGGCTGGTGGCACTGGGTGGTCGCTAACCTGCCGGCCGATACCCGCGTCCTGCCGCAAGGGGCCGGTTCCGGTCAGGCGGAGCTGCCGGAAGAGGCCGTTCAGACCCGCACCGATTTTGGTAAGGCAGGCTACGGCGGCGCGGCGCCGCCGAAGGGCGAAACCCACCGCTATATCTTCACCGTCCACGCCCTGGACGTCGAGAAAATTGAGGTGGATGCTGAGGCCAGCGGCGCGATGGTCGGCTTTAACGTCCATTTCCATTCCCTCGCCAGCGCCTCCATCACCGCCCTGTTCAGTTAATCTTCCCCGGATAGCGGCTTGCGCCTTATCCGGGGTACCCGCGACGCCATTTGTTTTTCGGGTGGCGCTGCGCTTACCCGACCTACACTACCCCCAGGCCCATGCTAGCGCAGCGCCGCCGGGCGATTGCCGCGGGCACGGAGCCGCTTTTATGCCGGGCGGCGGCTAACGCCTTGCCCGGCCTACGGTGCGTGCGACCTGCCGTGAAGTTACCCACCAGTCCTGCTGAAACTGCCGGTGTTGCGGCCTCAACATCGCTGAGACGTTCCCGGAA
>NZ_KV792583.1:0-1202 GCF_001808265.1 Klebsiella sp. HMSC16A12
TAAAACACTGTCAATAAGTTGGAGTCATTACCCTTTTTTCAACTTCTGATGGATGCGAGTGATTGAACTCATACATTAATGTTTTCCCACGAAGTCTTTTTTCAGGTAAGCCTTCGCACATATCGGTAAATAGCTTGCCTGCTTTTATTTTTTCTGTCATCGACATGTTCATTTTTAACATTCCGTCCTGATAAGTTGGTCGGATAAGGCGCTCGCGCCGTATCCGACATTAATTTCTTAAGCGACTTCATTCACCTGGCGACGCAGCAGGGAAAGTGGGCCGGGGCCGCTAAGCGTGAACACGGAAATTAAGGTGAAGCCCAGCGCCACCAGACCCAGCACCAGGTAAGCGCCCTGGAAACCGATGCTTTCATACATATTGCCCGCCAGAATAGACATAAAAATCATCGCCAGTTGCTTAAAGAAGCAGAAACAGACCAGATAAATCGTCGCTGAAAAACGCACTTCAAACTGGCTGGTAATATATTTAAAGCTGCCCACCAGCAGGAACGGTACTTCAAACATATGCAGCGTTTTCAGAATAACCACTTCCAGTGCTGAGGTAGCGAACGATGAGCCAATAATACGTACTGACATAATAGTGCCAGCCAGCAGCAGGGCGTTTTTCCCACCGATGCGATTAATGATCAGTGGCGCAAAAAACATAATCGAGGCGTTAAGTAATTCGCCCATTGTCGTTACGTAGCCAAATACCCGCGTACCCTGTTCACCGGTAGCAAAGAACGAAGTAAAGAAATTAGCAAACTGTTGGTCAAAAACATCGTAGGTGCAGGAAACGCCAATAACATACAGTGACAAAAACCACAGTTTTGGCTGTCTGAACAGTTCCAGCGCCAGCTTAAGGCTAAATGCCGAATGGTTGGCACCTACCGCATTGGCAACCGTGGCAGAAGAGGGCGCATCCGTTTTGGCGAAAAAGAGTAAAACGGCGAGGATGAGTGCACAGCCAGAACCCAGCCAGAAAACAAACTGATTATTGATGGTGAACATGATGCCGACAATCGAGGCACACAGCGCCCAGCCAACACAGCCAAACATCCGCGCGCGACCAAATTCGAAATTACTGCGACGGCTGACTTTCTCGATAAATGCCTCTACTGCTGGCGCACCGGCGTTAAAACAAAAGCCTAGATAAATACCACCAACAATCGATCCTACTAAAATGTTGTATTGTAACAGTG
>NZ_KV792584.1:0-13387 GCF_001808265.1 Klebsiella sp. HMSC16A12
TTACCCGAAATCTGATTTATTCAACAAAGCCTCGGGCAAACCGCCGCGGAAGCCAGAGTGAATAAAGTTGGGGAAACCTGGGTGCTTTCACCCGCTGCCTGGCACCCTAACCCGAATAAAATCCATGAAAACTATCCCTTCGATTTAAATGAAAAATCGACCGGTGATACGGACTCTGCAAAGCTACTTTCCACACAGAGAAAAGCGCAGTCGCAACAGGATTCCCACACTGAGGTGTTATTCACGGAATGAAAAAACGTCCAAAGATAGCTACCGGGTTAGGATTTTGCCTGCCTGTGCTGATAGCTGTGCCGGTGGTGGCCTGGCTAACCGGTTGGCACTGGCAGGCGGAATCACAATCGCCACAACTCGGTTTTTTCTACTTACTCACACAGACGGTGAGCAACCCCGTTGGGGTGTTCACTGCCGTCGTGCTGTTGGCTGCGTTACTGTGGGTACTGAAACCGGGTAAAGCGCATCGGTGGAAATGCGCATTGCTGATTATGGCACCGATTGCGTTGGGACAGGTGGCGGTTAGCGTGTTGAAACGAGTGGTACAGGAACCACGTCCCTATGTGATGTGGCTGAACCATGATCAACCGCAGGCGGTTGCGCAATTTTACAGTGAAGAACCGGCGAAGCGAGGTATGACCGTGCTGAATACGCTGCATGATAACCACGCGATCCCTAGCTGGCAGCAAGATCACTGGGCGAAGGAGAGCACCTGGTCGTTCCCGTCGGGGCATTCGATTTTTGCCGCGGCCTGGGCGCTGCTGGGCGTTGGCGTGCTGTGGCCGCGAAAACGCTTTCTTGCTGCGTTTATCCTCACCGCATGGGCTGCCGGCGTACTGGTTAGCCGCCTGTTTTTAGGTATGCATTGGCCGGTGGATTTACTGGCGTCTATTGGCCTGGCGTTTATCCTCACTCGTCCGTCGGTGGTTGCGATAAACCGCTATTTGCCGCCACCGGGCGACAACATTCTGTAAGAGGAAAAAAAGCCCTCTCCGGGCGGAGAGGGTTACAGTTTCAGAGGGTGCCGCGTTCGGCAAGATCGAGGGCGAAATAGCTGAAAATCAGATCCGCCCCTGCGCGTTTGATGGCGCCGAGGCTTTCCAGCACCACTTTGTCTTCATCAATCGCGTCTGCCTGAGCGGCAAACTTGATCATCGCGTATTCTCCGCTCACTTTGACCTGCTACCCGATGATTAACATATTATGATGCCAGCAATGTCAGCTGCTGGCACTGAGCGGACCGGCGCGAAGATCGATGTCCGCTGTGAGCGAAATATAGTCATTCGTACCCTGAGAATTACACTTTGAAGTGATTCAGGGTATGCGCTTACTGGTTACGAATATTGAGCGAGAATCATGTGATGATCGCCGCTTTTCTTTCGAGCCAGTAGGTGCTCCACGTTCGCTAACGAATACTCAGGGCATGCAGATAAACTGCTGGCTATATTTCTTTCGAAGAGCGTGGAATGCATACCAATCCCCGATAAAAAGGAGTTGGTGATGACTGTGACTAATCAATTTGCTGCGCACGTTGGTCTGGACTGGGCTGATAAAAAACACGATGTCTGTGTTCAGTTTAAAAACGGTGAACGCGTATTCGATGTGATTGAACATACAGCAGAAGCGCTTGATGCCTGGCTTACTGAGTTACACCAGAAAGTAAAAGGTAGAATCGCAATAGCTCTCGAACTGAAGAAGGGCCCCGTGGTATATGCTCTTCAAAAATACCCCTTTATCACCGTTTTCCCCGTCCACGCATTGTCCCTGGCTCGTTATCGGCAAGCCTTCTCGCCCAGCGGCGCTAAAGATGATCCGCAGGATGCCGAGCTGGCATTAGAGTTAATGCTGCGTTACCCCCAGATGTTACCAACGGTGCAAAACTGATCCACCCCAGCGGTTGAAAATTGATCCAGGGGTTAATCTGCTCCTCTGAATACAGGGGAGCTTATGATCACTTTTGAGATTCGTATGGAAATTAAAGTCCTGCACAAGCGGGGAATGAGTATCCGGGCCATTGCCAGGGAGCTGGGTATTTCGCGCAATACTGTCCGCAGCCACCTGAAAGCCAAATCTGAAAAGCCGCAGTATTCACCACGCCCGGCACCATCATCACTGCTCGATGAATACCGTGATTACATCTCTAAGCGGATCAGCGATGCGCATCCCTACAAAATCCCGGCGACCGTTATTGCCAGGGAAATCATGGAGCTGGGCTATCGTGGAGGGCTTACTATCCTGAGAGAGTTCATCCGTAAACAGACCCTGCCAGCACAGGCAGAACCGGTCGTTCGCTTCGAAACCGAGCCCGGACGGCAGATGCAGGTTGACTGGGGGACCATGCGAAACGGCAAGTCACCCCTGCATGTGTTCGTCGCTGTTCTGGGATACAGCAGAATGCTTTACATCGAGTTCACCGACAACATGCGCTACGACACGCTGGAAGCCTGTCACCGCAATGCGTTCAGCTTCTTCGGCGGTGTACCGCAGGAAGTCCTGTACGACAATATGAAAACGGTGGTGCTGCAGCGTGATGCTTACCAGACCGGGCAGCACCGGTTCCATCCTTCCCTGTGGCAGTTCGGCAAAGAGATGGGCTTTTCTCCCCGCCTGTGCCGTCCCTTCAGGGCGCAGACTAAAGGCAAGGTGGAGAGGATGGTGCAGTACGCCCGCAACAGCTTCTATATCCCGTTAATGACACGCCTGCGTCCGATGGGGATCACCGTCGATGTTGAAACCGCAAACCGTTACGGCCTGCGCTGGCTGTACGATGTGGCCAATCAACGTAAGCATGAAACTATCCAGACCCGCCCCTGCGATCGCTGGGTGGAGGAACAGCAATCCATGCTGGCACTGCCACCGGAGAAAAAACAGTATGACGTGCAGGTTGATGAAAGCCTGATGACCTTCGACAGGCAGCCGTTGCATCATCCGCTCTCCATCTATGACACGTTCTGCAGAGGAGCCGCATGATGGTCGAACTGCAACATCAACGGCTGATGGTGCTTGCCGAACAGCTCCAGCTGGACAGTCTTATCGGCGCAGCGCCGGCGCTGTCGCAACAGGCGGTGGATCAGGAATGGAGCTACATGGACTTCCTGGAGCACCTGTTACATGAGGAGAAACTGGCCCGGCATCAGCGTAAACAGGCGATGTACACGCGGATGGCAGCCTACCCGGCGGTAAAGACGTTCGAGGAGTACGACTTCACCTTCGCCACCGGCGCTCCTCAGAAGCAAATCCAGTCGCTGCGATCCCTGAGCTTCATAGAGCGTAACGAAAACATCGTGTTGCTGGGGCCATCGGGCGTGGGAAAAACGCATCTGGCGATAGCCATGGGCTACGAAGCAGTACGGGCGGGCATCAAGGTTCGCTTCACAACAGCAGCGGACCTGCTGCTACAGCTGTCCACTTCACAGCGTCAGGGCCGTTACAAAACGACTCTCAATCGTGGTGTCATGGCCCCGAAGCTGCTTATCATCGATGAAATAGGTTATCTGCCGTTCAGTCAGGAGGAAGCCAAGCTGTTCTTCCAGGTCATCGCCAAACGTTACGAGAAGAGCGCGATGATCCTGACCTCCAACCTGCCGTTCGGGCAGTGGGATCAGACGTTCGCCTGTGATGCAGCGCTGACATCGGCGATGCTGGACCGGATCTTACATCACTCACACGTCGTGCAAATAAAAGGGGAAAGCTATCGACTGAAGCAGAAACGAAAGGCCGGGGTTATCGCTGAAGCTAATCCTGAGTAAACAAGGTGGATCAATATTAAACCGTTGGTGGTGGCGGTAAGTGGATCACTTTTTACCCGTTGTTGACACCTTTTCAGGGCTGCGTTGGTCTGACATGCCTGAAGCGCCTTTATGAAGGGGTTACCGTTCGCCGGTAGCCCCTTTTTCCTTTAAAGCGATGCAATGACTGGCTGCAAGAAAACCGTCCGATTTCTTTTGCTTGTCCATAATCCTCCTGTTTGTTCTCTCATTCATCTTACCTTGGTTGTTTTTTCTTCTGATGCTGCACTTATTACCCTTAATGAACGCAGACTGATTTTAGCAACGTCCGCTTCTGACAGGGGGCGGGTGGGGCGTGGCGTTGGGGCTGCTTTGAGCGAAGAGCGGAAGCTAGCTTTATGGGTAATCTATTCCACATGTCATAGGGTCCCTAAAAGAGAACGTTTCTTTTTCCAGGGATATTTACAGAAAGCAGACTAAAGTGTAATTGCCGCCAGAAGGCGGCAAAAGATATGGTAAATATGGCAAGTGTATAAATATACTGTATCAGTACATCCGAATGGCTCTGTCAGATTTTAATGGCATACGTACTCCAAAATACAATATTGGAATTTGAGTGTATAAAAGTTCCAGAAGCTTATTGGTGTTTGATGTGCTTAAAAACGCAACGTATGCTACAGTTATTATTAATCAAAAATCATATGCTAATTGCACTCTATTTTGAATAAACTCGCGCTCATATAATGGCGATGTCTGGATGCCGAAGTAATCTGAAATACTCAGCCCCTTCAACTCATTGCCAAAGTTATAACGTGCAAATAGCAGATATTCAGACTGGTTGATGCTTTTGGCATCTTTCGCGGGTTTGACATCCAGAAAGGAATAACGAGATCCTAGCGTCCATTTATCAGAATAAGACCATGTAAGTTGCGTCGAAAAAGCATTTCCGGCACCGGTCATCGGGGTGCTGGTGAAATAGGGTTTTGCAAAATAAGGGTCGGAAGAGGTTTTGTAGGCATAAGGCGTAACCAACGCGCCATTCTTGTAAGCGTCGGCTTCGGGAAATATTTTATCGTAGCCCACCTGCCAACTGAGAGTGTTCAGCGGGTAAACGACCAGTTGCATCCCGAGCGTGCGGTTCTCAATTTTTCCTAGCACACTGTCACCGGTATTTTTGCCATAAAATCCCTGTATCCCCAGATCTGGTTTCCACAGAATATCAGGGGCTACGTAATGCACTTCAGCCCAGACAATATTGGTAATATCGGCGTATTTCTCACCCCATAGCTGAGAAGTGAAGTAGCGTTGACCAAGATCGCGTTTTTTCGCGAGCCCCAGCGCGATCAGGCCATCAGTTTTTCCGCTGAAGGTATTGTCCTGAGCCAGACGTGATGTGCGGGTGAATGTTGAATCAGCATAACTTTTATAACTGAAAACCCGTGTCACGCGGATAAAATCAGTGTCATTACCATACTTCACGTCAACTGCACGATAAAGGTAAGGTAGTACCCGGGCATTGGAATAGTCGCCGAGGAAAGGCAAGTTAAGATGCTGGTTACCGGCGGTGATCGACAACAGTCCCTGGCGCCATTTGAGGTAAGCTTCATCAACGCCCCCACTGTCATGGGCCAGTTCAGCGACCGAGTCCGAGCCTGCCAGCAGGTTGGTTTGTCCTTCTACTCCCACGGCAGCCTGAAAACCATAAAAAGGTGCTGTGGTATACGTGATATATCCGCCAAGAGTGGTGGAGTCCTGATTGAGTCCACGTGCGAAATAGGCGTTGTGGGTTGAGTAAGAAAACAGTCGGGCGCTGCCGTGAATACTGCCACAACCAATAGCCTGAATCAGGCTCTGGCTATTAGTTGTTGAGCACGCATTACTGTCAACAGGATCCGCAACCGCTCCCTGCATATATATAGAAAAAAATACAGCTGCCGATATCATTTTATAGCGCATTTATCACTCCTGATGATGTTTTTTAAATTGAGTCATATCCTGAGAAAACCATACAGTTAATTAATTGCAAAACCATGCCGCCATAAGGATGGCTAAGCGCAGATGTTTTTCTGTTAATAACTATTTCGTGAGTGGAATACTGTGGCCCCGTAATTCCATGATATAAATCATACGGGGCGTTATCGTTATTCAGAAATATAAAGGTTTATTAATTAATCCAGTTCCTTACCTTTCAACTCAGGGATAAGGAATATCGTGGCAATAATATCGATAACATAAATCGATGCCAGAAGGGCAATCGCCAGATGGAAAGAGTACATTGCGGCAATCGCACCGATCAGCACCGGGCCAAATCCACCAACACCTCGGCCAATATTAAATAATACGTTTTGGGCGGTTGCACGGGCAGCGGTAGGATATGCTTCAGAAATCAACGCCCCATATCCGCCAAGCATGCCGTTAACAAACATCCCCAGAAGAGCGCCGGCCCATAACATAGTTAAAGGATCGGTAAGCTGTGCATAAAACACAATAGATACCGCAGCACCGGCCTGGAAAAGAATAAAAGCAGGTTTTCTTCCGATACGGTCGGCAAGCTGGCCAAAAACCCAAATCCCCGCCATCATCCCGAGTATAGTGACCGTGGTCCACATTGCCGATTTTGTCAGACCAAAACCCAGCTGTTTGGCGAGATAGGCTGGCATCCAGATCATTATCCCGTAATAGCCCAGGTTCTGGACTGAGGTCAGGATCGCAATCCCTGCGCTAATTTTGGTCGTTGCCTTGTCTTTTACCAGTAAACGGAACGACTCAAGCATGGAGGTTTTTTCTAAAGCGCTCTGGTTAACAAAAACATCAGGCTCATGCAGACGGTGGCGGATAAACCAGGCAATCAATGCCGGAATTACACCCACAATGAACATGCCGCGCCAACCGATAAACGGCAGGAGCATCGGCGTAAGCACGGCGGCAAGCAGGACGCCGGCCTGCCAGCCTAACGCAACATATGACGAAACGCGTGAGCGGTGACGTGCTGGCCATGCTTCGGCAGCCAGCGCCATCCCGATGCCGAACTCGCCACCAAGGCCGATCCCTGCAATGGTGCGGTAAATCAGTAGGTCCCAGTAACCGGTGGCAAAAGCGCATAATCCGGTAAAGGTAGCAAATAGCACAATTGTCCAGGTCAGAACGCGGACGCGGCCATAGCGATCGCTCAGAGCGCCAAAAATAATGCCTCCCGCAACAGCGCCAATCAGCGTCCATGTTACCAGGGAACCTGATTGTGTAGGGGTCAGGTTAAGATCTGCTGAAATAGCATGCAGCATGAACCCCAGGATCAGCAGGTCAAAACCATCCATTGCATAACCGATCGCCGAGCCAAGCAGCGCTTTCCAGCTGTAACCGGTAATTTCCTCTGAGGAAGCCGTTCCGCATCCCTCCGACGAACGAACATTATTCATTGAATCCACTATTACGCTCCTTAAGACCATTTTGGTGCACACAAAATTAGGAATTGCTTCATCATGGTGCACTTGCGGTTAATTATGATATAAATATCGTTTTTGATACTGGTGTGTAGCAATTTTAATGCCAATAATGAGATGAAATAAAGGGAGGATGCCTGGTCTCGAAGAGATTTAAGAATTTTGTTTTTAAGTAACGGTATGAATTTATTCGTTATTTTATATTCGGATGACTGCCGAAAAGAACCGATTTCAGATCCTGATGCCGTCATTGAGGACGTATAAAAAAATACACTTGTATCTATTTTGATACTTGTGTCATATATAATACTCACAATCGTTCTATTCACCACGTAGATGGGTATTCATAATGGGTGACACAAGCTGTTTCAATCGTCATGCCCGCCAGGTAGCGTCACATCGCTGCCTGGTGTCAGAGCATCGCTGGGTTAACAAACGCTATAAATATTTGCGCCTCTCCGCAGCAGTGGATCTCCATAGCGCGACCCTGCCTGGGCAGTTTTATATGCTTAAATGCCCCAATGTGAAGTCGTTACATCCTTTCCTGCTCAGGCCCATGAGCGTTTACGGTACCGGGCCTGCGCCTGGAACCATCGAGTTTTTGTACAATGTCGCAGGGGCGGGGACACAAGGGCTGGCTGAGTTGCCTGAAGGTAGTGAGATGGATATTGTCGGGCCGCTCGGTAATACCTTCACTCTAAAGCCTGAATTCCGTCGGGTTATGGTGGTTGCACGTGGTGTGGGCCTTGCCACTATGGCTCCTTTGCTGCAGCAAGCTGCTCGTGCCGGTATCGTTCTCACCATTGTTATGTCGGCACGAACGCCGGAAGACCTGATGCGTAATGCGTTCCTGCGCGGCATCGATGCTGATGTTCATTGCCTTTATGACAGCGATGGCACCTCGGCAATGAGTGCGCTGGATAAGTTACTGCATGATATTCTTGGCAAGCATCACCACGACATGATTTATACCTGCGGCTCACACCGTATACTTCGCCTGCTTCAGTCCATCCTGGAGGTGTTCCCTGATACTGGAGGCGAGGTCGCGCTTGAACAACGCATGGCGTGTGGAATGGGCGTTTGTCTCTCTTGCGTGAGGCCGATCCAGCAGAACGGACGGATTGAATTTCTGCGTGTCTGCCGTGAAGGCCCCGTCTTTCCTATTCGTTCTGTTGTCGGGGAGGTGGAGTTTGCCTGAACTTAATGTGAGCCTCGGCGCACTGGCGCTCAAAAATCCTGTGATGCCTGCTTCCGGCTGTTTTGCTATTGAGTACAGTGAAGCGCTCGATTTTAACCAACTGGGTGCAATGGTGTTGAAGAGCGTTTCCCCGATATCACGCCCGGGTAACCCTGTACCTCGTGTCTGTGAGACTCGGGGTGGCATGATGAATGCGATCGGCATTCCCAGTCAGGGGCTTGAATATCACCGGTCGCAGATCATTCCTGCCTATTCGGCCTTTTCCACACCGCTGATCGTGTCTATTTCCGCCGACACCTCAGAATCATTTGCCAGCGCAGTCGCTGAGATGGCGCTACCTTCGGTTGCGGCAATTGAAGTGAACATCTCCTGCCCCAACCTCGAAGCAGACGGAATGGCCTTTGCCATGTCTCCAGACACAACCTTTGACGTCATCAGCACTATCCGACGGAAAAGTGATTTTCCGCTTTGGGCCAAACTCACCCCGAACGCCGGTAACGTGGTTGACATCGCGCTGGCCGCAGAAGCTGCAGGAGCCGACGCGGTGGTGATGGGGAATACGATGTTAGCTATGGCAATTGATATCCACACTCGCAGACCCCGTCTTGGGAATGTGATGGGGGGATTATCGGGGCCGGCGATAAAGCCTGTCGCACTGCGCATGGTTCATCAGTGTTATCGCGCTTTGAAGATCCCGGTCATTGGCTGCGGGGGGATCGCCTGCGCCGACGATGCGATTGAATTCATGTTGGCTGGCGCCACGGCAGTCCAGGTGGGAACTGCATCTTTTATCGATCCGGGGATAATGCAGAAAATCATTCATGGCATTGAGGATTATTGCACCGAACACCGCATCAGCCGCGTCCGCGACATCATCGGTCAGGTCAATATTGATGAACAACTCGCCTCCCGCTGGTATGAATTTGCGCAGTGAGCCTCCAGGGCGTCAATGAAAGGTTAATGAGCTGAAATGTTTATTTCTGATTACCGACAGTTAGCAACGAATTTATTCTCAGATATTTACCAGCTGAGCTTCGATGGTGTGGGCGTCACTCGGCAAAGTTACGGGCCAGGCGAGACGGCCGTAGCAGATTATCTTAGCCGGTTCGCCAGAGAAGAAGGGCTGAGCGTCCACATCGATCGTGCCGCTAATCTGATTTTCAGTCAGAAGGGCGTCAATGAGGATACTCCTGCAGTCTGGATCGGCTCTCACATCGATTCTGTCCCTCAGGGGGGAAATTTCGATGGTCTTGCGGGCGTTATTGCTGGACTGCTGATTCTGGTTGCCAGCCAGCGAGAGAACCGCCGGCTGCCTGTGCCGGTTAAAGTGGCGGCCTTTCGAGGGGAAGAAAGTGCCTGGTATGGTCGGGCTTATATGGGATCCAGTGCGATATTTGGCCGCTTAACGGCGGAAGATCTACAACGTCAGCAGCGAATCAGTGGTGAGACGCTTGGCAACAGCCTTGGAAAGCTGGGCGCTGATATCGAGGCTATCTGCGCCCAGCAACCGTTGGTTGAGACAAAAAATATTCTCGCCTGGCTTGAGTTACATATCGAGCAGGGGCCGGTACTGGTTGAAAAATCGCTGCCGCTTGCCGTGGTCAACGGGATTCGGGGGAATGTCCGCTTTAACACTATTCACTGTTTTGGGGATGCCCAGCATTCAGGCACCGTTCCTCGCGATCTTCGCCACGATGCGGTCTGCGGCGTCTCCGACTTAATTATGCGTCTGGATGCACGCTGGCAGTCACGGTTATCTGCGGGGGACGACCTTGTTGTCACGTCCGGGATCTTTCAGACCGATGTGCAAGAACATGCGGTGACCCGAATTTCAGGGCATGTCAGTTTCAGCCTCGAGGCGCGAAGTCTTAATTCCTACACCCTGACTGCGTTTGCTGAGGAGATTATGGCTACGGCACATCAAGTGAGTGAGGCGCGAGGCGTGACATTCAGGTTTGACAGCCCGGTACTCACGGAGCCCGCTACGTTAGACCATTCCGTGTTTGCCGCCCTCAAACATAGCTGTGAGGCGCTGGCAGTCAATCACCTGGAATTAGCCAGCGGCGCGGGCCATGACTCCGCAATTTTTGCTCGCCAGGGGATCCCGAGCGGCATGGTGTTTGTCCGGAATCAGAACGGGTCGCACAATCCGCATGAGGCAATGGAAATGGACGATTTTCTGCTGGGTGTCGGAGTCATTCAGCAGACGCTTGAGGAGTGGAAATGAACAAAACTCCTGTATCAGCAGAGAAAAACGGATTATTGACGTTGCGACGGCCTGACGATTTTCACCTCCATCTACGTGACGGTGAAATACTAAAGGCTGTTCTGCCCTTTACTACAAAGCAGTTTGCCCGTGCGGTGGTTATGCCTAACCTGAATCCGCCTGTCACAACAGTGGCTGCAATGGAAGCCTATCGCGAAATCATCCTTGCCGCGGTGCCGCAAGGCCATGATTTTACGCCTTTGATGACGCTATATCTCTGCGATGACACTCTGCCGGAAGTCATACGTGTCGGGCATCAGAAGGGCATTCTGACCGCCGTGAAATGGTATCCCGCAGGGGCGACGACCCATGCAGAATACGGTGTCACGTCTGTTAGTAGAATACGCGGCTGTCTCGATATACTTCAGGCGTTGGGGATCCCACTTCTCATCCACGGTGAGAGCACTCGCCCGGACGTGGACATTTTTGACCGGGAACGCGTTTTTATTGAAGATACGGTGATGGAACTACGGTGCAATTATCCACAGTTAAAAATAGTGCTTGAGCATATTACCACCCAGGATGCTGTTCGCTACATACAAGAGCAAGAGGATGGCCTGACTGCGGCAACTATCACGCCTCAGCACCTGCTTTTCAACCGCAATGTGCTGTTTAACGGGGGGATTCGGCCCCACTATTACTGTCTGCCGGTCTTGAAAAGAGAGTATCACCGTCAGTCGTTGTTGAAGGCCGCAACCTCTGGTGACCGTCGTTTTTTTGCCGGCACGGATTCCGCCCCTCATCCTCGTACGGCCAAACTAGCCGCTTGTGGTTGTGCCGGTATTTTCAATGCTCCATCAGCACTCGAATGTTATGCCACGGCGTTTGAAGCGGCGGGTGCACTGCCACATCTGCAAGCCTTCGTCAGTGAATATGGGGCAAGGTTTTACGGACTGCCGTTAAACACGGGGACGGTCACCTTAGCGCGACAACCGTTGATTCTGCCTGAACCGCTGGTAGTGACTGAGCATGTTCAGATAGACCCATTTCCCGGCGAGGTCTCCTTAAACTGGCGTCTGGTCGGCAACGAATAAACGCCACTCTGCGGGGAAGATGCTCCTGCAGGCAGTGACGTTAGAGGACGGTTATTTTTGCTGATTCTGACCAGTCAGTGGACCCTTTTATCGAGCAGGGAGTTGTTATTCCTGAAAGGGTCTGTATTCTCTATTTTGATACTACTGACATGAATTAAAACAAAATGGCTGATAACTGGAATTCATCGATTGATTATGTTGCGATAGGCGAGCGTCTCAAAGCATACCGGATTGGCGCATCGCTCCAGGCTGAAGACGTTGCGGAACAGTTGGGTGTTTCCCGGGCGGTGATCTACCGTATTGAACGGGGGGATATTGTCAAAATTGAGACGCTGGATCGACTGGCTCAGGTTCTGGAAACGTCTTTGGCATCACTGTTGGGGGTGGAATCGGAATACTACCCCACGGCGCTGGGGTTGTTTGAAAGAATGCGCCAGTTGGAAAGCGTGAGCGACAGAATTTTAGCCCACTTCGAACCTGTTTCATTGCTGCTGACGTCGGACAGTTATCTCGACGTCCTCAGGAAAATGTTAAAAGAGAGCAAAACCAGTAAAAGTCATGGTGAGGCTGACGAAAAGAATATTGATGCGATCATTAGTATTCTGATTGAACGCCGTACTTACTTTGAGCAACGTAAACCCCACATCATCAGCTTAGTTGGGTTACGTGAACTGGAGCGATTTATTCACACAGGTATGGTAGGGCGACTTGATTTACCAGAAGATATCTATTCACAACGGGTAAAAGCGGCACGCCATGAAGTGATAAAGCTGGCCGATCTGATGGAAAGTGAGCCACTGGATATCCAGATTGGCATCATTGATGAGGCCATGCCGTCTTCATCGTTTCAGGTATTGTCAGGCCCCTCGCACAGCGTGATGGTAACAAGTCCCTTCAGATTGGGGGAAATGCCAAATGTTTACAATGGCATAGGTACTGTAACCTATGCGCCAGAAGCGGTAAAAAAACATGAAGATCTGATGATCAGATTATGGAGAAAAGCCCATAAGGGACGAGAGGGGGCCGATCTATTGAGAAAACTGTTAAAGGATATCTGCTAAGACATGTGCTCTGAATCTATTTCAGAAAACGTTGTAAACAGGTATGTAGAAATGATTGAAATTGAGGTACTGGAGGCACTATGACGTTTGATGAGATCAAAGAACGATTTGCTGGAGCAGGTACGGGAACTGATGCTTTCCGCGGGCTGTACAACGAGACCTTCGAGTTAATGAACGCAGATAAGGAAAATGCCGCGGTTTATTTCTTAATCGGCGTGGCAGCACGGTCATACGTTCTCAGATATGACGACCAGGCCGTCGACCCCGATTTTGCGGAACAATCTAAACAAACGATGAGCGCTTTAGTCGACAAAATTGCCTTTGCACTTCATCAACCAGCGGAAGACAAAATAAAAATCGCCAGTGAAGTCGCGTCTGAGTATCACTGGAAAGTCACCAGTTTCTGAATCAATTGATGACATGTGGTCGAATAAGCCGACCTTACGGATAGCGGAAGAACGGTTTATTGCCAGGCATTAATCCTGCAAGAAAGACCTTCTCTTCAGGGCTACTTCAACTCCACGAATCTCCGACTGATCACGTAGACGACCAATCACTGAGGAACTAGGATTGGTCTTTTTCTTCACGAGCATTTGTGGGCCGTGACCGGTACGCGTGACCTGCCCCCAGGATTAGATACAACCGTCA
>NZ_KV792585.1:0-17228 GCF_001808265.1 Klebsiella sp. HMSC16A12
ACTAAATCAGTAAGTTGGCACCATCACCCCGGAGCACAGCGGACGCTGTCGCATGAGCGACCGCTGCGGCGGGCTGGAAGCCTCGAAAAAAGACCAGCTGTGTATCTACCGCTGTCATGCGGGGTTAACCGATTTTTCCATCCCGCTGGTGATCGCCGGCCACCTGGTCGGTTTCGTGCTGTGCGGGCAGGTGCGTCTGAGCAATGATGTTGAACTGGTTGATATCTTGAACGTCGATGACCGCTGGCAGGACGATCCGGCGCTGGTCCAGGCGTTTCGCGATGTGCCGGAGATGGACTATTCGCGGGTTATCGCTTCGGCGGATCTGCTGAAGCTGATCGTCGAGAATTGCCTGAAAAAACAGCTCAACTTTGTGGTTATCAAAGATAACCCGTCGCAGAACGATCCGGCGCAGGCCAGCCGGGCGCCCTCGCCGCACGATGGCAAAATGAAGAAGGCGCTGCGCTATATCGACGCGCATCTCTCAGATGAGCTGCGTCTGGAGGATGTGGCGGCGCATGTCTATCTCAGCCCGTACTACTTCAGCAAACTGTTTAAAAAGTATCAGGGGATCGGTTTTAACGCCTGGGTCAATCAGCAGCGGATGGCGAGCGCAAAAGAGCTGCTATGCCACAGCGACTGGAGCATCGCCAGCATCGCGCGGAATTTAGGTTTTTCGCAAACCAGCTATTTTTGCAAAGTGTTTCGCCAGACCTATCAGGTAACGCCGCAGGCATTTCGTCAGCAAATTAATGCCGGATCACAAACTGAGTCTTTTTAAATGACAATATTTTGCTATTGCCGATTTTTGATATCCCCGAGTATCTTCATCAATATAAAATGAAAAAAACGACAGTAGAGCAATAAATTGTCATAGCGCAACAAAATAGTGATATTCGAGGGATAAACTACACCAGTTTTTATTTTTGTGATGAGATAGAGTGTCCGTTAATACGAGACAGCTGATTATCACAACACCGCTTTCCTTCACTGACGTCATTGTGACGAGTGATGAAACGGTAAAAGAAAACATAAAGTAATACCCGTCGATGCAGGGCGCATCGGCGAAACAAACCGACAGGTTCGACACCAGTTTGGTGTCAGGGAAGGGGGTGTAAATCCCCCGCAGCCCCCGCTGCTGTGATGCTGACGACCCTGCAAAAACCACTGATCGAAAGATTGGGAAGGGCGGGCGAGAACGAGGCTAAGCCAGAAGACCTGCCTGCCGGTAACTGACCAACAACTTCGGTGGGAAGTGGGTGGCTTAGCGGTGCGTGGTCGCAGGACCAGGCATGCGCGTAGCTATACCCTGACCGCCAGAACAGGACAGGGTATGGCAACCAGGCGTGCGTTCATTCTTGCGGGTACCGGCAGCGGTTGTGGCAAAACCACCGTTACGCTCGGCCTGCTCAGCTTGCTCCAACAGCGCGGTATGCGGGTGCAACCCTGTAAAGTCGGGCCTGACTACCTGGATACCGCCTGGCACACCGCCATCAGCGGCATCGCTTCCCGCAATCTCGACAGCTTTATGCTTCCCGCCCCGATACTCAACGCGCTGTTTACCGAACAGCTACAGCAGGCCGACATCGCGGTTATCGAAGGGGTGATGGGCCTGTATGACGGCTACGGCACCGACCCTAACTACTGCAGCAGCGCGGCAATGGCTAAGCAGCTTGGCTGCCCGGTGATTTTGCTGGTGGATGGCAAAGCGGTGTCGACCTCCATCGCCGCCACGGTGATGGGTTTTCAACATTTTGATCCGGCTCTCGACATCGCTGGCGTTATCGTCAATCGGGTCAACAGCGACGCGCACTTCCAGCTGCTGAAAAGCGCCATTGAGCGCTACTGTCGGGTGCCAGTGCTCGGCTATGTGCCGCGCGTGGAAGGCGTAGCGCTGCCCGAACGACATCTGGGGCTGGTGACCGCCCGCGAGTCGGTGGTCAATCAGCAGGCATGGCGGGATTTTGCCAGCCTGCTGGGGCGCACCCTCGACATAGACCGGCTGCTGGCCCTCAGCGAACTGGCCGCCATGCCGATCGGCGAGAGGGGAGAACAGCTTGCCGCCGATGCCGGCGAAGGACTGACGCTGGCCCTCGCCGACGATGAGGCCTTCAATTTTTATTACCCCGATAACCTGGCGCTGCTGGCGCGCTGCGGCGTGAAGATGGTGCGCTTTAGTCCACTGCGCGATCGCCAACTGCCGGCCTGCCAGATGATCTGGCTCGGCGGCGGCTATCCGGAGCTGCATGCGGCCGGGCTATCCGCTAACCACGAGATGCTGACACAGCTTCGCGCGGCGCACCGGCGCGGGGTGGCGATCTACGCCGAGTGCGGCGGCCTGATGTATCTGGGCACGACCCTGGAAGTCACCAGCGGCGAGCGCTACACGATGGCGGATATTATTCCCGGACACAGCCGAATGGGGACGCGTCTGACCCGGTTCGGCTACTGCGAAGCGCAGGCGCAGCAGCAGACGCTGCTGGCAGCCCCTGGCGAGTGGCTGCGCGGCCATGAATTTCATTACTCCGATTTTTCTCCCGCCACCCCCGCCGTACTGGCCTGCCGTAAACAGCGAGACGGTAAGACGCTCCAGCAGTGGCAGGGAGGATGGCAGTCCGGCAGCGCCTTTGCCAGCTATCTCCATGTCCATTTTGCCCAGCGTCCCACCATGCTCAACCACTGGTTGCGGGCAGCAAGGAGGGCGCTATGACCCTTCTCGCCTGGTGTGTAGCCTGGATACTTGATGTCGTCATTGGCGATCCGCCGCACTGGCCGCATCCGGTGCGCTGGATAGGTCGCCTGATCGCCGTCAGCCAGCGTGTAGTGCGACGCGTCTGCCATAGCGACCGGGCGCTGCGCATCGGCGGCGGGGTGATGTGGCTGGTGGTTATCGGTCTGACATGGGGCGTGGCCTGGGGCGTACTGGCGCTGGCGCACGGGATCCACCCCTGGCTTGGATGGCTGGTGGAAGTGTGGATGATCTTCACCGCGCTGGCGGGACGCTGTCTGGCACAGTCGGCGATGGCGGTGGCCCGGCCGCTGCAGGCCGGAGATCTCGCCGAAAGCCGGCATAAGCTCTCCTGGATTGTCGGGCGCGATACCTCTCAGCTCCAGCCAGCGCAGATCAACCGTGCGGTGGTGGAGACCGTGGCGGAGAACACGGTGGATGGCATTATCGCGCCGCTCTTTTTCCTGCTCCTCGGCGGCGCGCCGCTGGCCATGGCCTATAAAGCGGTCAACACCCTCGATTCCATGGTCGGCTATAAACACGAAAAATACCGGGCGATCGGCATGGTCAGCGCTCGTCTTGATGATGTAGCCAACTTCCTTCCCGCCCGGCTGAGCTGGCTGCTGCTCAGCCTTGCCGCGGTGCTATGCCGGGAAGATGGCGCCCGGGCGCTGCGTACGGGCTGGCGCGATCGCTATCAGCACAGCAGTCCTAACTGCGCCTGGCCGGAAGCGACCGTCGCCGGCGCGCTGGGGATCCGCCTTGGCGGCCCGAACGATTACTTCGGCCAGCGCGTTGAAAAGCCCTGGATAGGCGACGCCGTCCGCGACATCGCGGTGGACGATATTTCCCGAACCATTCGATTAATGTGGGTGGCGTCAAGCCTGGCGCTGGCGCTGTTTATCGGCGTGCGCTACTGGCTGGTCGGCGCGGCCTGAGGAGAACCTGATGCAGTACATCCAACAACCGCAGGCGATCGAGGCGAAAAGCTTCGACATCATCAGCGAGATCATCGCCGAAACGCGACCGGACTACCGTTTCGCCAGTCCGCTGCACGAGGCGATTATCAAGCGGGTGATCCACACCACCGCTGACTTCGACTGGCTGGATATTCTGTGGTTTTCTCCGGATGCCCTGATCGCGCTGAGTGAGGCCTTGAGCCGGCCCTGCACGCTGTATACCGATACCACCATGGCGCTGTCCGGGATCAACAAAACCCTGCTGGCCCGCTTTGGCGGCGAATGCCGCTGCTATATCAGCGACCCGCGGGTGGTGCGCGAGGCGCAAAGCCGGGGGATGACCCGCTCGATGGCGGCGGTGGATATTGCGGTGCAGGAGGCCGGGGAGAAAGTGTTCGTCTTCGGCAATGCGCCAACCGCGCTGTTTCGCCTGCTGGAACATCGCGAGACCGCCATCGGCGGCGTGGTGGGGGTGCCGGTCGGGTTCGTCGGCGCGGCGGAGTCGAAAGCGGCGCTCAGCGAGAGCGGCCTGCCGGCCATCGCCGCGCTCGGCCGCAAAGGGGGAAGCAACGTGGCGGCAGCGATTGTGAACGCTCTGCTTTACCACCTACGGGAGGCGCAATGAGCGATCAGACCTTTGACGCCCCGGTGTGGCATCACGGCAAAGCGCTGCGCAAGGGCTACACCACCGGCTCCTGCGCCACAGCGGCGGCAAAAGTGGCGGCGCTGATGGTGATGCGCCAGCATCTGATTCATCAGGTCTCGATCGTCACCCCCTCCGGCGTCACCCTGTGCCTGAACGTTGAGTCCCCGCACGTCGAAGGGCAGCAGGCGGTCGCCGCGATCCGTAAAGACGGCGGCGATGATGTCGACGCCACCCACGGCATGCTGATTTTTGCCCGGGTGATCCTCAATGACAGCGGAGAGATTAGCCTGCAGGGCGGGGAGGGCATCGGCACGGTGACCCGCAAAGGGATCGGCCTGCCGACAGGCAGCCCGGCGATAAACCGCACTCCGCGGCACACCATCGAGACCGCCGTGCGCGAAGCGATAGGACCTACCCGCGGCGCGCAGGTGGAGATTTTTGCTCCGGAAGGCGTACTTCGCGCGCAAAAAACCTATAACGCCCGGCTGGGGATCCTCGGCGGGATCTCGATTATCGGCACCACGGGGATCGTTACCCCGATGTCGGAAGAGAGCTGGAAGCGCTCGCTCTCCCTCGAGCTGGAGATAAAACGCGCCGCCGGGCTGGAGCGCGTGGTGCTGGTGCCGGGCAACCACGGTGAGCGCTTTGTCCGCGAGCAGATGGGCATCGACCCGCAGATGGTGGTCACCATGAGCAACTTCGTCGGCTACATGATTGAAGAGGCGGTTCGGCTCGGTTTCCGCCAGATTGTGCTCATTGGCCATCCCGGCAAACTGATCAAAATCGCCGCCGGGATCTTTCATACCCACAGCCATATCGCCGATGCGCGGATGGAAACTCTCGTCGCTCATCTGGCGCTGCTTGGCGCGCCGCTGCCGCTGCTGACGCTGGTCAGCGAGTGCGACACTACCGAAGCGGCAATGGAGCATATCGACGCCTGGGGATACCAGCGCCTCTATAACCATCTGGCTGAGCGAATCTGCCAGCGTGTTCTTGAGATGCTGCGCTTCACTCAGCAACCGCCCACCTGCGACGCGGTTCTGTTTTCTTTTGATAACCAGGTACTGGGCAGCAGCCGTCCGCTGGCGGCGATTGCCCGGGATCTGACATGTTGACGGTCGTGGGAATGGGCCCGGCGGGGCTGCAGTGGCTGATCCCGGCCGCGCGCGAGGCAATCGCCGCCGCTGAGGCGCTGGTGGGCGGCAGCCGCCATCTCCAGCAGTTTCCCGACTTCGCCGGCGAGCGCTTCGCGCTGGGGGCCGATATGCCGGCGCTGCTGGCGTGGATTGAGGCCCGTACCGGGCGCCGCGTCGTGGTGCTGGCCTCTGGCGATCCGCTGTTCTATGGCATTGGCACCCGGCTGATTGCCCATTTTGGCCGGGAACGAGTGCAGGTGATCCCCGGCATCAGCGCGGTGCAGTACCTCTGCGCCCGGGCGGGCATCGACATGAACGATATGTGGCTGACCAGCAGCCATGGCCGGGCGGTGAGCTTCGATGCTCTGGCCGCCCACCGGAAAGTCGCCATGGTGACCGACGGCCGCTGCGGACCGCGGGAGATAGCCGCCCAGCTGATGGCCCGCGGCAAAGGCCATCGCTGGATGGTGATAGGCGAGAACCTGGCGATGGAAAACGAGCGGATCCACTGGCTGCCGGTCAGCGCCGTGGAGGACGAATATGAGATGAATGCGGTGGTGATCCTCGATGAAAGATGAGCTGTTTTTGCGCGGCGCCCAGGTGCCGATGACCAAAGAGGCCGTGCGCGCGCTGGCGCTGGCGAAGCTGGAGCTGCACCGGGCGCGCCATCTGATTGATATCGGCGCGGGCACCGGCAGCGTCAGCATTGAGGCTGCTCTACAGAACCCGGCGCTGCGGGTGACGGCGATTGAGCGTCAGGCCGACGCGCTGCGCCTGCTGGCGGAGAACCGGCAGCGCTTTGGCTGCGACAACATCGCTATCGTGGCGGGCGTTGCGCCGCTGGCGGTCGCCGACAAAGCCGACGCGATCTTTATGGGGGGCAGCGGCGGCCATCTGACGGCGCTGATCGACTGGTCGCTGGCGCAGCTGCATCCCGGCGGCCGGCTGGTGATGACTTTTATTTTGCAGGAAAACCTTCATAGCGCTCTGGCGCACCTGCGGCAGAGCGGCATCCACGAGGTGGACTGCCAGCAGCTGGCGGTCTCCACCCTGGCTACCCTGGGCAGCGGCCACTACTTCAAACCCCATAATCCCGTTTTTGTCATCGCCTGTCAGAAGGAAGAAAACCATGGCTGAGACTTTTGATCCCCATTGCGTGTGGTTCGTCGGCGCCGGTCCGGGCGATCGCGAACTGATTACTCTCAAAGGCTACCGTCTGCTACAGCAGGCGCAGGTAGTGATCTACGCCGGGTCGCTGATCAACACCGAGCTACTGGCCTACTGTCCGCCACAGGCGGAGTGCCACGACAGCGCCGCGCTGCATCTGGAGCAGATCCTCGACCTGATGGAGGCGGGGGTGAAGGCGGGAAAAACGGTGGTGCGTCTGCAGACGGGCGACGTCTCGCTATATGGCTCGGTGCGCGAGCAGGGCGAAGAGCTGACCCGCCGCGGGATCCGCTGGCAGGTGGTGCCGGGCGTCAGCGCTTTCCTCGGCGCGGCGGCGGAGCTGGGGGTGGAGTACACGGTACCCGAAGTCTCGCAGAGTCTGATTATTACCCGTCTGGAAGGGCGCACGCCGGTTCCCGCGCGCGAACAGCTGGAAGCCTTTGCCAGCCATCAAACCTCGATGGCGATTTACCTGTCGGTGCAACGTATTCACCGGGTGGCGGAGCGGCTGGTGGAGGGCGGCTACCCCGCGACCACCCCGGTCGCGGTGATCTACAAGGCCACCTGGCCGGAAAGCCAGACCGTCCGCGGTACCCTCGCGGACATCGGCGACAAAGTACGCGACGCCGGGATCCGCAAAACGGCGCTGATCCTGGTCGGCCCCTTCCTCGGCGATGAGTATCACTACTCAAAACTGTACGCAGCGAATTTTAGCCATGAATACCGTAAAGCCTGAATCCATTGCCCTGTTTTGCCTGACGCCCGGCGGCGTGCGGCTGGCAAAACGGCTGGCGGCCATGCTGCCGCTTACCTGTTACACCAGCGAAGCGCTGCAGGAAGAGGGGTTTATCCCCTTCAACGGCGGCTTTGCCAGCGCTGCCCGCGAGGCGTTCAGCAGCTTCTCGGCGCTGATTTTTATCGGCGCCACCGGGATTGCCGTGCGGGTGCTGGCCCCGCTGGTGAATGACAAGCTCAGCGACCCGGCGGTGGTGGTGATTGATGAGCGCGCCCGGCACGTCATCAGCTTGCTCTCCGGCCATGCCGGGGGGGCCAATGCGCTGACCCGCTATCTCGCCGGGATGCTCGACGCCGACCCGGTGATCACCACCGCCACCGACGTCAACGAGCTGGCCGCCCTCGACACGCTGGCCTTCCAGCTGAACGCCCGGATGACCGATTTTCGCGCGGCGGTGAAAACTGTTAACCAGATGCTGGTGAGCGGTAAGCGGGTGGGGCTGTGGTGCGACGGCGAATTCACCGGGGCGCTAAGCCGCTGCGACCGGCGCGGGTTTATCCCGGTAAGCGACCTGGCGCGCTTGCCGGCGCTCGACGCCCTGATCTGCGTCACCCTGCGCCGGTCGCTGCCGCCGCTGCCGGTGCCTCACTGGAAGCTGGTGCCCCAGCGGGTGGTGGCGGGGATCGGCTGTCGGCGCGACACCCCCTGCGCGCTGCTCAGTACGTTGCTGGATCGCCAGCTTGCCGCTCAGCGTCTTGACCCGCTGGCGCTGAAAGCGATCGGCAGCGTGAGCCTGAAGGCAAACGAGCCGGGGTTGCGCCAGCTGGCTCACCGCTGCCGGGTGCCGTTCGAAACCTTCAGCGCCGAGGCGCTGCGCGAGCACGAGCACCGCTTTCCGGCCTCGTCTTTTGTCCGGGAGACGGTCGGCGTCGGCAGCGTCTCCGGCCCGGTGGCCTGGCTGCTGAGTCAGGGAAACCTGTCCGGCGAAACCCTGCGTGAGCAGGGCGTGACCATTACTTTGGGAGTAACACACTGATGTTAAGCGTAATCGGAATTGGCCCTGGCTCGCAGGCGATGATGACCATGGAAGCCGTGGAGGCCCTGCAGGCGGCAGAGATCGTGGTGGGCTACAAGACCTACACCCACCTGGTAAAAGCCTTTACCGGCGACAAGCAGGTGATCAAAACCGGCATGTGCAAAGAGATTGAGCGCTGCCAGGCGGCCATCGAGCTGGCGCAGGCCGGGCACAACGTTGCGCTGATCAGCAGCGGCGACGCCGGCATCTACGGCATGGCGGGGCTGGTGCTGGAGCTGGTTAATAAGCAGCAGCTGGACATTGAGGTCCGTCTGATCCCAGGGATGACGGCCAGTATCGCCGCCGCCTCGCTGCTCGGCGCGCCGCTGATGCATGATTTCTGCCATATCAGCCTTAGCGATCTGCTGACGCCCTGGCCGGTGATTGAAAAACGCATAGTCGCCGCCGGGGAAGCGGACTTCGTTATCTGTTTCTACAACCCCCGCAGCCGCGGCCGCGAAGGACATCTGGCGCGCGCCTTTGCGCTGCTGGCGGCCAGTAAAAGCGCAGATACGCCGGTAGGCGTAGTCAAATCCGCCGGACGCAAAAAGCAGGAGAAATGGCTGACCACCCTCGGGGAGATGGATTTTGCCCCAGTGGATATGACCAGTCTGGTGATCGTTGGCAACAAAGCGACTTACATCGACAACGGCCTGATGATCACCCCGCGAGGCTACGCGCTGTGAATCACGGCGACGTGCTGGTTATCGGGGGCACCAGCGATGCGCGGGCGATCTGCCAGCAGCTGGACGCCGCCGACGTGCGCTACACCCTGTCGGTGGCGACCCCTACCGGCGAGCGGCTGGCCGGCGATATCCGCGGGCAGATACGCTGCGGGCGAATGGAGTGGCAGCAGATGGCGGAGTGGCTCAGAGCGCAGCGCACCCGCTGGGTGATCGATGCCTCTCACCCCTACGCCGAGGTGGTCAGCCAGAATATTGTGCGCGCCTGCGCCAGCGTCGGGGTTCTGCTCAGCCGCTATCAAAGGCCGGAGCAGCTGAGCGATCTGCGCCATCCGCTACTTCACGTGGTCGGCGATCTGAACGAGGCCTGCGCGGTGGCTCGTCGCCTCGGCGAGCGGATCCTGCTGACCACCGGCAGCAAAGATCTGGCGGCCTGGCGGGCGGGACTGGCGGAGAAAACGCTGCTCGCCCGGGTGCTGCCGGTGCCGGAGGTGGTTCAGCACTGTAGCGATTTGGGGTTTGGCGTGGGGGAGATCTTCGCCCTCTGCGGGCCGTTCAGCGCCGAATTTAACGCCGCCTTTTATCGCCAGTGCCGGGCCGATGTTGTGGTGACGAAAGCCTCGGGGGCGGAAGGAGGCTATCAGGAAAAAGTACAACCCTGTCTTGATGCGGGGATCCCCTGCATCGTCATTACCCGTCCGGCGCCGCTGGTGACGGGCGATGAACTACTGCAAAGCCAGGCCGATTTCACTACGCGGTTGACGCGCTGGCTGTCGGCGACTTGAGGAAGAGGATATGAAAAAAGCACTTCTGGTGGTGAGCTTTGGCACCAGCTATCACGACACCCGCGAGAAGAACATCGCCGCCTGCGAGCGCGATCTGGCCGCCAGCTGCCCGGACCGCACGCTGTTCCGCGCCTTCACCTCGGGGATGATTATTCGCAAACTGCAGCAGCGCGACGGTATTCATATCGATACTCCGCTGCAGGCTCTGCAAAAGCTGGCCGAGCAGGGATACCAGGATGTGGCTATCCAGTCCCTGCACATTATCAACGGCGACGAGTACGAGAAGATCGTTCGCGAAGTGCAGAGCATGCGCCCGCGCTTTCAGCGTCTGACGCTGGGCGCGCCGCTGTTGAGCGGTCATGGCGATTATGTGCAGCTGATGCAGGCCCTGCGCCAGCAGATGCCGCCGCTGGCGGCGACGGAGCGAGTGGTGTTTATGGGGCACGGCGCCAGCCACCACGCCTTCGCGGCCTACGCCTGTCTGGATCATATGATGGCGGTGCAGGGTTTTCCGGCGCGGGTGGGGGCGGTGGAAAGCTATCCCGAAGTGGACATCGTCATTAACGAACTCTCCCGCCAGGGCGTGACCGGCGTGCATCTGATGCCGCTGATGCTGGTGGCCGGCGATCATGCCATTAATGATATGGCCTCCGACGAAGACGATTCGTGGAAAACCCGCTTCAATGCCGCCGGTATCCCCGCCACGCCGTGGCTTAACGGGTTAGGGGAGAATCCGGCGGTGCGGGCGATGTTTGTCGCCCATCTGCAGCAGGCGCTGAACGACACGATGGAGAAAGCAGCATGAGCGGCAAACTATACGCCCTGAGCAGCGGGCCGGGGGCGGCCGATCTGATCACCGTGCGTGCGGCGCGGATCCTCGGCCAGCTGGATGTGCTGTATGCGCCAGCCGGCCGCAAAGGCGGCGACAGCCTGGCGCTCTCCATCGTACGCGAGTACCTGGGCGCACACACGGAGGTCCGCTGCTGCCATTTTCCGATGAGCGCCGACAGCGCGGAAAAAGAGGCGGTGTGGAACGACGTTGCCGCGGCGCTGGCCCAGGAGGTGGCGGCGGGCAGGCAGGTCGGGTTTATCACCCTCGGCGACGCCATGTTGTTCAGCACCTGGGTCTTTCTGCTGCAGCGGATTGGCTGCCCGGAGTGGCTGGAGATTGTCCCTGGCGTTACCTCCTTCGCCGCCATTGCCGCGCGGGCGAAAACCCCGCTGGCCATGGAGCAGCAGTCGCTGGCGGTGATCTCCTGCACCGCGCCGGAAGCGGACATTGCCGCGGCGCTGCGCCAGCATGACAGTCTGGTGCTGATGAAAGTCTACGGCCGCTTCGCCCGCATTAAGGCGCTGCTGGCGCAGGCGGGGCTGCTGGATGCGGCGCTGATGATGTCAGAGGCCACCCTGCCGGGCGAGCAGTGCTGGCGCCGTCTGCGCGAGGTCAGCGATGACCAGCCGCTGCCCTATTTCTCGACCATCCTGGTTAACAAACAGTGGGAGGAGGCGTAATGAATCAGGTGAAATCGCTGAAGCAGCTTTCGTATGGGGGGCTGGCGGCCGCTGTTCTGCTGATCATCGTCCCGCAGGAGGCGTTCGCCATGCATATCATGGAGGGCTTTTTGCCGCCGATGTGGGCGCTGGCGTGGTGGCTGCTGTTTTTACCCTGCCTGTGGTACGGCCTGGTGCGCCTGCGGCGTATCGTTCAGGAAGAGAGCAATCAGAAGGTGCTGCTGGCCCTCTGCGGGGCGTTTATTTTTGTTCTTTCGGCGCTGAAGATCCCGTCGGTGACCGGCAGCTGCTCGCATCCGACCGGCGTCGGTCTGGCGGTGATCCTCTTCGGGCCGGGCGTGGTGGCGGTGCTGGGGGCGATCGTTCTGCTGTTCCAGGCGCTGCTGCTGGCGCATGGCGGCCTGACCACCCTTGGCGCCAACGGGATGTCGATGGCGGTGATCGGCCCGATGGTCGGCTATCTGGTGTGGAAGCTGGCCTGTCGGGCGGGGATCCGTCGCGATGTCGGGGTCTTTCTCTGCGCCATGCTGGCGGATCTGATGACCTACTTTGTCACCTCCGTCCAGCTCGGGGTGGCCTTTCCCGATCCGGCAACCGGGGCAGGCGGATCGATCGCCAAGTTTATGGGCATCTTCTGCCTGACGCAGATCCCGATAGCCATCGCGGAAGGCTTGCTCACCGTGATGATCTACGATCAGCTAACCAAACGGCGGCTGATCGCCGCGGAGGGACATTAATATGAAAAAGACCCTGATCCTGTTGGCGATGGTGGCCGCCCTGATGATCCTGCCATTTTTTATTAACCACGGCGGCGAGTTTGGCGGCTCGGACGGCGAAGCGGAGAGCCAGATCCAGGTGGTGGCGCCGGATTATCAACCCTGGTTCCAGCCGCTATATGAACCGGCGAGCGGCGAGATTGAGAGCCTGCTGTTTACCCTACAGGGCTCGCTGGGCGCGGCAGTGATTTTTTACATTCTCGGATATGCGAGGGGCAGACAGCGCCGTGATGACCGGGTTTGACCGACTCAGCTACCAGAGCCGCTGGTTGCAGGTGGCTCCAGAGCGTAAGTTTCTGCTCTGGCTACTGCTGATGGCGCTGGCCTTTACGCTGCCGGCGTGGGGCCAGGCGCTGACGCTGGCGCTGACCGCCGCGCTGACCTGCTGGCTGCTGCGGGTCTCATTCTGGCGCTGGTGCCGCTGGATGGCGCTACCCTTTGGCTTTTTGCTGGTCGGCGTGCTGACCATTCTGTTCAGCGTCAGCCGCGATCCGCAGATGCTGTTAGCGAGCTTGCGGCTGGGCGCTTTCTCGATAGGGATTTCCGCCCCGGGGCTGGCCGTGGCCGGGGAGACCTTCTGGCGCAGCCTGGCGGCGATGGCGGCGACGCTCTGGCTGGTGCTTAATCTGCCTTTCCCGCAGTTGATTATTTTACTCAAGCGCGGTCGCGTACCGCGGCTGTTGACGGAGCAGATCCTGCTGACCTGGCGCTTCATTTTTATTCTGTTAGACGAGGCGATGGCGATTCACCGCGCGCAAACTCTGCGTTTTGGCTATGGTAGCGTGCCGCAGGGCTATCGCTCGCTGGCGATGCTGGTGGGACTGCTGTTCACCCGCGTCCTCCTGCGCTATCAGCAGATGAGCACGGCGCTGGATATCAAATTGTACCAGGGTGATTTTCACCTCTAAGGATAAGTATGCTTGCCACAACCGATCTCTGGTTTCGCTATCAGGATGAGCCGGTACTTAAAGGGCTGACGCTGGATTTTTCCCGCCATGCGGTGACCGGCCTGGTGGGGGCCAACGGCTGCGGAAAGTCGACGCTGTTTATGAACCTGAGCGGCCTGCTGCGCCCGCAGCAGGGGGCGGTGCTGTGGCAGGGAGAGGCGCTGAATTACAGCAAGCGCGGTCTGCTGGCGCTGCGCCAGCAGGTGGCGACGGTGTTTCAGGATCCGGACCAGCAAATATTCTATACCGATATCGACAGCGATATCGCTTTTAGTCTGCGTAACCTCGGGGTGGCGGAAGAGGAGATCGCCCGCCGGGTGGATGAGGCGTTGACCCTCGTCGATGCCCAGGGGTTTCGCCAGCAGCCGATCCAGTGCCTCAGCCATGGGCAGAAAAAACGGGTGGCAATCGCCGGGGCGCTAGTGCTGCAGGCGCGCTACCTGCTGCTTGACGAGCCCACCGCGGGCCTCGATCCACGCGGGCGGGCGCAGATGATCGCCATCATCCGCCGCATTGTCGGGCAGGGGCGGCGCGTGGTGATCTCCAGCCACGATATCGATCTGATCTATGAGGTGAGCGACGCCGTTTACGTGCTGCGTCACGGCGAAGTACTGGCCGCGGGGGATCCCGGCGAGGTATTTGCCTGCGCGGAGACGATGGACAGGGCGGGATTGACGCAGCCGTGGCTGGTGAAACTTCATAGCGAACTGGGGCTGCCGCTGTGTAAAACCGAGGCGGAGTTTTTTCAGCGGATGCACAACAACGCGATAGGCGCGATAAAGGAGGCGTCATGACGCTGGCAGTGATGTTGCAGGGCACGGCTTCCGACGTTGGGAAAAGCGTGCTGGTGGCGGGACTGTGCCGCATTTTTCATCAGGATGGGCTGCGTACCGCGCCGTTTAAATCACAGAATATGGCGCTGAACTCCGGCATTACGCCGGATGGCAAAGAGATGGGCCGGGCACAAATTTTCCAGGCCGAAGCGGCCGGGATTGCGCCGGATGTCCGCATGAATCCGATTTTGCTCAAGCCCACCAGCGACCGTCAGGCGCAGGTGGTCCTGATGGGGCAGGTGGCGACCAGCATGGACGCGGTGAGCTATCACCAGTACAAGCCGCGCCTGCGCGAACAGATCCTCGCGGTCTACCAGAGCCTGGCCGGGGAGTATGAGGCGCTGGTGCTGGAAGGGGCCGGCAGTCCGGCGGAGATTAACCTGCGCGACCGCGATATCGTCAATATGGGCATGGCCGAGATGGCGCAATGCCCGGTGATCCTGGTGGCCGATATCGACCGCGGCGGGGTGTTTGCCGCGATTTACGGCACGCTGGCGCTGCTGCAGCCTCAGGAGCGGGCGCGGGTGAAAGGGGTGATCATCAATAAATTCCGCGGCGATGTGGCGCTCCTGCGCTCCGGGATAGAGCAAATCGAGGCGTTGACCGGGGTGCCGGTGCTGGGCGTTATGCCATGGCTTGACGTGGATCTCGAGGATGAGGACGGCGTCGCGCTGCAGGTCGGGAAATACCATCGCACCGACCGGCGCGATATCGACATCGCCGTGGTTCACCTGCCGCATATCGCCAATTTTACCGACTTTAACGCCCTGGCGGCGCAGCCAGACGTCCGGGTGCGCTATGTCCGCGATCCGCAGGCGCTGGCCGACGCCGACCTGGTCATTCTCCCGGGCAGTAAAAATACCCTCGGCGATCTGTGCTGGCTGCGCGAGAGCGGCATGGCGCACGCGGTCGAGCAGGCCCGGCAGCGCAAGGTGCCGCTGCTGGGGATCTGCGGCGGCTATCAGATGCTGGGCGAAACCATTATCGATGAGGTGGAGTCTGGCCTTGGCGCCCAGCCCGGGCTGGGGGTGCTGAAGACCGTGACCCACTTCGCCCAGCACAAAACCACCACCCAGGTGCAGGCGACCCTGGGGTCTGCGCTCCCGGATTGGTTAGCCGACGCGGCGGGGCTGCGCGTCAGTGGCTATGAAATTCATATGGGCGAGACGCGCCGCGAGGCAGGCTGCCCGCCGCTGCTGCAGCTGCATAAAGCGGGGCAGGCAGTGGACGACGGGGCGATAAGCGACGACGGCCTGGCGTTCGGCACCTATCTCCATGGCCTGTTCGACAGCGATGCCTTTACCCGGGCGCTGCTCAACGGCCTGCGCCAGCGCAAAGGGCTGGCGCCGCTGGACAGCGCCCTAGAGTATGCCCGCTATAAAACCCGCCAGTTTGATCGGCTGGCCGAGGCCATGCGCGAACATATCGCCATCGATAAAATTTACGCCATCATGCGCCAACATCAGGAGCCCCTATGCTGACTCTGGTTACCGGCGGCGCGCGCAGCGGCAAAAGTCGCCATGCCGAGGTGCTGATTGCCGATGCGCCGCAGGTGTTATATATCGCCACCTCGCAAATCTTTGACGACGAGATGGCCGCAAGGATCCAGCATCATCGCGACGGCAGGCCCGCCCACTGGCGCACCGCCGAGCGCTGGCAGCAGCTTGATGAACTGATCACCCCGGCTATCGCCCCAGAGGAGGCGATTTTGCTGGAATGCATCACCACCATGGTCACCAACCTGCTGTTCGCGCTCGGCGGCGACAGCGACCCCGACGGCTGGGATTACGCCGCCATGGAACAGGCTATTGATGACGAAATTGGCGTGCTGATTGCCGCCTGTCAGCGCTGTCCGGCGCACGTCGTGCTGGTGACCAACGAGGTGGGGATGGGCATTGTACCGGAGAACCGCCTGGCGCGGCATTTTCGCGATATTGCCGGGCGGGTCAATCAGCGCCTGGCGGCCGCGGCGGATGCGGTCTGGCTGGTGGTCTCCGGCATCGGCGTCAAAATCAAATAACTCAATCGCTGGCTGACCGGGCCAGCCCTGGCAGGGATTCTGTATGCAAAATTTAAACACGGTTCTGCGGGCGATCCCCGCGCCGGACGCCGACGCCATGGCGCGGGCACAGCAACACATCGACGGCTTACTCAAGCCCCCCGGCAGCCTCGGGCGTCTGGAGGCGCTGGCGGTGCAGCTGGCGGGAATGCCCGGCCTGGGCGGCCAGCCGCAGGTGGCGAAAAAGGCCCTGCTGGTGATGTGCGCCGACCATGGGGTGTGGGACGAAGGGGTGGCGATTTCGCCGAAGGCGGTCACCGCCATCCAGGCGGCAAATATGACCCGCGGCACCACCGGCGTCTGCGTGCTCGCCGCTCAGGCCGGGGCGAAAGTGCATGTAATTGATGTCGGTATCGATAGCGAACCGCTGCCCGGCGTGGTGAATATGCGGGTGGCGCGGGGCTGCGGCAATATTGCCCGCGGCCCGGCGATGAGCCGTGAGCAGGGGCAGGAGCTGTTGCTGGAGGTGATGCGCTACACCCGCGCGCTGGCCCAGGAGGGCGTTACCCTGTTTGGCGTCGGCGAACTGGGGATGGCCAATACCACGCCGGCGGCAGCGATCGTCAGCGTCCTGACCGGCAGCGATGCACAGGAGGTGGTCGGGATTGGCGCCAATCTGCCGCTGGCGAAGGTTGGCAACAAGGTGGCGGTGGTGCGGCGGGCTATCGCCGTCAATCAGCCCGACCCGAATGATGGCCTCGATGTGCTGAGCAAAGTCGGTGGTTTCGATCTGCTGGGGATGACCGGTGTCATGCTGGGGGCGGCGTCCTGTGGGCTGCCGGTGGTGCTGGATGGCTTTCTCTCCTACGCGGCGGCGCTGGCGGCGTGTCAGATAGCGCCGGAGGTGAAACCGTATCTGATCCCGTCCCACTATTCGGCGGAGAAGGGGGCGCGTATCGCGTTGGCGCACCTGGGTCTCGAACCGTATCTCAATATGGGCATGCGTCTGGGAGAAGGCAGCGGCGCGGCGCTGGCGATGCCGATCGTCGAGGCGGCCTGCGCGATGTACCATCGCATGGGCATGCTGGCGGCAAGCAATATTGTGTTACCGAAGGGGTAAGCAGGAGATGGGGGCGGCAATGGCCGTTCCCGTTTTCGGCAGAGGTTTTGCCGGCGGCAGAAACAAAAAAACACCCTTGAGGGTGTTTGTAATGTTGGTTGCGGGGGCCGGATTTGAACCGACGAC
>NZ_KV792586.1:0-38751 GCF_001808265.1 Klebsiella sp. HMSC16A12
AAACATCAGGGTGAAGCCTTCGCCTAACAGGACGGCATTGTCAGTCATTGTCTTTCCTCTTGGTGAAAGTGTGAAAGAAACCAGGTCAGCATAAGCAAATCGGCGCTGCCGCCGGGGCTGAGGTTGCGGGTAATACAGTGATCATCGAATTGCTGTAATCGCGTGAGATTTTCGGGTGAGTGGATGCCGCCGTCGTTAAGCAACTGCTGCGCCTGACGTTGTAGCCAGCGCAGCCCGTTGATACCGCCGCGCGAGGCGACACAGGTATCGTCGTTGCGCGACATAATGAGCAGCAGGGTATTGAGCAACGCCAGTTCCTCGCTCAGACCTTCGCGTCGCAGCTGGCGATAGCGTGGCAGGGCGTGGTCGATAACCAGCGGGTATCCCGCCTGCGCTTCGCCACGCGCCCCGGTCAGGCCGGCGCTAATAAACAGCCGCTGTCCGGCAGTAAGCGGCATCCGGCCGCGAAGTTCCACCAGCTCGCGTTCGACGATACCGTGGCAAAATGTAGACACGGTGGCGGCCAGCGCGTTGGGGGTGAGCGGTTGCCCCAAAGCCTCGTGGCGCCCCAGCGCGGCGCAAAACAGCCCGAGCGTAAAGATGGCGCCTTTATGCGTGTTGACGCCTCCCGTTGCCTGCAACATTTCCGTTTCGCAGCGCAGCCCGATGGGTTTCAGGCGAGCCAGAACGCAGTCAGGATCGCACACCGCGCTGGCGGCTCCCTCTTCAAAAAACAGCGGGAAAATGAGGGCAATTTCGCTGGCGCTACGCAGAAAATCAGGTAACGCCATATCCTTGTGAGCGCCGGTATTTCTGCCGTCAACCAGACCAGGTTTCGGCGTCAACCGAGCTTCCGTTTGCATTGCCCTGCAGGCCAGCCTGGCGTAATAGCGGCTGCGATATGCCTGTGGCAGCTTTTCCTGACGCGCGACTGGCGCACCCCAGGATTCGGTAGGCACCGGGCGCATCATTCATCACGAACCTGATAAACGACATCGATAACCGAACCGTCCCGATAGCGCACGATGGCAACAGGCTTGTCGGTAAAGGCGATCGGCTGCGGCTCGTCCGTCAGCTGGCGCGCGCGGTCGCACAGCCATTCAATGGTGACGGTTTTCAGCCCTGCGGCCTCAAGGCGCTGCGCCAGTTCTGGCCGCGCCGGGTTGACCGCGACGCCGTGGTCGGTCACCAGGATATCCACGCTGGAGCCGGGGGTGATGCGGGTCAGGACCTTACCGACAACAGTCGGAATGCGTCCGCGCACCAGCGGGGCGACGATAATCGACAGCGCGGAGCCGAACGCAGTGTCGCAGTGTCCGCCCGATGCGCCACGTAGTACACCATCGGAACCGGTCAGTACGTTGACGTTAAAGTCGATGTCGATCTCCAGCGCGCTCAGTACAACGACGTCCAGTTTATTAACAGACGCTCCTTTGGAGCTGAAGTTAGCGTACTCGTTAGCACTGATTTCGATATGGTTTGGATTACGCGCCAGCGAACGGGCGGCGACGCTATCAAATCCCTGAACATCGAGCAGTCGCCGGATGTAGCCTTCTTCGTGCAGACCAACGATGGTGGCAGTAATGCCGCCGAGCGCAAAATCGGCGCGGATATTCTTGCGGCGCATCTTCTCGCCGAGAAAACGAGTCACTGCCAGTGCCGCGCCGCCGGTACCTGTTTGTAAGGAAAAACCTTCACGAAAATATCCTGATGCCTCAATCACCAGCGCTGCGTTCTGTGCAATTTGCAGCTCACGCGGATTGGTGGTCATGCGGGTTGCATCGGCGCCAATTTTTTCTGCGTCTCCTACACATTCCACCAGGACTACCAGGTCTACCTGATCCTGCCTGATGCTGGCTGGGTGGTGCGGGTAGGGGAGGATATCTTCTGTCAGCAGAATCACCTGATTCGCGTACTGTGCATCAACCATCGCATAGCCCAGGGAGCCGCAGGTGGCACTGCCGGTATAGCCATTGGCGTTTCCCATGTCGTCGCAGGACGGGACGCCGAGGAAAGCGACATCGATATTCAGCTCGCCGCTCTTCACCAGGTGGGCGCGACCACCGTGGGAATGAATCTGCACCGGGTGCGCCATCAGCCCGCGGGAAATTTCCTCCGCCAGCGGGCCGCGCAGCCCTGAGGTATATATCCGGTTGACCACGCCGTTGCGGATATGATCGACCAGCGGCGCATGGCAGGCGCTGAGCGAACTGGAGGCTAAAGTGAGATTTTTAAAACCCATTGTCGCCAGCTGATCCATCACCAGATTCAGCGTCAAGTCTCCGCCGCGAAAAGCGTGATGAAAGGAGATGGTCATGCCGTCGCGCAGGCCGCTGCGGCGTATGGCCTCTGTCAGTGATGCGCAGGTTTTCGCACGTCGCTGCTGGCGTTGGGTCTGTTTATCGGTATCGGCAAATGGCGTCAGTTCACCGATGATGCGGGATAAATCTTGAGTATGATTCATGGCGGTTTACTCCTCACGGACGCCGGAAAGTTCAGCGCGGGACAGCACCAGGTGGGCGCGAGCGATAATCGGGCTGTCGATCATCTTGCCGTTGAGAGAAACGACGCCCAGACCTTCTTGTTCAGCCGCTTCAGCCGCTTCAACCACGCGCTTAGCGTGATCGACATCTTTTTGTGTCGGAGCGTAGAGGTTATGCAGCAGCGTAATCTGGCGTGGGTTAACCAGTGATTTACCGTCAAAGCCGAGCTGTTTAATATGCGCGGCTTCGCGCAGGAAGCCTTCTTCATTGTTGGCGTCGCTGTAGACGGTATCAAATGCCTGAATACCCGCCGCGCGTGCCGCTTGCAGGATGGTGCAGCGGGCAAAAAGCAACTCGATACCGTCGGCCGAGCGTTCGGTACGGATATCACGCACGTAATCTTCCGCGCCCAGCGCAATGCCGATTAAGCGTGGAGACGCCAGAGCGATAGCCGGAGCCTGCAGAATACCTTTTGCCGATTCAATGGCGGCCAGCATACCGGTGCTGCCAGGCTTACGCCCGCAGTCGCGTTCAATGCGGGCGATCTCTTTTTCCATCGCAATGACATCATCTGCGGTATCGGTTTTTGGTAGACGGACGATATCGACCCCGGCGCGCACGACGGCTTCCAGGTCATCAATACCCCACTGCGAGTCCAGGGCATTAACGCGAACGATGGTTTCGACATCGCGATAAAGCGGGTGCTGTAAGGCGTGGTAGACCAGGTGGCGAGCAGCATCTTTTTCGCGCACGGCCACGGCGTCTTCAAGGTCGAACATCAGCGCATCGGCAGGATAAATAAAGGCGTTGCTCAGCATGGCGGCATTCGCGCCGGGGACGAAAAGCATGCTGCGGCGCAGGCGGTTTTTACGTTTTGGCGTCATTATTTTTCTCCCCAGCACAGCGTTAGCGCGCCCGCGCGCATCAGAGCGGTTTCCAGTCGTGCGCGCAGCACGCAGTCCAGCGCACCTTTGTCATCAACGATGATGGAGACGCCGCGAATCGCGTGTTGTTGCAGTACCGCAATCAGCGTGGCGCGGATGGCGTCGCCAAACTGTTTTTGTACCGAACTGGTGATTTCAATTTCCGGCGGTAGCTCGGGAGCCAGCGGTTCGATGCGGATTAAGGCATCGCTGGACTCCAGAGTCCCGGCCACGGCGGGGACAATCTGTTTCATAATGCTCCTGTAGGGGTTTGGGTCATGTTCGCCAGGACAGTTTTCTGGTGGCGCTTCAGATAACGGAGAGTGGTGTCAGGTACCAGAGGGGCTACCTCTGTAAAGCGATTTTGCTGCAGCAGGCGGCGTACCCTTGAAGCGGAAACGGGTGTGCCGTGCCACTGCAAACGTGAAATTTCCACAAGCTCCACCGGCGCGAAAGGGAGCTCCGGTGTACTCAGCCAGTGGCGCATATCCAGGTTATAGCGTGCGGTAATCGGGCAGAAGGGTTCATTCCCGACAACGCGGTGTGTGATACCCAGCACCGGGGCGATATATTGACGGAAAAGTGTAATATCGATTTGTGTGTAGCAGCGTTCGACGAGCGCCTGCTCTTTCAGAAAGTAGGCCGGAAAAGTGGCGCGCGAAATCATATATTGCGAGCCGGGATGTACCGTCAGTTTCACAATACCTTGTGTCGCTTCACGAACCAGCGCGAGGCGATCCGCAAACGGAAACTGGGCGGCATCTTCGTTGACCAGAAACAGGTGTAGCCAGTCAAAGTGGCTCGAGGCATAGCGAATAAGGTGCAAGTGGCCGTTGGTAAATGGATTAGCGTTCATTACGATGGCGGCAATATGCTTGCCTGGTTTACGCCATTGCGCCAGCTGTTGCAAATAACGAGTCAGACGCGAACCGCTATTTTCCATTAACACCATACAGCCAGGAATAGAAACCAGTGTGGTGAATCCGCAATGGTGAAATAGATTTTCGTTATGGCTGCGGGTGTAAACGAATAATGTACTGTTGCCGCTTTCCATCGCGAGATTAATCAGTTCGGTGACCAGTTTGAGCAATACCCCCTGACCGCGAAGCTGCGGGGAAATAGCAACGCATTTAATAATGTCGCCACTGATCCCACCGCAGGCAACCATTTCACCGTGTTGATGAAGAACAACAAAATCAGTAATGTGAGGGTCGATATCCAGATTGTTAGCCTGAAGGAAACGAGCTATTTCGATTATTTTTGCCGTATTTTTGCTGGTCACTCTGCTTATCATCGTGGTGGCATCCATTATCGACCCTCCTCTATCTTAATTAAAAAAAACATCAACATGATGGCGACGCTGAATAGTGCGAAGTACACGCGCATCGGCACGGTTTTAAACAGCAGAGTAGGACACTCTGCCGAGGCAAGAAGTGGCTAAGTTTCTGGATATTAAACGCAGCCGACCGGCGATGGTGCGCCAACATACTTGCCTGGCAGGTGATGACAAACTGATCCTGTGGGGCGAAACCTGGTATCGTGAAGAATATGAATTCCAGTACAGCACCTATCGGGATAAATAATGTTCTGACTTGCCACGCAGGGTGCCATAATGAGGTTCACAAGGCCAATGCAATTAATAAGTGTATTAATAAGCGAATTGCATTAATAACGGCTTGAGATTCAGCACAGGCAATAACCCGCCCGGGCCATAAATGAGCACTTATGATCGGAGCGGGGGGCATTTAACTGTGGGTTTGAAAAATCACTTCAGCGACTTTCTGAACATAGCTATCAAGACGATCGAATTTCAGATAATGATAAATGTGCTTATCTATCTTTTCTGTGAGGGCAAAATACTCTTCCGGCTGTGGAAGTTTACCGAGCCGTGCGGTGACCGCCGCCAGCTCCGCCGAGGCCAGATAGACGTTGGCTCCGGCTCCGAGACGGTTGGGGAAGTTGCGCGTGGAGGTGGAAACCACCGTCGCGCCATCCGCCACTCGCGCCTGATTCCCCATACACAGCGAACAGCCGGGGATTTCGATACGCGCCCCGCGCTGGCCGAAGACGCTGAACCAGCCCTCATCTTTTAGCTTGTTGGCGTCCATCTTCGTGGGCGGCGTGATCCACAGACGTACCGGAAGCTGGCCTTTGTGGGCGCTGAACACTTCGCCGACTGCGCGAAAGTGGCCAATATTGGTCATGCAGGAACCGATAAACACCTCATCTATAGAATGGCCCGCGACGGCGGATAGCGGTCTGACATCATCCGGGTCGTTCGGCGCGCACAGCAGCGGCTCATGGATATCGTTAAGATCGATATCAATGGTGGCGGCGTATTCCGCGTCGGCATCGGCTGCCAGCAACTGCGGGTCGTCAAGCCAGTTTTCCATCGCCAGAATACGGCGCTCCAGCGTCTCGCGATCGCCATAGCCTTCGGCGATCAGCCACTTCAGCAGCACAATATTGCCTTTGGTACTGTCGATAATCGGCATGCTGTTGAGCTTTATGGTGCATCCTGCCGCCGAGCGCTCGGCGGTGGCGGCGGTGAGTTCGAACGCCTGCTCAACGGCGAGGTCTTCCAGACCTTCGATCTCCAGGATGCGCCCAGAGAAGATGTTTTTCTTGTCCTTCTTCTCGATGGTCAGCAGACCTTGCTTGCTGGCGTAGTACGGAATGGCGTGGACCAGATCGCGCAGGGTGATGCCGGGGCGCATGTTGCCATGGAAGCGCACGCGCACCGATTCCGGCATATCCAGCGGCATGACGCCGGTGGCGGCGGCAAAAGCCACCAGACCGGAACCTGCCGGCAGGGATAAGCCTATCGGGAAGCGGGTATGGGAGTCGCCGCCAGTACCGACGGTATCCGGTAATACCATACGGTTGAGCCATGAATGGATCACACCATCGCCGGGACGTAGCGACACGCCGCCGCGTTCGCGCATAAAGTCCGCCAGGGTCTGGTGCGTCTGGACATCCACCTGCTTTGGATAGGCGGCGGTGTGACAGAAAGACTGCATCACCAGATCGGCGGAAAAGCGCAGACAGGCAAGGTCTTTCAGCTCATCGCGGGTCATCGGTCCGCTGGTATCAGGAGAACCGATGGAGGTGATTTTCGGTTCGCAGTAGGTTCCAGGGCGAATTCCCGCCACGCCGCAGGCACGGCCAACGATCTTTTGCGCCAGCGAGAAGCCGCGTGAACTCTCCTGCGCCGCATGGGCCTGGCGGAAAACATCGCTTTGCGGCAGGTTAAGCGCCTGGCGTGCTTTGGCCGTTAACGCGCGGCCGATAATCAGCGGAATACGCCCTCCGGCGCGGGCTTCATCAAGCAGCACGTCCGTTTTCAGCGTGAAGTTCGCTAACAACACATTGTCGTCGTGACGACGTATCTCGCCCTGCCAGGGATACACGTCGATGACGTCGCCCATATTCAACTGGCTGACGTCTGCTTCAATCGGCAGCGCGCCGGAGTCTTCCATGGTGTTGAAGAAAATCGGCGCAATTTTGCCGCCGATAACCATACCGCCGCCGCGTTTATTGGGCACGAAGGGAATATCTTCGCCCATAAACCACAGTACCGAGTTGGCGGCGGATTTACGTGAAGAACCTGTGCCGACCGTATCGCCGACGTAAACCAGCGGAAAGCCTTTTTCTTTTAGCTGGGCGATTTTTTGCAGCGGGCCGATAACGCCTGGCTGGTCCGGCTCAATGCCTTCGTGCGGGTTTTTCAGCATGGTGAGCGCGTGCAGCGGAATATCCGGGCGCGACCACACGTCCTGTGCCGGTGAGAGGTCATCGGTATTGGTTTCGCCCGGCACTTTAAAGACGCTAACCGTGATTTTTTCGGCAACGGCAGGGCGTTTTAAGAACCATTCTGCATCGGCCCAGGCGCGCATGACCTGCTGAGCATGGCGGTTGCCCGCGGCGGCTTTGGTCTCCACGAGTTGGAAGTTATCAAATATCAGCAAGGTGTGGGAGAGGGCGGCGACGGCGGCAGAGGCTAATTCAGGGCTATCTAACGCGGCGATCAGCGGCGGAATATTGTAGCCGCCGAGCATGGTGCCCAGCAGGGTAATCGCCTGCTCTTTGCCGATAAGCGGTGAAACGGCTTTGCCCTCGGCAAGCGCCGTCAGAAAAGCGGCTTTTACTTTCGCGGCATCATCGACGCCGGGCGGGACGCGATTAACAAAAAGGTCGTATAAAAACGCCTCTTCGCCGGCGGGAGGGTGTTGCAGCAGTTCGGTGAGTTTTTGTACCTGCCCGGCATCCAGCGGTTTGGCGACAAGCCCTTTTGCGGCGCGGGCAGCCTGATGTTGGCGGTATGCTTCCAGCACGATCGTCATCCTTTTATCTTGGGGATAAGCCCGGCGAAAGCGGTTTCGCCGGGACTTTGGTGTGCCTTAAGCCTGTCTGGCTAAGGTTTCCAGCAGGTAGTCGGTGAATTCCGCCGCGCTGGCGTCTTTGGTGTAGGTAGTGACGACTTTTTTGCGTTCGGTGACGGTGCACTGGATCAACGCTTTGCTGAGCTGGCGGCTCTTCTCACCGTAGCCGATGTGCGCCAGCAGCATGCCGACGGCGCGGATCAGGCTGCACGGATCGGCATACTCGCCGCGCCCTTCGCTGACCAGACCCGGCGCGGTGCCGTGGATTGCTTCGAACATCGCATAGCGGCTACCAATGTTAGCCGAAGAGGCTGTGCCCAGCCCGCCCTGAAGCTCGGCGGCGATGTCGGTGACGATGTCGCCGTACAGGTTCGGCAGGACGAAAACCTGAAGCCCTTTGCAGAAGGTCTCATCGCCCATGCGTGCGCACATGGCATCGACCAGACGATCCTGCACTTCGATATCAGGGTAATGTTCTGCGCCGACTTTGCGTACGCCCTGCAGGAAGTTGCCGTCCGCCAGCTTAACGATATTGGACTTGGTGATCACCGTGACGTTGGTTTTGCCGTTCTTCCTGGCAAACTCGAACGCCTGACGGGCGATACGCTCGGTGCCCGGCGCGGTCTGGACTTTGAAGTCCACGGCCAGATCGTTAGTCACCTGGATGCCTTTGTTGCCCCAGATATACTCGCCTTCAATGTTTTCGCGAAAGAACGTCCAGTCGATGTTCTTTTCCGGGATCGAGACCGGGCGTACTGCGGCAAACAGATCCAGCGAGCGGCGCAGCAGGCTGTTGGCGCTGACCATGTTCGGCCACTCTTCGCCCGGACGCGGGGTCACCATTGGGCCTTTCAGCAGCACGTCGCACTGTTTAACCTGCTCCAGCACGTTATCAGGCAGGCTCTGGCCCAAGCGCGCGCGGTCTTCTATGGTCATGCCGCTGACCGGACGCAGCTCCAGCTTCCCGGCGGCGATTTCATCTTTTGCCAGAAATTCCAGTACCCGCAACGCCTGCTTCATAATGATCGGACCGATGCCGTCGCCGGGCAGGATCCCGACGACGATACGTTCCAGCTGTGAAAAGTCTTTCGCTTCCCCAGCCTGCTTCATCGCTTCAATGCGCGCCAGTTCTGAGGTAATTAACTCGGCGAATTTTGCCTGAGCTTCTTCGATAAACGTCATAACAACTCCATGGATTTACTTATTGTTGCGAGCTTTGTTGTAGTTAATCAGGCAGCCTGCCTTAATAATTTCCCGTTCATCTTTGGTGACCGGCGCCATCGTCAGCTCAATTTCCTGTACCCGGCCGTCCTGGCGAATGACGAAGGCCTGGAAGGTGCGCGAGTCGGCATCCAGCGCGGCGCGAATGCCGGGAACGAAAATAGAGTCACCCACGTCAAAGGTCGGTTCGCCTACCATCTGGAACGGCAGCATTCCCCAGTTGATGACGTTTGAGCGGTAGCGTTTGGTGGCGTATTCCTCGGCGATGTTCGCCAGGCCGCCCAGCACGCGCTGGCAGCTTGCCGCTTGTTCGCGGGCGGAGCCGTCGCCGGGCTTCACGGCGTAAATCATGCTGCCGATCTCCACGTCCAGCGGTTTAATCTCCGCGAAGCCTGGAATAGACTGGATTTGGGCGAACACCGGCTGTAGCTCTTCGGCGATTTCTCCCTGCGCGCGGGCTTTCTCCAGCGCATGTACCGCCTTGCTGCGGCTGACGTATTGCGGATCGCGGCGGGACAGGGTGAACTCGGCCAGCCCCAGCGGGTTGGAGCGGTAGGATGAGGTTTCGCCGGATGGGATCAGTTCATCGGTGGTGGTTACCGGGTCCATGATGCGCGAGACAACTTTTAACAGAATGTTGTCGTGAAGCTGTTCCATTTCCGGCCAGTCTTTGATGTTCGGGCCGTAAACCAGTTCGGCGTCGTTGAGCTTCTGGTGGGTACCGATGTAGACGCGGCTGTGATACGGGGTCGGATCGAAGTCGTATTCCGGGACTTCAACCGGCGGTAAATCGGTGGATGGCGTGAGCAGGCCGCCGTTCGCCGCCGTGGCGGCGATTGAGCGGGCGTCCATCAGCGCGACGGCGGACATCTGGCCTACGCCTGGCTTGGAGCCTTCGCGGTTCGGGAAGTTACGCGTGGTGTGGCGGATACTCAGCCCGTCGTGGCAAGGGGTATCGCCTGCGCCGAAGCAAGGGCCGCAGAAGGCGGTACGGATAATCGCGCCTGCCGCCATCAGATCGGCAATCGCGCCTTTCTTCACCAGATCCATAAATACCGGCTGGGAAGAAGGGTAGACCGCCAGCGAGAAGGCATCGTTGCCGCAGCTCTTACCGCGCAGCATCTGCGCCGCGGCATAGACGTTGGAGTAGTTGCCGCCCGCGCAGCCAGCGATTATGCCCTGTTGAACCCGCAGCTTGCCGTTTTCCACATGTTTTAACAGCGAGAACGGGATCTGTTCCCCGGCGATTTGTTTGGCTTCTTGATCGACGCTGTGCAGGATGTCGGTCAGGTTGTCGTTCAGCGCGTCAATGGTGTAGACGTTGCTTGGGTGGAACGGCAGGGCGATCATCGGTTTGATGGCGCTTAAATCGACGTGTACGCAGCCGTCATAGTATGCAACATCGGCCGGATCCAGGCGCTGATAGGCTTCCGGGCGGCCATGCTTCGCCAGGAAGCAGTGGGTGTCGGCATCGGTACGCCAGATGGAGCTGAGGCAGGTGGTTTCCGTGGTCATCACGTCGATGCCGTTACGATAATCGGTATCCATGGTGGAGACGCCCGGTCCGACGAACTCCATCACTTTGTTTTTCACGTAGCCTTTCTCGAAGACCGCGCCGATGATCGCCAGCGCCACGTCGTGCGGCCCGATGCCCGGCTGCGGCTTGCCGGTCAGATGAATCGCGATGACGCCCGGATAAGCCACGTCATAGGTGTCGTTAAGCAATTGCTTAACCAGCTCGCCGCCGCCTTCGCCGATCGCCATCGTCCCCAACGCGCCGTAGCGGGTATGACTGTCGGAACCGAGGATCATCTTGCCGCCGCCGGCCATCATTTCGCGCATATACTGGTGGATAACCGCCAGATGCGGGGGAACGTAGGTGCCGCCATATTTTTTCGCCGCTGACAGGCCGAACATATGGTCATCGCTGTTAATGGTGCCGCCGACGGCGCACAGCGAGTTATGGCAGTTGGTCAGCACATAAGGGATTGGGAAGTAGGTCATGCCGGACGCTTTTGCCGTCTGCACAATGCCGACAAAAGTGATGTCGTGAGAGGTGAGGGCATCAAACTTCAGCTTGAGCCGCGACATATCGCCGGAGGTGTTGTGCGCGTTGAGGATTGACCATGAGATGGTGCCTTTTTGCGCTTCGGCTTTGTTCAGAGACGCCGGGGCGTTTTTCTCTTCAACCACTTCGGTGCCGTTCAGCAGGTAAACCCCGCCATCGGAAAGCTTGATCATAATTGTTCCTTTTATAATTTGGTTAATTCGCTCACGTTGCGGCTGGATTTAGTCGCGGATATACACCATGCCGTCCATAATTCTGCGGGCCGTTCTTTGTACGGCGACGCCGGGCACGTCCGTGCTATCGCCGTTTTGCACCAGCGACGGATACATTTTCATGACTCCGCTGGGGTGCCCGATGCGTACACCCTGGTTCCAGTCGCCAACGGTGACGATGCGCTGCACCAGGCTGCCGGGAAGAAACGCCGCCACGCTAATGGCGCTGGCGGAGGTGAGAGGGCAGGCTTTATGGCATTTGAAAACGGAAATCACGCGGGCGCATAAATCCATTTCCTGCTGCTGGGTTGGCTGGCCGGAAATATCCGCATAGCTTTTCGGCGTGGTGACCATACCGACTTTAGGCACCGCCGGGCTGTTGTCGCGCGCGTCGTCGAGATCTTTGGCGAAGCCCATCAGGCAGGCCGCAGTACCGCGAATTTTTTCCAGCAGGTCGCTGACGGCCTGATTCTGGTTGATGTCGTCGGGCAACTCGCTGCCTGTCAGGCCGATATCTTCCGCGCGCACCAGCACCATCGGGTTGCTGATGTCGAGGATCGTGGCTTCAATGTCCCCGTGGCCGGGGATAGATAAAACATCGAGAGTATTGCCGGTTGGCAGCAGCGTGCCGGTTTTCGAACCAGCTGGATTGAGGAAATTGACTTTCAGTTCTGCGCAGGTGCCGTCAACGCCGGCAATCTGGCAATCGCCGTCCAGCGCGAAGGTGTTGTTTTCGCACGGCACGGTGATATCAATGCGTTTTCCGGTATTGTGGTTGAGCATTCTGACCGTGGCGATGGGCTCAACGGCCGGGATCAGACCTTCTTCAATCGCGTAGGGGCCGACCGCTGCGGTCATATTGCCGCAGTTGGATTTGTAGTCGACCTGGCTTTTGCCAACGATAACCTGGCCGACAAGGTACTCCACATCCACGTCAGGCAGTTCGCTTTTCCAGACGATGACGATTTTGTTATTAGAGGAAACCGTACCGCCCATACCGTCGATTTGTTTCGGGTCGGGGTCGCTCATCGCCTGCAGAAAGATATGATCCCATTGGCCGCGATCGGCAGGCAGATCGTCTTTTAAAAACATGCAGCCTTTACTGGTGCCGCCGCGCATAAAGACCGTTCTGAATTTTCTCATAGGGGTTCCTGAGGGGATAAATTTTAATCATCCAATTGAGACTCCTTGATAAAGGCAAAATGTTGGCATTTCCTTATGCCAACATTGTGATTTTTGCGCCGGTTTGACCGTCGTTACTTCGCGTTCTTACTGGCGACGTGGCGCAACTGGCCGCCGTCGATCACGATTTCGATTTCTCGCGGCGTAAGGTCGACGTTGAGCGAAACTTCGCGGTTTTTGGTCACGTTTTTCAGCAGCACACAGCGCTGGCGCAGCCCTTCATGGAAGTTTTCGATACGCAGTTCGTCAAAGGTCTCGAAACAGGCGTAATCTTCCGGGTTAGCGAAAATCAGCGGCACCACGCCGTGGTTGACGAGGTTGTTTTTGTGGATACGCGCCATCGATTTGGCAATGACCGCTTTGACGCCCAGGTACATCGGCGCGATGGCCGCATGTTCGCGGCTGGAGCCCTGACCGTAGTTTTCGCCGCCGATGATGATGCTTTTGCCCAGTTCTTTGCAGCGATCGTGGAACTCTGGATCGATGCGGCCATAGCAATATTTGCTGATCTCTGGGATGTTGGATCGCAGGGCGGAGAACTGCGCGTTGGCAGGGGTAATATCGTCGGTGGTGATGTTATCGCCGCGAACCGCAGAAACCTGAATGGTCAGCGTATCCGGCAGCGGTTCGTTGATTGGCATCGGTTTGATGTTCGGTCCGCGAATCACTTCGACTTCTTCACCGTTTTCTGCCGGGGCCAGGATCAGCCGATCGTCGATGATATAGTCATGTGGTTCGACAATATCGTTGAGCACCGCGACATCAACCACATCGCGCGGGTCGGAAATGTAGCCAGCAATGGCCGATGCGGCGGCAATTTCCGGGCTGGACAGGTATAGCTTCGCGTTCAAATGACCGCCGCGGCCTTTGAAGTTACGGTTAGAGGTGCGCAGAGAAACGCCATCGGTGGAAGGCGCCTGGCCAATGCCGCAGCACGCGCCGCAGCCGCAGTCGATAACGCGCGCGCCTGCAGCAATGAGTTTGCCGATGATGCCGTCGCGTAACAGCATCTGATAAAGCTGGCGGCTGCCCGGCGCGACGACAAAGCTCACTTCCGGATGAGTAAAGCGGCCTTCCATAATCGCCGCCGCTTTGGCGAAATCGGTATAGGAGGCGTTGGTGCAGCTGCCGAGGAACACCTGGTTGATTTTCACGTCGCGGCAGTTGCGCGCTTCGGTCACGTTATCCGGCATATCCGGCATCGCCACCAGCGGCTCCAGCGTGTTAAGGTCGATATCAATATAGTCGTCGTACTCGCAGCCTTCATCCGGCTGTAATGAAATCCAGTCCTGCTCGCGATTCTCTTTAATAAAGAACTCACGGGTCACTTCATCACTGGGGAAAATAGAGGTGGTGGCGCCCATTTCCGCGCCCATATTGGTGATGGTTGAGCGGTCGCGGATGCTGATATGCTCCACGCCTTCGCCGGTATATTCGTAGACTTTGCCCAGTCCGCCTTTGACCGTTTCACGGCGCAGCATCTCCAGAATAATGTCTTTTGCCGAAACCCCCGGCTGCATACGACCGTGCAGGCGTACGTTAATCACTCGCGGCATTTTCAGCCAGGTCGGCTCGCCCGCCATCGCCAGCGCGACGTCCAGCCCGCCTGCGCCAAGCGCCATGGCGCCAACCGCGCCGCCGGTTGGCGTGTGGCTATCGGAACCCAACAGCGTAATCCCCGGACGGCTAAAGCGTTCGAAGTGCACCGTATGGCAAATACCGTTTCCGGCTTTGGATAAATAAATGCCGTGTTTTTTGGCAACGGTCTGTAAATAAATATGGTCGTCCGGGTTTTTATTATCGGTATACAGCATATTGTGGTCGATATAGCTGACCGAACGCTCTGTTTTTACCTGTGGAATACCTAAAGTTTCAAATGCCAGATAGGCTGGGGTGCCGGTGACATCATGGGTTAAAGTATGATCGATGCGAATACTAATTTCTTCACCTGCAACCATATTGCCGCTCAGCAAATGTTGAGCAATAATTTTCTGGGTAATATTCTGTTTCATTTTCTAATCCGTTAACAAAATAGAGCGTAAATACCGGTAATCGCCATCACAAAGCACAAAATCATTGCGGCGAAGGCCCAGGCGAATAGCTCAATAAACATTTTGCTGGGGGTGTATTTCTGCTCTGCTTCTTTATTGGTGGCGACGCCGGACATAATGAGTGCGCCGGTGGTGGATACCGGGCTGACGCCGGAGACGGTACCGCCAACGACGACCATGGCGACCAGTTCAATAGCGGAAATATTCGCGCCTAAATGTTCGACGATACCCTGACAGGTCGGGATTAATGTTGGGAAAACCACGCCTAATCCAGAACTGAAAAAGGACATAATCGCGGCGGTAGTGACCATTACCGATGAAGCGGTGGTTTGATTCATTACCGTGGTTAAGGTTTTCGCCAGCAGTGAAATACCGCCGGACTCCATCACCACGTTCATTAACAGGCCGACGCCGCATACCAGAATTAAGACTGACCATGGGATACCCTTGATCGCCGCATTTTCGTCACCAGCACCCAGCGCAGAAAGAATGGCGCCAATGACGAAAGCCGTTAAACCAACATTCAGGGAGAAGACGACGGCGCAAATTATCAATGCGAGTAATCCTGCCAACGAGCACCAGTGAACGGTGGTAAACTTCGGCGTGGCGTTGATTGTGCTATCTGCGGCATTGATATCCAGATCATCAAGGCGCCAGCCCCGATACCAGACGTAGCAAAGTATGGCCATCAGAACGGAGGTGATGAACAGGCACAGCCAGACCGGGAACAGTGATGGTGTAAGCTGCTGTTTGTCCATTAATTCCATGACCAGCACGCCTTCCGGCGTGATTTGTGTTATGCGTCCGCCAAATACGCCGCACTGACCGATAATCGCCATCATGATCGGGTTGAGCCGGGCCTGAAACGCGATAGGTATCGCAATAACCGGAACTATCGCCAGCACCGGAATGGCGCCAGGGCCTACGGCGCACAGCACAAAGCCAACGATATAAATAGCGATTGGCAGTAGATTGCGTTTATGAACAGCACCAACAATCTTTTTCGATAATATCTCCAGGGTTTTATTGTTATGCAGTATGCTAAATAAATAGGTTACTCCCAGCATCGTCAGAAATAAAGAAACGCTAAAACCTTTGAATAACTTTGCTGTTGGAATGTGGTAGGCCAGGCTTAAGATAAAAGCGAAGGCTACCATAATAATTCCCACGTTGGTCTTCTTATAAAAACCAATAATAATGGCGATAAATATCGCTAACAGCGAAATAATCGCGAGATTAGGCATAATGACTCCCGATTACAGCGATTTAAAAAGGATGCAAACTGGGCTTTCCGTCGCAACAACGGGTTGTAATTGCGTCAGGCTGCCAGTAATATTATCGAAAGCATATTGGATAATGGTATCGCTATCTTCGTTAGCGACAAATAACCGATCGCCAGCATCGTTAAACGTAATAAAACGCGGCGTCAGTCCGGGTACTTTCATGGTTTCTACCCGGGTTAGATAGCCAGTCAGAGGATTAATACGGAAGATGGAAAGCGATTCGTGAATCCGGGTGGATTCAATAACCCATTTTCCGCTTTTATCAACCAGCACGGCGCTGGACTGCCCTTCGCCGGTATAGGTTTCCGGCAGTACCGGGATAATCTGCTGCGGTTCAATTTTTCCGCTATTTTGGTCGAAAAAGAACCAGGTTACGGTATTGTCTTTTTCATTAACCAAATAGCAATATTGATTATTCGGATGGATCGCCATATGGCGCGGTTCAGAATACTCTCTGGCACGGAAGTAATCGGTTTCGATTAATGAGCCATCTTCCGGGTTGAATTTAAGTACGCTGACGCCAGCGTAGCCGATAACACGGCCCTGCTGCGGCACGAAAAGGTAGTTTTTTTCCTGATCCCAGATACACTGATGCGCATGAGAGATGGATTCATTGGTTTTTCCAGGAAAACGCCAGACGGATACGACTTCGCCCAGGGCGCCATTTTCTTCCCGGCGGACGACGTAAACTGCACCGCCTTGTAGGGTGGCAACTAACAGATAACGGTTGGTTTTATCCGCGGTAATAAATACCGGGTTTTTACCGTCATCAAGTGTTATTTTGTTAATGTAAGTAAGTTTTCCATCCTCAGGGTTAATGGCGTAACTGGTAACTTCAGTATAATCACCGTGAACAGAATATAAGAAATTTTTCGTATTGTCGAAGGTCAGGTAAGATGGGTTTTCCTGTTCTTTTAACGTCTGGATTTTCGTCCAGTTGCCGGTATCATCATCAATACTCCAGACGCTTAGCCCTTTCCCTCTCGCATTACGTAACGCCGTAGTTCTGCTTCCAACGTAAGATACAGACATAAGTGTTCCTTTATTAAAGTAAGAATTTGTTCTCTTATTTGTATTTGTATTTGTTATGTGAATATAACTTCATGAGTAATTCTATAGTTGCTGCTATGGTGTCATTTTGGCGAAAGAGATATAAATCATTTTTGTGTCTCAATTGATAACCATTGTGCATTAATAATATGTTCTGTATGTTGCCAGATTTAACATAATGGGTCGTGTTGGGCATGATTTATAATCAATGTGTTAATAAACAATGAATGATGGTGGGGGGGCGATCGCATTCAGAGGATGAAAGTTGGAGACGGTTATGCACCCTTCAGGCTAAAAATAATGAACTGCATCACAAAGTCATCGGGAAAACACGTTTTATATTTGGCCTTTATTGCAATTTTGCTTTAGTCGGCAGAAATTAATCATAGTCATCTTGTGATAAGTAAGTATTATTTGGTTGTTTTATGTGCCTGGTGTTTCATTTCTGTAAAAAGGATCTTCTATGAAGAGCGAGCTATTAGGGACAAAAGCCTTTGTCACTATTGCTGATTTCGGTTGTTTTACTCGGGCAGCGGACGAACTCAATTTATCGCAACCGGCATTGACGCGTAGAGTTAAAAAATTAGAAGAGCACCTTAAGGTTTCCTTGTTTGAGCGCACAACACGCAAAGTGACCCTGACCTATGCCGGGAAAGCGCTGCTGCCGCACGCGCGGGCACTACTGGACTACATGGATAATGCCATTCTTAGTGTTCAGGAACTGGCCGCTCATCAGAAAGGGGTCATTAAGTTATCCTGTATTCCCACGGCGACTTTTTATTTTCTCCCCCTTGTGCTCGAAAAATTTAACTCACTTTATCCTAATATTCGCGTTCATATTCATGAACAGGCGACGATGGATAGTTTAGATTCGCTGATGAGTGGTGAGACGGATTTTGGTATCAATATGAACCGCGTGACACATCCCCAAATTTCCTTCACTCCTCTTGTTGATGAACCCTATATTCTGGTTTGTCGCCGCGATCATCCGTTGGCAACAAAGAAGCTGGTTGAGTGGAACGAGCTGGCCTCCCATCGGCTGATAGGTATCAGGCGTACCAGTGGGAACCGGATACTGATTGAACAAGAGATCGCGCAGACCGCCGGAACGCTGGAGTGGTTTTATGAAGTTCGCCACTATTCAACGGCGATAGGCCTGGTGGAAGCCGGGCTGGGGATTGCGGCACTGCCTTGTATGGCGATGTCGCATCATCAACACGAATCGCTGGTCAGCATCCCGCTTGTCGAACCGGTGATCCGTCGTAGCATTGGCCTTATTCGACGCAACGATGTGCCGCTGTCGCCAATAGCGGAGAGATTGGTTAATTTGTTTCTGGAAATGTGGTTTGAACGCAAACCTGAAAAATGGACGGCGCCTTTTGATTTATTTTCGCGATAAGCGCCGGGTTTTTGCAGCTTCCAAAAGGAGTCAACAATGGCATCGTCATCAGCGTTACGGTTTGCGATTAATTTAGGTAACGCTTTGCTCGCTAAGCAGTTAACCGACGGATCGTTACAGGGACTAACGGTTGAGCTAGCGCGAAAAATTGCGGAGTTCTGCCAGCAGCCGGAGCGGCTGTTACCTTACCCCGCAGCAAAAGGTATTGTTGACGATGCTTCGAATAATCAATGGGATATTGCTTTTTTAGCGGTCGATCCCGCACGTGAGAACGAACTGCGCTTTACCTCGCCCTATCTCACGATTGACTGCACCCTACTGGTACGTAGCTGCAGCGGGATACATTCCGTCCTGGAGATGGACCGGGAAGGCGTGACGATTAACGTCGGTAAAGGCTCCGCCTATTCATTGCCGCTCATTCGGACATTAAAACACGCCCGTCTTTGCGAATATCCCACCACTCAGCAGGCGCTCAACGCTTTTCTGGCCGGTAAGGGGGATATGGTGGCGAATATTCGCCAGCTGCTGGAAGCCGCCGCCCTGGGGCAAGATAGCGTTTGTGTGCTGCCTGACAACTATAGCCAGATTCAGCAAGCCATCTGCGTGCCGCGCGCGGTTCCGCACTATTATGAGCGAATGGAGGCATTGGTGAGACAGTGGCAGCAGGACGGGACGCTGGCGGCGCTGGTTGCCCGCCATATTTATGCCTGACCTTTCCATTAATCGGGAAGAAGCCACGCCGATACATCAGGTCCGGCACATTTCCCGGAGGCGATGCTGCGCATCTGTCCGGGATGCCGGACCGCAGAGGGCGGGGCTAACCGCGTTTCCCGCCATACTGAGCAAACCAGGCGAGCATCCGCTGCCAGCCGTCTTTGGCTGACTCTTCATGATAGCTGGCGCGATAGTCGGCGTTAAAGGCATGATCGGCTTCGGGATAGACCACGATTTCCGCCGTGGCGTTGGCTGCCCGCAGCGCCTGACGCATAGTCTCGACGGTGTCCTGCGGAATGCTGGCGTCTTTAGCGCCGTACAGACCAAGCACCGGGGCGTTGAGATCGACGGCGATATCTACCGGGTGCTTCGGCGAATTCAGTGATTTTTCTCCCACCAGCTTACCGTACCAGGCCACTGCCGCTTTAAGCTGCGGGTTATGCGCGGCATACAGCCAGGTAATGCGTCCGCCCCAGCAGAAGCCGGTGATCAGCAGACGATGGGCATCGCCGCCGTGGCGCGCCGCCCAGCTGGCGACGTGGTCGAGATCCGCCAGCACCTGCGCGTCCGGCACCTTGCTGACCAGCTCTTTGAACAGGGTCGGGATATCGTGGTACTCATTCGGATCGCCCTGACGGAAGTACAATTCAGGCGCGATAGCCAGATAGCCTTCCTGTGCCAGGCGGCGACAAAGATCGCGAATATGTTCATGCACGCCGAAAATTTCCTGTACCACGATAACGATCGGCAGCGGACCGTCGGCATTTTTCGGGCGGGCGTGGTAGGCCGGCATGTTTTCACCCTGAGAGGGAATCGACGTCTCTCCGGCGATAATATGCTCTTCCGGCGTATGAACGGCGGTTGCGGCGTGTGGTGAAGCTGCAGGTGCGAATCCAGGTTGCTTGGTGGTGGTCATGGTATTCTCCGTACCCTTATTTATTAGCGCATCAATAACTATAGACCCTTTACCTTTAGTTCGGGCGGTAATAAAGCACAGTGCCTGAAAGCGGCTATCTTTTGTTCTGTGATGATGAATATAACTTGTTAATGTGATGTGTATCACTATTTACTGAAAAACAACTGCAATCATTATTGGTCTTGGTGACTATCATCACAAAATGTTGCCAGGGGCTTCTGTACAGTACCGTTTTGCTTCTGCTGATAATTCGACCCACAGAGGAGTTTTTTATGTCCAAGTCTGATGTTTTTCATCTCGGCCTCACCAAGAACGATTTACAAGGGGCTACGCTGGCTATCGTCCCTGGCGATCCGGAGCGTGTGGAAAAGATCGCCGCGCTGATGGATAAGCCGGTTAAGCTGGCATCTCACCGCGAATTTACCTCCTGGCGCGCGGAGCTGGACGGCAAACCGGTGATCGTCTGCTCTACCGGCATCGGCGGCCCGTCGACTTCCATCGCCGTGGAAGAGCTGGCGCAGCTGGGGGTGCGTACCTTCCTGCGTATCGGCACCACCGGTGCGATTCAACCGCACATTAACGTTGGCGATGTGCTGGTGACTACCGCCTCCGTTCGTCTGGACGGTGCCAGCCTGCACTTCGCGCCGATGGAGTTCCCGGCCGTCGCAGACTTCGCCTGTACCACCGCGCTGGTGGAAGCGGCGAAATCAATCGGCGCCACCACCCATATCGGCGTAACCGCTTCCTCGGATACCTTCTACCCGGGCCAGGAGCGTTACGACACCTTCTCCGGCCGCGTGGTGAGCCGCTTCAAGGGCTCAATGGAAGAGTGGCAGGCAATGGGCGTGATGAACTATGAAATGGAATCCGCCACGCTGCTGACCATGTGCGCCAGCCAGGGCCTGCGCGCCGGGATGGTGGCTGGGGTTATCGTGAACCGTACCCAGCAAGAGATCCCTAACGCCGAAACCATGAAGCAAACCGAAAGCCACGCGGTGAAAATCGTCGTGGAAGCGGCGCGTCGTCTGCTGTAATTCAACTCTTTCCCTGTCAGGCCGGATCCTCCGGCCTTTCTTTTTTGCGTCGCCTCTCGCAGGAAATTCCTTTTAAACTGGACGTTTGTACAGCACAATTCTATTTTGTGTCATCAGGTTATCGCAGGGGGCGTCGTGGATCTCTCCATTATTATCAGCGCGGTTATCGCACTGGCAGCCGGGTTAATGGTCGGCTGGCTGGCGACCAAAGCGCGTGCCGATCAAATTCGGGCCGATCTCATCGAGGAACGGCGAGAGTTGGATATTGAGCTGAGCGCCGCCCGCCAGCAACTGGCGCAGGAGGCCCACTGGCGTGAGGAGTGTGAGCTGCTGAACAACGAGCTGCGCAGCCTACGGGATATCAATACCTCGCTCGAGGCCGATCTCCGAGAGGTCACCACCCGGCTCGAATCCACCCAGCTGCATGCGGAAGATAAGATCCGCCAGATGATGAACAGCGAGCAGCGCCTTAGCGAGCAGTTTGAAAACCTCGCCAACCGTATTTTCGAACACAGCAACCGGCGGGTCGATGAGCAAAACCGCCAGAGCCTGCATGGCCTGCTGACGCCGCTACGCGAACAGCTGGACGGGTTCCGCCGCCAGGTGCAGGAGAGCTTTGGCCAGGAGGCGCGTGAAAGACATACCCTGGCGCATGAGATCCGCAATCTGCAGCAGTTGAACGCGCAGATGGCACAGGAGGCGCTGAACCTGACCAAAGCGCTGAAGGGGGATAACAAAACTCAGGGCAACTGGGGGGAAGTGGTCTTAACCCGCGTGCTGGAGGCCTCCGGCCTGCGCGAAGGCTATGAGTACCAGACTCAGGTCAGTATTGAGACCGACAACCGCTCGCGGATGCAGCCGGACGTTATCGTGCGCCTGCCGCAGGGTAAGGACGTGGTGATCGACGCCAAAATGACCCTGGTCGCCTATGAGCGCTATTTCAACGCCGAAGACGACTACACCCGCGAAGTCGCGCTGCAGGAACACCTTGCCTCGGTGCGAAACCATATTCGCCTGCTGGGACGCAAGGATTATCAACAGCTGCCTGGCCTGCGCTCGCTCGACTATGTGCTGATGTTTATTCCCGTTGAGCCGGCGTTCCTGCTGGCCATCGATCGCCAGCCTGAGCTCATCAGCGAGGCGCTGCAAAATAATATTATGCTGGTTAGCCCGACGACGCTGCTGGTAGCCCTGCGCACTATCGCCAATCTGTGGCGCTATGAGCACCAGAGTCGTAACGCGCAGAAGATTGCCGAGCGGGCGGGGCGCCTTTACGACAAAATGCGCCTGTTTGTGGATGATATGTCCGCCATCGGCCAGAGCCTGGATAAGGCGCAAGAGAGCTATCGCCAGGCGATGAAAAAGCTCGCTTCCGGGCGTGGTAATCTGCTGGCCCAGGCGGAGGCCTTTCGCGGCCTGGGCGTGGAGGTCAAGCGCGGGATTAATCCTGATTTAGTCGAACAAGCTACGGCTCAGGACGAGCAATATCGTCTCGAAGATGAGGATAACCTGCCGGAAAATGACGCATTTTCACCCGACTCTGCCGAGACGGTGCGTAGCCGGGAGGCGGCTCCGCCACGCTGAAACGTATGGGAAATGCGCTGAGTCTGATACACTCAGTGAACATTTTCTTGAAAAGCAAGCAGGCATAGAGATGGTTGAGGATTCACAAGAAACGACGCACTTTGGCTTTCAGACGGTCGCTAAAGAGCAGAAAGCAGATATGGTGGCGCATGTATTCCATTCTGTCGCCGCAAAATATGATGTGATGAACGACTTGATGTCGTTTGGGATCCATCGTTTGTGGAAGCGTTTCACCATCGACTGCAGCGGCGTACGTCGCGGGCAGACCGTGCTGGATCTGGCTGGTGGTACCGGTGATTTGACGGCCAAGTTCTCCCGCCTGGTAGGGGAAACCGGCCGCGTCATGCTTGCTGATATCAATGATTCTATGCTCAAAATGGGCCGCGAAAAGCTGCGCAATATCGGCATCGTAGGCAACGTTGAGTATGTTCAGGCCAACGCGGAAGCCCTGCCTTTTGCTGATAATACCTTTGACTGCATCACCATCTCTTTCGGTCTGCGTAACGTGACCGACAAAGAGAAAGCGCTGCGTTCGATGTACCGCGTGCTGAAGCCGGGCGGACGTCTGCTGGTGCTGGAGTTTTCTAAACCCATTATCGAACCGCTGAGCAAAGCCTACGACGCTTACTCCTTCCATATCCTGCCGAAGGTGGGCGAGCTGGTGGCAAAAGATGGCGACAGCTATCGCTACCTGGCGGAATCTATTCGTATGCATCCGGACCAGGAAACCCTGAAAGGGATGATGCAGGATGCGGGCTTCGAAAACGTGGATTACTACAACCTGACGGCGGGTATCGTTGCTTTGCATCGCGGTTACAAGTTCTGACAGGAGGGACGCTATGCCTTTCACACCCCTGATTACCGCTGGCATTGAAACGGCGCTGAATACTTTCCTCTGGCGCGACAAAGCGCTTAAACCCGCTCGCCAGCGCCTGCTGGGCAAGGTATTGCGGGTCCAGCTGCAGGATTTCGCCACGCCCGTGGTGCTGGTATTCAGCGAACGCCAGGTTGACGTCCTGAGCGCCTGGGACGGAGAGGCCGATTGCACCGTGATTACCCGGCTCAGCGTGCTGCCAAAACTGCGCAATCGTCAGCAGCTCACGGCGCTTATTCGCAGCGGTGATCTGGAAGTGCAGGGCGATCTGCAGGTGGTGCAGAATATGGTCTCCCTGTGCGACCTGGCAGAGTTTGATCCCGCTGAACTGCTGGCGCCCTATACCGGCGATATTGTGGCCGAAGGCGTCGGTAAAGTCCTGCGCGGCGGCGCTCAGTTTCTGCTGAAGGGGGCAGAGCGCCAGCAACGCTATGTCGCGGAAGCGATCACTGAAGAGTGGCGCCTGGCGCCGGGGCCGCTGGAGCTGGCCTGGTTTGCTGAAGAGACAACGGCTATTGAGCGCGCGCTGGCCGCACTGGAAAAACGGCTGGAAACGCTGGAGGGCAAATGACGCCAGGAGAATTACGGCGCCTGTATTTCATCATCCACACCTTTTTGAGCTACGGGCTCGATGAGCTCATCCCCAAAATGCGGATCACGCTGCCGCTGCGTATCTGGCGGCGGATGCTGTTCTGGATGCCAAACCGCCATCAGGATCAGCCTCTTGGCGCCCGCCTTCGGCTGGCGCTCCAGGAGCTGGGGCCGGTGTGGATAAAATTCGGCCAGATGCTTTCCACCCGCCGGGATCTCTTTCCGCCGCATATTGCCGATCAGCTGGCGCTGTTGCAGGACCGCGTGGCGCCCTTTGAAGGGAAGCTCGCGCAGCAGCAGATAGAGAAAGCGATGGGGGGGCTGCCGGTCGAGACCTGGTTTGATGATTTCTCCGTTGAGCCGTTAGCCTCGGCGTCCATCGCCCAGGTGCATACCGCGCGTCTGAAAGAGAATGGCAAAGAGGTGGTGATCAAGGTTATCCGCCCGGATATTTTGCCGATCATTAAAGCGGACATGAAGCTCATCTACCGCCTGGCGCGCTGGGTACCGCGTCTGCTGCCTGACGGTCGCCGTCTGCGCCCGCAGGAGGTAGTTCGTGAATATGAAAAAACGCTGCTGGATGAGCTGAACCTGCTGCGGGAATCCGCCAACGCTATTCAGCTGCGGCGTAATTTCGAAGACAGCCCGATGCTGTACGTGCCGGAGGTGTACCCCGACTACTGCAGCGAAAGCATGATGGTAATGGAGCGCATTTACGGTATCCCGGTGTCCGATGTGGAGGCGCTGGAGGCCCAGGGCACCAATATGCAGCTGCTGGCGGAGCGGGGCGTGCAGGTCTTCTTCACCCAGGTGTTCCGCGACAGCTTCTTCCATGCCGATATGCATCCTGGCAACATATTCGTCAGCTACGAGCATCCGGAAGATCCGCAGTATATCGGCATCGACTGCGGTATTGTCGGCTCACTGAACAAAGAAGATAAGCGCTATCTGGCGGAAAACTTTATCGCCTTTTTCAACCGCGATTATCGTAAAGTTGCCGAGCTGCACGTCGATTCCGGTTGGGTTCCGCCCGATACCAACGTTGAAGAGTTTGAGTTCGCGATCCGCACGGTCTGCGAGCCGATCTTTGAGAAGCCGCTGGCGGAGATCTCCTTCGGCCACGTGCTGCTTAATCTGTTCAATACCGCGCGGCGTTTCAATATGGAAGTCCAGCCGCAGCTCGTTTTACTACAGAAGACATTACTTTACGTAGAAGGGGTAGGCCGGCAGCTCTATCCTCAGTTAGACTTGTGGAAAACGGCGAAGCCTTTCCTCGAGTCGTGGATCAAAGATCAGGTCGGCATTCCGGCGCTGGTGCGCGCGTTTAAAGACAAAGCGCCGTTCTGGATCGAAAGAATGCCGGAAATACCTGAGCTGGTGTATCAGAGCCTGCAGCAGAGCAAACAGCTGCAGACCAGCGTCGATACTATTGTACGGGATATGCATGTGCGTCATGTGCGCCAGGGCCAATCCCGTTACCTGTTTGGTATAGGCGCGGTTTTATTGCTCAGTGGTACGCTGCTCTTTATCCATCGCCCTGAATGGGGAATGATGCCCGGTTGGCTGATGGCCGGCGGTGTGGTGACCTGGCTTATTGGCTGGCGGAAAACCCACTGATCGGTTCGCCTCTTCATGACGCAGGCTTATTTGCGCAAAATCATGTCGGCGGCCTGACGAAGAGGCGGCTCGCAGGATGGCGTGTATAATGCGTCCACACAATTCATCATCTGTCATAGGGGAACGTGTATGGGTGGTATCAGTATTTGGCAGTTATTAATTGTTGTCGTCATCGTAGTTCTGCTTTTTGGGACGAAGAAGCTGAGCTCGCTGGGGTCTGACTTAGGGGCATCTATCAAAGGCTTTAAAAAAGCCATGAGTGATGATGATAAACCCGAAAAGTCGGCGCCAGACGCAGATTTCACGGCGAAAACCATCGCCGATAAACAGGATGATGCAAAAAAAGACGAGACAAAACGCCACGACAAAGAGCAGGTGTAACTCGTGTTCGATATTGGTTTTAGTGAACTACTGCTGGTGTTTGTGATTGGCCTCATTGTTCTGGGGCCACAGCGGCTTCCCGTAGCGGTTAAAACGGTAGTTGGCTGGATCCGTACGTTACGCTCGCTGGCGACCACGGTACAAAATGAGCTGGCCCAGGAGCTAAAACTGCAGGAGTTCCAGGAGAGCCTGAAGAAGGTGGAAAAGGCTAGCCTGAATAACCTGACGCCGGAGCTGAAAGCCTCGATGGATGAACTGCGCGAGGCCGCGGAGTCGATGAAGCGCTCCTATAGCGCCCACGATCCCGAAAAAGCCAGCGACGAAGCCAATACCATCCTTAATCCGGTGGTCAAAGGCAGCGAAGCGCAGCGCCAGGACGTCACGCCGGCGACGGCAGAACATCAGGCCAGCGCTCCGGCTCATGCGCCAGATCCCGTTGCCGACGAGCAATCTGCTTCACCGGCTGACCTTCAGGCAGAGAAAACGTCCGCTACGGCGGCAGCTCCCCATTCTTCCCCCGCATCGAGTGATAAACCGTAAACATGGGCGTAGACGATACACAACCGCTAATTTCGCATCTGATTGAGCTGCGCAAGCGTCTGCTCAACAGCATCATTGCTATTCTGGTGATCTTCCTGGCGCTGGTCTATTTCGCCAATGATATCTACCAGCTGGTCTCGGCCCCGCTTATCAGTAAGATGCCTGTGGGCGCGACGATGATCGCCACCGATGTCGCTTCACCTTTCTTTACGCCGATAAAGTTGACCTTCATGGTGTCGGTGATTCTGTCGGTGCCGATTATTCTTTACCAGGTATGGGCCTTCGTCGCGCCGGCGTTGTATAAGCACGAACGCCGGCTGGTGGTGCCTTTACTGGTATCCAGTACCCTGCTGTTCTATATCGGCATGGCTTTCGCCTATTTTGTCGTGTTTCCGCTGGCGTTCGGCTTCCTGACCCATGCGGCGCCGGAAGGGGTGCTGGTCTCGACCGATATTCGCAGCTATCTCGACTTCGTGATGGCGCTGTTTATGGCATTCGGGGTCTCCTTTGAGGTACCGGTCGCCATTGTGTTGCTCTGCTGGATGGGCGTTACCACGCCGGAAGACTTGCGTAAAAAAAGGCCGTATGTGCTGGTGGGTGCCTTCGTGGTGGGCATGCTGCTGACGCCGCCGGACGTATTCTCGCAGACGCTGCTGGCCATTCCGATGTACTGTCTGTTTGAAGTCGGGGTGTTCTTTGCCCGCTTCTACACCGGGAAGCGCCTGACGCGCGATGACGACGCCGCGGCCGAAGCTGAAGCCGCAGAGCACAGAGAAGAGTAATACCGCCAACCGCCCGTCAGGGCGGTTGGCGTATGGGAGCGATCATGTTTGATATCGGCGTTAATCTGACCAGTTCGCAGTTTTCCCGCGATCATGATGAGGTAGTGGCGCGCGCCCTGGCGGCGGGGGTTAACGGCATGCTGCTGACCGGCACAAATTTGGCGGAGAGCCAGCAGGCGCAGAAACTGGCGAGCCGCTATTCCGGCTGCTGGTCCACGGCGGGGGTTCATCCCCATGACGGTAGCAGCTGGACGCCAGCGGTCGCCGAGGCGATTTATACCCTCGCCGGCGAGCCGCAGGTGGTGGCGATAGGCGAGTGCGGTCTGGATTTTAACCGGAATTTTTCCACGCCGCACGAGCAGGAGGTAGCGTTCAGCGCCCAGTTGGCGCTGGCCGCTGAGCTGTCGATGCCGGTGTTTTTGCACTGCCGCGACGCCCACGATCGGTTTCTGACGCTGCTTAAACCCTGGCTTGAGAAGCTCCCGGGCGCGGTGCTGCACTGCTTTACCGGCAGCCGCAGCGAGGTGCAGGAATGCCTGGATCTGGGCCTGTTTATCGGTATTACCGGTTGGGTTTGCGATGAGCGGCGGGGACTGGAGCTGCGCGAGCTGCTGCCGGCGATCCCGGCGGAACGTCTGCTGCTGGAGACCGATGCGCCTTATCTGCTGCCGCGCGATCTCAAGCCGAAACCGGCCTCGCGGCGTAACGAGCCCGCGTATTTGCCGCATATCCTGGCCAGCGTCGCGGCCTGGCGCGGCGAGGAGGCGCAATGGCTGGAGGCGCAAACGGACGCAAACGTCAGGGCGCTGTTTGGCGTTGACATTAACGGCGTTTAGATTTTCTGGAAGTCGGTATTTTTAACGCTCTGCAGGACTTGCTTATTCAGCAGGTTTAACAGCAACATAGAGCGCGCTTCGCCGTCGGGCTCGGTGAAGATCGCCTCCAGGCCTTCAAACGCGCCGTCGGTGATTAGCACGCTATCGCCCTCATGCGGCGTTTCCGGGTCGGTAATCCCTTCCGGTTTGTAGATAGAAAGCTGATGGATGACCGCCGAGGGGACGATAGCGGGTAGGGCGCCAAAGCGCACGAAGTTGTTAACCCCGCGAGTGGCGCTGATGGTGGTGGTATGAATCACCTCTGGATCGAACTCAATAAACAGGTAGTTCGGGAACAACGGTTCGCTGACCATGGTGCGTTTACCGCGAATGATTTTTTCCAGCGCAATCGTCGGCATCAGGCAGTTAACTGACTGACGTTCCAGATGTTCCTGGGCTCGTTGTAGCTGCCCACGTTTGCAATACAGTAAGTACCAGGCTTGCATAATGACTCATTCCACTTCTAATAACGGCAAGCATAACAAATGGCTGGTGTAATCGCGAAAGCCATTATAATTGAAATCCAAATTTCAGCGTTCTTTCACGCTAATTTAACAAAATTACAGCATCGCGCCGTCGAACACCGTATAATTAGCCGCCTGTAGAGAGGTCAATAACACTTCCATGAAATATCACGATCTTCGCGACTTTCTGACACTCCTGGAACAACAGGGCGAACTAAAACGTATCACTCTGCCGGTCGATCCTCACCTGGAAATCACCGAAATTGCCGACCGGACTCTGCGCGCCGGCGGCCCGGCGCTGCTGTTTGAGAATCCGAAAGGCTATACCATGCCGGTGCTGTGCAATCTGTTCGGCACGCCGCGTCGCGTGGCGTTGGGGATGGGTCAGGAGGATGTCAGTTCGCTGCGCGAGGTGGGTAAACTGTTGGCCTTTCTGAAAGAACCTGAGCCGCCAAAAGGCTTCCGCGACCTGTTTGATAAGCTGCCGCAGTTCAAGCAAGTGCTGAATATGCCGACCAAACGCCTGCGCGGCGCCCCCTGTCAGCAAAAAATCATCCAGGGCGATGATGTCGACCTGAATAAAATCCCGATTATGACCTGCTGGCCGGAAGATGCCGCGCCGCTGATCACCTGGGGGTTGACGGTAACCCGCGGGCCGCACAAAGAGCGGCAGAACCTGGGGATTTATCGCCAGCAGCTGATCGGCAAAAACAAACTGATTATGCGCTGGCTGTCTCATCGCGGCGGCGCGCTGGATTTCCAGGAGTGGTGCGCGGCGCGTCCGGGCGAACGCTTCCCGGTTTCCGTGGCGCTTGGCGCCGATCCGGCAACCATTCTTGGCGCGGTGACGCCGGTGCCCGATACCCTGTCGGAATATGCTTTCGCAGGCCTGCTGCGCGGCACCAAGACCGAAGTGGTTAAGTGCGTTTCCAATGACCTTGAAGTGCCGGCCAGCGCGGAAATTGTGCTTGAAGGCTACATTGAGGCCGGTGAAATGGCGCCGGAAGGCCCGTATGGCGATCACACCGGTTACTACAATGAAGTGGACAGCTTCCCGGTATTTACGGTAACACATATTACCCAGCGTGAAGACGCGATTTATCATTCTACCTATACCGGCCGACCGCCCGATGAGCCAGCGGTGCTGGGCGTGGCGCTGAATGAAGTCTTTGTGCCGATCCTGCAAAAGCAGTTCCCGGAAATCGTTGATTTCTATCTGCCGCCGGAAGGGTGCTCCTATCGCCTGGCGGTGGTGACCATGAAAAAACAGTACGCGGGACATGCCAAGCGCGTAATGATGGGCGTCTGGTCGTTCCTGCGCCAGTTTATGTATACCAAGTTCGTGATTGTCTGCGATGACGACGTCAACGCACGCGACTGGAACGATGTGATTTGGGCGATCACTACCCGTATGGACCCGGCTCGTGATACGGTACTGGTAGAGAATACGCCAATTGATTATCTGGATTTTGCCTCGCCGGTTTCCGGCCTGGGTTCAAAAATGGGGCTGGATGCCACCAATAAATGGCCTGGCGAAACCCAGCGTGAATGGGGTCGCCCAATCAAAAAAGATCCTGCCGTTACGGCGCGTATTGACGCCATCTGGGATGAACTGGCCATCTTTAAACAACAGTAAGCGGGGCTAACGCCGCTGTTTTGCTCTATTGACCCGACAGAGGGGACGCATGACAACCTTAAGCTGTAAAGTGACCTCGGTGGAGGCGATTACCGATACCGTATATCGTGTTCGATTAGTGCCGGAAGCGGCATTTTCCTTCCGTGCCGGCCAGTATCTGATGGTGGTAATGGATGAGCGCGACAAGCGCCCGTTCTCCATGGCTTCCACGCCGGCGGAACAGGAATTTATCGAGCTGCATATCGGCGCCTCGGAGCTCAATCTGTACGCGATGGCGGTCATGGATCGCATTCTGAAAGAGCGTGAAATTGAGGTTGATATTCCGCATGGCGAAGCGTGGCTGCGCGATGACGAAGATCGCCCGCTGATTCTGATCGCCGGCGGTACCGGATTCTCTTATGTGCGTTCTATTCTGTTAAGCGCGCTGGCGCGTAACCCTGATCGCGATATCGCCATTTATTGGGGCGGCCGCGAGGCTAAGCATCTGTACGATCTGGCCGAGCTGGAAGCGTTAAGCATCAAGCATCCGAATCTGCGCATCGAGCCGGTGGTCGAACAGCCGGAAGAAGGGTGGCGTGGTCGCTCCGGTACGGTACTCACCGCCGTGCTGCAGGATTACGGTACGCTGGCCGAGCATGACATCTACATTGCCGGTCGTTTTGAGATGGCCAAGATCGCTCGCGACCTGTTCTGTAATGAGCGCGGCGCGCGTGAAGATCGCCTGTTTGGCGATGCGTTTGCGTTTATCTGAAAATAAAAAACCCGCCCCTGACAGGCGGGAAGAACGGCAACTAAACCTGCTCTCTTCGCCATAGCCGCCAGGTTCTGGTGGCAATGGCGTTGAGATACCCTTTCGCTTAAACCCGCTCAAACACGGTAGCGATCCCTTGTCCCAGGCCGATACACATGGTGGCGAGGCCGAACTGAGCGTCTTTGCGCTCCATCTGGTTGATCAGCGTGGTGCTAATGCGCGCCCCGGAACAGCCCAGCGGATGACCGAGCGCGATCGCCCCGCCGTTGAGGTTGATCTTCTCATCGATCTGCTCCATTAAGCCCAGATCTTTAATACACGGTAGGATCTGCGCGGCAAATGCTTCATTCATTTCAAAAACGTCGATATCGCTGGTGGATAAGCCCGCTTTTTTCAGCGCCAGCTTTGAGGCCGGAACCGGGCCATAACCCATAATGGACGGGTCGCAGCCGACCACCGCCATTGAACGGACGCGAGCGCGCGGCTTCAGCCCCAGCTCGCGAGCGCGGCTTTCGCTCATCAGCAGCATCGCCGCTGCGCCATCGGAAAGGGCGGAAGAGGTACCCGCCGTTACCGTACCGGTCACCGGGTCAAACGCCGGTTTAAGCGTGGACAGCGTCTCGACGGTGGTTTCCGGGCGGATCACCTCGTCATAGTTAAAGGACTTGAGTACGCCATCGGCATCGTGGCCGCCGGTGGGGATAATCTCCGCTTTGAATGCGCCGGACTGGGTTGCGGCCCAGGCACGAGCGTGAGAGCGCGCGGCGAACTGATCCTGCATCTCGCGGCTAATACCGTGCAGACGCGCCAGCATCTCCGCAGTCAGCCCCATCATCCCTGCCGCCTTTGCCACGTTGCGGCTGAGGCCCGGATGGAAATCGACGCCGTGGCTCATTGGCACATGGCCCATGTGCTCGACGCCGCCAATCAGGCAGACGCTGGCATCGCCGGTCATGATCATACGGGCCGCATCGTGCAGCGCCTGCATGGAAGAACCGCACAGACGGTTGACCGTATTTGCTGGTACCGAATGCGGGATCTCCGCCAGCAGTGCCGCGTTTCGGGCGATGTTAAAACCCTGCTCGAGGGTTTGCTGCACGCAACCCCAGTAGATATCGTCTATCGCGCTTGCCTCAAGCGACGGATTGCGCGACAGCAGGCTACGCATCAGGTGCGCGGAGAGGTCTTCCGCGCGCACGTGGCGAAATGCGCCGCCCTTCGAACGGCCCATCGGGGTGCGAATTGCATCGACAATGACAACCTGTTCCATTGTGACTCCTTAAGCCGTTTTCAGAGCGCCAACCGGACGGGCTGGCTCTACCTGGGGATAATACGCTTCGTTATGGCGCGCTTTGTCACGCAGACCGGCTGGCACTTCATACAGCGGGCCAAGGTGCTGGTATTGCTGCGCCATATCGAGATACTTCGCGCTGCCGATGGTGTCCAGCCAGCGGAATGCGCCGCCGTGGAATGGAGGGAAGCCCAGGCCGTATACCAGCGCCATATCCGCTTCCGCCGGGCTGGCGATAATGCCTTCTTCCAGGCAGCGGACGACTTCGTTAACCATGGGGATCATCATGCGGGCGATAATCTCTTCATCGCTGAAATCGCGCTTCGGCTGGCTGACGTCGGCCAGCAGGCTGTCGACGGCAGCATCTTCTTCTTTCTTCGGCTTACCTTTGCTGTCGTCTTTATAGCGCCAGAAGCCGAGGCCGTTCTTCTGGCCGAAACGGTTGGCGTCAAACAGGGCGTCGATGGCGTCGCGATAATCTTTCTGCATCCGCTGCGGGAAGCCCGCCGCCATGACCGCCTGAGCATGGTGCGCGGTATCGATGCCGACCACGTCCAGCAGATAAGCCGGGCCCATCGGCCAGCCAAACTGTTTCTCCATCACTTTGTCGACTTTGCGGAAGTCCGCCCCGTCGCGCAGCAGCTGGCTGAAGCCGGCGAAGTAGGGGAACAGTACCCGGTTGACGAAGAAGCCGGGACAATCATTCACCACAATCGGCGTTTTGCCCATTTTGCTGGCCCAGGCCACCACTTTGGCAATGGTATTATCCGAGGTTTTTTCGCCGCGGATCACTTCAACCAGCGGCATGCGATGCACCGGGTTAAAGAAGTGCATACCGCAGAAGTTTTCCGGGCGCTGCAGAACGCTGGCCAGCTCGCTGATGGGGATCGTTGAGGTGTTGGACGCCAGCACGGTATCCGGGCGCACTTTTGTCTCGGTTTCCGCTAGTACGGCTTTCTTCACTTTCGGGTTTTCGACCACCGCTTCCACAACCACGTCGACGCGATCAAAACCGCTGTATTCCAGGGTTGGCTGAATGGTGCTAATCACTCCGGCCAGCTTCAGACCGTCGATTTTGCCGCGTTCCAGCTGTTTATTCAGCAGCTTCGCCGCTTCGGTCATGCCCAGGGTCAGCGATTTGTCGCTGATGTCTTTCATCACCACCGGCACGCCCTTCCAGGCCGACTGGTAAGCGATACCGCCGCCCATAATGCCAGCGCCCAGGACGGCAGCATGCTTCGGCGTCTCGACATCTTTGGTCAGCTTTTTCGCTTTCGCTTTGACGTACTGGTCGTTCAGGAAGATACCAACCAGCGCGCGGGCCTCATTGGTATGGGCCAGCGGGACAAAGCTTTTATTTTCCAGCACCAGGGCTTCTTCACGACCAAGACGCGCGGCGGCTTCAATGGTTTTGACCGCGGTGATCGGCGCCGGGTAATGCTTCCCGGCGGTTTGCGCGACCATGCCTTTGGCAATCGTGAAGCTCATGGCGGCTTCAATTTTGCTGAGCTTCAGCGGCTCCAGCTTCGGCTGACGTTTCGCTTTCCAGTCCAGGTCGCCATTCATGGCCTGACGTAGGATCGCCAGCGCGCCGTCGCGTAGTTTTTCCGCAGCGACCACGCCATCCACCAGGCCGATTTTCAGTGCTTGATCGGCGCCGACGTCTTTCCCGGCGGCAATAATTTCCAGCGCGCTATCGGCGCCGAGCAGGCGCGGCAGACGCACGGAACCGCCGAAGCCCGGCATAATGCCGAGCTTGGTTTCTGGCAGCCCAATGCGCAGGTCCGGCGTCGCTAGGCGGTAATCGGTCGCCAGCACACATTCGCAACCGCCGCCCAGCGCATAGCCATTGACGGCAGAGATAGTGGGGACGGGGAGATCTTCCAGACGATTGAAGACGCTGTTAGCAAAATGCAGCCACTGGCTTAACTGCTCCTCAGGGACCAGGAACAGCGAGAGGAATTCGGTGATATCCGCGCCGACGATAAATGCCGCTTTTTCAGAGCGCAGCAGCAGACCTTTGAGATCGCTTTGTTTTTCCAGTACGTCCAGCGCATGACCAAGGCTGGCTACGGTTGCGGTATCAAGCTTGTTGACCGAACCTGGGGCATCGAACACCAGTTCGGCGATGCCTTCTTCCAGCCAGTCGAGGTACAGGGTGTCGCCTTTGTAGAGCATGTCAGTCTCCTGAATCCAGCAATATGATCTGGTCATACCAGATGAAACGGAGTGTGGAATTTATGTTAAAGAATTGCAAATTACTCTTTAAATAATTGCTGGTCGGATCACATCCGGCGGAAATCACCCGCACGCAGGTCGATGTGCTAAGATGCGGTGTATCACGATCCCATAAAAGCAAAGGATAAAAGATGGAATCCCTGGCCGCGCTCTATAAAAATCATATTGTTACCCTACAAGAACGTACCCGCGACGTCCTGGCCCGTTTTCAAATGGATGCTCTGCTGATTCACTCCGGCGAGCTGGTTAACGTCTTCCTTGATGACCATCCGTACCCGTTCAAGGTCAATCCGCAGTTCAAAGCCTGGGTGCCTGTGACTCAGGTGCCTAACTGCTGGCTGCTGGTGGACGGTGTGAATAAACCGAAGCTGTGGTTCTATCTGCCGGTAGATTACTGGCATAACGTTGAGCCGTTGCCGACCTCTTTCTGGACCGAAGAGATAGACGTGATCGCGCTACCGAAGGCCGATGGCATCGGCAGCCAGCTGCCTGCTGCTCGCGGTAATATTGGCTATATCGGCCCGGTGCCTGAGCGCGCGCTGGGCCTGGGTATCGCCGCGGATAAGATCAACCCGAAAGGGGTTATCGACTACCTGCATTACTACCGGGCTTACAAAACCGATTACGAGCTGGCCTGCATGCGTGAAGCGCAGAAGTCGGCGGTGAATGGTCATCGTGCGGCCTACGAAGCTTTCCAGTCGGGGATGAGCGAATTCGATATCAACCAGGCCTATCTCACCGCCACCGGCCATCGTGATACCGACGTGCCTTACAGCAATATTGTCGCACTGAATGAGCATGCCTCCGTCCTGCACTACACCAAACTGGACCATCGTGCCCCGGCGGAGATGCGCAGTTTCCTGCTCGACGCCGGTGCGGAATATAACGGCTATGCCGCAGATCTGACGCGCACCTGGGCGGCGCACGGCGATAACGACTTTGCCCATCTGATCAAAGACGTTAACGATGAGCAGCTGGCGCTGATTAGTACCATGAAGGCCGGTACCAGTTACATTGATTACCATATCCAGTTCCATCAGCGTATCGCGAAGCTGTTGCGTAAACACCAGTTGGTTACCGACATGAGCGAAGAGGCGATGGTGGAGAATGACCTGACCGGGCCGTTTATGCCGCACGGGATTGGCCATCCGCTGGGTCTGCAGGTGCATGATGTTGCGGGCTTTATGCAGGACGATACCGGTACGCATCTGGCGGCGCCGTCGAAATATCCGTACCTGCGTTGCACCCGTATTATCGAGCCGCGTATGGTGCTGACCATTGAACCCGGCATCTACTTCATCGAGTCGTTACTGGCGCCGTGGCGTGAAGGCCCATTCAGCAAGCACTTCAACTGGCAAAAAATTGACGCCATGAAGCCGTTTGGCGGGATCCGTATCGAAGATAACGTGGTGGTTCACGAAAACAGCATCGAAAATATGACGCGCGATCTGAAGCTGGCCTGATGGAGAGCTGGTTAATCCCGGCGGCGCCGGTTACCGTCGTTGAGGAGATTAAAAAAAGCCGTTTTATCACGCTGTTGGCGCATACCGACGGCGTGGCGGCGGCAAAAGCTTTTGTCGAGTCCGTCAGAGCGGATCATCCTGATGCCCGCCACCACTGCGTGGCGTGGGTCGCGGGGCCGCCTGATGATTCGCAACAGCTGGGGTTTTCAGACGATGGCGAACCGGCGGGAACGGCGGGTAAACCGATGCTGGCGCAGCTGATGGGAAGCGGCGTCGGCGAGATAACCGCTGTCGTCGTGCGTTACTACGGTGGTATCCTGCTGGGCACCGGTGGTCTGGTTAAGGCCTATGGCGGCGGGGTGCATCAGGCGCTGGCGCAGCTGACGACGCTGCGCAAGACGCCGTTAACGGCATATACTTTGCAGTGTGAGTATGGGCAACTGGCCGGCGTCGAAGCGCTGCTCGCCCAATTCTCCGGAAACGTCGTTGAAAGCGAATATCTGGCGTCAGTTCGGCTGCGCGTGGCGCTTCCCCAGGCCGAAGTGGCGGCTTTTTCAGCAAGACTGGCTGATTTTAGTCGTGGTTCATTGCAATTACTGAAGATTAACGAATAATCCCCTCTGTTTTTTGCCTATCAAAGGAAGCGCCAGAGATGCATTTTCGCGCCATAACCCGAATCGTTGGACTGCTGGTCATCTTGTTTTCGGGGACGATGATCGTCCCGGGATTAGTGGCCCTGATATATCGCGATGGCGCGGGACGGGCCTTCACTCAAACCTTCTTTGTCGCTCTGGCGATCGGCTCCATGCTGTGGTGGCCGAACCGTAAGCAAAAAGGCGAACTGAAATCTCGCGAAGGGTTTCTGATCGTGGTGCTGTTCTGGACCGTGCTGGGGAGCGTGGGGGCCTTGCCCTTTATCTTCTCCGAACAGCCGAACCTGACGATGACGGATGCCTTCTTCGAGTCATTTTCCGGCCTGACGACGACCGGGGCGACCACTCTGGTGGGGCTGGACTCGCTTCCGCACGCTATCCTCTTTTATCGCCAGATGCTGCAGTGGTTCGGCGGCATGGGGATCATTGTGCTGGCGGTAGCGATTCTGCCTATCCTCGGCGTCGGGGGGATGCAGCTCTACCGCGCGGAAATGCCCGGCCCGCTGAAGGATAACAAGATGCGTCCGCGTATTGCCGAGACGGCGAAGACATTGTGGCTCATCTATGTGTTACTCACGATCGCCTGCGCATTGGCGCTCTGGTTTGCCGGTATGCCGGCGTTCGATGCGATCGGGCACAGTTTCGCCACCATCGCCATCGGCGGTTTCTCGACTCACGATGCCAGCGTCGGCTATTTCAACAGTCCGATGATCAACTCCATCATTGCCATCTTCCTGCTGATCTCCGGCTGTAACTACGGTCTGCATTTTTCGTTGTTGAGCGGACGCAGCCTGAAGGTGTACTGGCGCGACCCCGAATTTAGGATGTTCATTGGCGTCCAGTTGACGCTGGTCATCGTCTGTACGCTGGTGCTATGGCTTCATAACGTGTACGGCTCGGTGTTGACTACGCTGAACCAGGCGTTTTTCCAGGTGGTGTCGATGGCGACCACCGCGGGGTTCACCACCGATAGCATTGCACGCTGGCCGCTGTTCCTTCCGGTGCTGTTGCTGTGCTCCGCATTTATCGGCGGCTGCGCTGGCTCCACGGGCGGTGGATTAAAAGTGATCCGTATCCTGTTGCTGTTCAAGCAGGGCAACCGTGAGCTGAAGCGGTTGGTGCACCCGAATGCGGTGTATAGCATTAAATTAGGTAACCGCGCGCTGCCGGAACGTATTCTGGAAGCGGTATGGGGATTCTTCTCCGCCTATGCGCTGGTCTTTATCATTAGTATGCTGGCGATTATCGCCACCGGGGTGGATGACTTCTCTGCTTTCGCCTCCGTGGTGGCGACATTGAACAACCTCGGGCCTGGGCTCGGCGTCGTCGCGGATAACTTTGCCACCATGAACCCGGTCGCGAAATGGATCCTGATTGCTAATATGCTGTTTGGTCGTCTGGAAGTGTTCACCTTACTGGTGCTCTTTACCCCCACTTTCTGGCGCGAATAACAGGAGTGCTCGTGAAAACTTTAATTCTCTTCTCCACCCGCGACGGGCAGACCCGTGAAATCGCTTCGTTTCTCGCCTCTGAGCTTAAAGAGCTGGGCATCGATGCGGACACCCTGAACCTGAACCGTACCGATGTCGTCGAATGGCATCACTACGATCGAGTGGTCATTGGCGCGTCGATTCGCTACGGGCACTTTCATCCGGCGGTGGACCGCTTTGTGAAAAAGCATCTGGCAGCATTGCAGGCGCTGCCGGGGGCATTCTTTTCGGTTAACCTGGTGGCGCGTAAACCCGAGAAGCGCACGCCGCAGACCAACAGCTATACGCGTAAGTTTCTGCTGAACTCGCCGTGGCAGCCGCAGAGCTGCGCGGTATTTGCCGGCGCGCTGCGCTACCCGCGCTACAGCTGGTACGATCGGTTTATGATCCGCCTGATTATGAAAATGACCGGGGGTGAAACGGATACCCGCAAAGAAGTGGTCTATACCGACTGGCAACAGGTATCCCGGTTTGCTCGGGAAATCGCACAAATGGCGCGCAAATAGCGCGTAAAACTCGCGTTGTGATGGAAAATCGAGCGAACGAAAAGTTTTTTTGCATTTCCCCTTGTCACCTCAGAATTACTCCCTATAATGCGCCTCC
>NZ_KV792587.1:0-656 GCF_001808265.1 Klebsiella sp. HMSC16A12
TCCGGCAATACGCTCAGGATATGGCGAAGGTAGGCTTCCGGATCGATACCATTCAGCCTGCACGTCCCGATCAGTCCGTACAGCAGGGCTCCGCGCTCACCACCGTGGTCGCTGCCGAAGAAGATAAAATTCTTTTTCCCAAGACAGACGGCACGAAGGGCTCGTTCGGCAGCGTTGTTATCAGGCTCTGCCAGGCCATCTTCACAGTAGTAGCACAGCGCATCCCACTGGTTCAGGACATAAGCGAACGCTTCGCCCAGACGGGACTTTTTCGACAGCGTCTCATTTTTTTCTACCAGCCATTCATGCAGCGATGCCAGCAGTGGTTTGCTTTGCGATTGTCTGGCTGCCAGACGCTCTTCTGTCGTGAGGCCGCGTATTTCTTCTTCTATCGCGTACAGCTCACCGATACGTTTCAGGGCTTCTTCTGCTGTCGCTGTGTGAGTTCTTATATAGACATCATGGATTTTTCGGCGGGCATGGGCCCAACATGCGGCTTCTGTCAGCGGCCCTCCTTCACGTTCCGGACTGAACAACCGATCGTAGCCTGCGAAGGCATCCGCCTGCAGCACACCATGATAGTGGCGAAGGTGTTGCTGAGGATGTTTTCCCTGCCGGTCTGGCGAGAAGGCGAACCATGCCGCTGGCGGATCTGA
>NZ_KV792588.1:0-37897 GCF_001808265.1 Klebsiella sp. HMSC16A12
AAAACACTATCAGTAAGTTGGAGTCATTACCTACTCAACGTAGCTACAAACCCGTAATCGCTGCGGCCTGTCCATATATAAATTCGTTGTGAACACCATCCCGTAGAGCCCGGAAGGAGGAGACAACAAAATCAGGCAATTTGCAGCGGCAGTCGGATACATTGAGACCGTTTCATTGGTTCCGGCAAATACATTCCCTGCAACGCTGACCTCTGCATGCGGGAGTGCGCCAACCTGACGCAGGCGCGCTATTGCCGCAGCATTCAACCCCGAACGCCACACAAGACCGTCGCCCAGACGGTGACCACCGTTATTATCGAGAAGGGGAAGATGATATCCAGTTTTACCCAGAGTTTCGTTGCTAACCTTCGCGGATGGGTACATTTTAATGGCGTTGTTGGTAGTCGGAAGATAATTTCCGGTCACCAGAGAGCCTGTATAGGTAGGTGAAACCAGGTTACCTGTACTGGCATCAATTGCCTTCCAGTCACCGTTTCCATTATATGTCAGATTCAACGGGTCTCCGGTCATATTCGCCATCATGCCAATATCTGACCCCAAAATCTGTACCTCGTAGCCAGTATCCGGCTTGCCCACGAATCTCAGTCCAGGCAACAACGTATAGCCGTTACCCACAAGATCGCTAACCCCGTTATAGGTTCTGTCATGCCGGAATGACGCAGGACCTGAACCTGTATAAATAGTGGTCATTTTATTTGCGTTACCGTTGGTAGATTCGTCAAGAACCGTACCTGGCGCCTTTCCGTCAACACGCTGCCCATAGGCGGTATGGTCTGCAAAATCCCAGCCGAACATTTTGTCAAAAACGTCAGCCGTATTACCCATTGGCCGCATACCCAGCTTAATGGACTTCATCTGGAAAAAAGAATATTCATGGATGTTCATCATATGCCACTTATCACCCATTGCATTAATGGCATTTGCCGCATTGAAGTAGTTTGCCGGGGCTATCGGAGTCATCGCCTGACTCACCCCTTCATTATTTGATAGTGCGCATGCGAACGTGCCAACAAGCAAGGCGCTGACCTTTTTACCATTAACCAAAAATGCAGGATGCGTTCCGGTAATATTCAGCTGGGGCATGAGGCTCTCGATTGTTTCGGGCGTAAAGATATTAACAACAACCAGCTGTCCTCCAGGTGTAAAAATAGCGGTTTGCCGACCTCTTGACGCCGCTTCGATACTGCGCTTAATCTGTTCTTTACTTGAAATGATAGCCATTTTAATTTCCTTAATTATCTGAGTAGCTGTATTTAGTGTCCATCCATGTTAACCGTCTGGTGGCCCATGAATAAATTTGTTCTAGCGTGGCAAACCCGCCTGATGGAACGGTCCAATTTTTTGACTCGGCCTTCCACAGGGCCTCCGAATAGCGGCAGGAAAGGCCGTTCGCTATCTCATAGAGCGTATCGACACTGTAAACCCCTGTCCGGCGTAAAAACTGGTATCGCGCATTGATATCGGCTGAGTAATAACTGATGATTTTTTTCCAGAAAGAGCCGGTAAACATATCGTCTGAAGTATTCGTATGAATTCCCTTTCCGTCCCAGTAAAGGCCAAAGGTGGTGTCAAGGTCATAAGGCATAAAAAACCATTTCACACCATCATAGGACACAAACTGAACGTTTTTACCGCGATTGTCCTGAATCAGGTCGGTGGCAGCAATAAGCTGAATGAAAAGAATGAAATCAATAACATTATTTTTATCAAGCTTAGCGTTAATCGCATTATTGAAATCTTCACCTGCTAGTGCGCAGAATGCGACCCAACTATTAATAGCATTCTTAGTTTCATCCGTGGGGTTTTTTGGTGCTTTAAATTCATACGCGGCAGGATTATCGAATTTTGTTATGTCGAACCAGTCACCAAAATCAAGTTGAATTTTCAACGGGTCATTTTTTGGTAAGTTGTAGTTTGCTCTTTTCTTGCCAATCATTAGATCACCAATACCGTAAAATTCATTACCCACGGTAAGAACACAAGGGAAACCATCAGGATGCCCGGTCGCACCGGTTGGTGCTGATGCTACGCCGGTCAGGCCGAGATATGAATTATCAACGTCCCACTTCGGAAATCCATTTCTGGAATTCATGACACGATGCCACAGGCGATATGACATTAAGTTTCTGACGTGCGTAAAGTCTATCCAGTTCGCCTTGTAAACCCATTCATCGTGGGGCAGAAGCGAGCCGATTTTCACATCGACAGTATCATCAAAATTACTGTCCGGATAAAACTCAATGTTTAAGTTTTTCTTTGGGTAATTTGATGACGTTGCGCCCTGTACCGATACCAGACAATATAACTGAATTATCCCACCACCGCATGACACGCTGGCGATCCCCTTTACGGGCGGCGCTTCCTTTGACGTTGGCACCGTCTGGATATCGACATTAACATGTACCAGCCCGGCGGGCTCGGGCAGCATGTACAATCCCGGAATGGTCGGGTGTATCAGTGAATCACCGCCACCGCTTCGTGATTGGGGATCAAACCCATCCAGAGCGTTCAGTATTTCCGCCGTGCCGCAGGCGAGCATCAAAAGACGAAGGCGCTCTTCTTCAGACGGCAGCTCCGGATAAATTTCCGACACACTGTCGGTCAGCGAACAAATTCCGGACAGCATTCCTGTCAGCTTGTCTTCGGTGCGGTCAGTCGAAGAATAGATATCGAGAATATTCCGTTCGTTAATATTCACCGCCTGTGCTAATACAGAAACAGAAGTAACTACCCCCTGCAATGCCGTAATTGTCTCCGCCACAAATCTCTGAGAGGGCATTTTACGGCCGGTTGGTTCCAGCGCGCCGCCATTATTTATATACTCATCTGCGATGGATTCTCCGCCCTGGCTTCGGACATAAGTAGAAGACCCGTTGGGAATGTTTGCAATGTCAGCTAGCGCATCTGCTAGAGTCATATACTGCCGACCGAGAGGAACCAAGCTACGCTGAATTTCCCGCCATGAATAAAGCGGGTCCCCAGCGCGGTCTGCAACATTATCAGCAGGGCCGTTAATGAGCAGCTCAAGCCGTTTAACATTATCAATGAAAACCGCAGGAGTAGTGCTCCCCAGAGGAGGATTAAATGCCATTTCATTTCTCCAATATATTCCCGCCAACCAAAAAATGCGAGAATAAAAGTTGAGGTAGGAATTGTTTATGCGACGCTGCCTGGATATGTAGCATCGTCGTATTGATAGAAAATATCTTTATATTCAGGAGCCGTGACCTGGCAATTTCCATCACCAGCTGGCGCAATATTCTGAGCTATTCCGTGTCGAGCGCCTTTTTCACTATCACAAAACAAAAGTTTTGGCGGGTCTGTATCAGGGTCATTCATTATCCAGTCATAGGGATGGAGATCGTCACTGTATGGTACTGTGAGCGTAAATTCATCAACCATCTGAGGAATTAATAAACGTGATGCTCCTCCGTCCTGAAATTGAATCCAGCAACGTGGATTTGTATAGCTCCAGTCCAGTGGCTCCGTGACGTGCAGCGTAATTTCCTGGAAGTCGTAAATCATCGCGTCAATCAGGCAACTTTGGGTTTTCCCGGTTGGAATGTCGTCGGACAAAATGATGTGATCACCGAAGTCATGACACCATCCCAGCATTGAAGTCGTAGCCGTATAGGTTCGACGTTGGTGGAGATATTTCATTAACCGACGCATCCCGATACGCCAGGCGCGATCTGCAGTCATGGCAACATCAATGGTGTAGGCCTCCGTTTTGCGCGGAAAAGGATTTTCCGGCGTCCGACACTGTACGGTTTCCTCCGCCCAGGTCACAGGGTTGATATATTTCACATCCACGCCATCAAAATCATCCTCCGACGGGACCCTGAATGACGTCTGCATTTCCTCCACGGTATCCTGAGGAGTAATGATCCCTGTCCAGCTTTTGACGCCCTCTCTCCCGACAGAAAGCAACCCGTCAGACAGCAGAAAATACCCCATGCCAGCCTCGGCTATTTTGTCGAAAATATCCTTTGCTGACGTGCTGTCACTGCTTGCCTGGTGATCAAAATATTCTCCCCTTGGCGTCCAGTAGGTAGCCTCCAGCGTACTGAGCGCCGCAATGTCGATCTGGTCGTCGCGATATCCAAGACTGCGGGCAAGATGCAGGAACGCACCGCTGATTGTCCTGTCACCACCGCCATCATAATTTCGTGTGGCGACAACACTCACACGCTTGTCTGACTGGGCCGCCAGCTGGCCGCCGGTTTCAACCGTGATCCCTATTGTTGATATCCCTGCGTAGGAGGTCGGACGGGAAAGCAAACGACCTCTGAGCGCCTGCCAGAACATGCTGTCTCTCGCGTTGTTGCTCCCCTGCTCGTTACGGCGGCGGCATCGAACCTCCACCAGCCCAGGAGAGGACAGATCAAAACGCTCTGTAAAACCGAGGCCATTAATGTTTTTAAGCGCGTAAACCCCTGGCTTACTCGTCCACCCTGATCCGGAACCATAAACGCGATACTGGATTTCATACTCGACATGGCGGACCCGCTTATTCCCGTTGTTCTGGAACCCGCAAATTCCGTTTGGGAAAGCAAAGTTGACCTCGAAGGCATCCACAACTTCATTTTGCGGGCAGGCCAGAAAGGGGCCGAGCCAGGTTTCATTATCGTTAATACCAGACGCGGCAAAATCCACGACGGTACGGGTCATAAAGCCTGACCAGGTGCTGTCAACGACACCGTTAACCACACGCTGTACGGTCGCAGAGGGACCATCAGTAGACGCTATCTGGTATTCGTTGCCACGGTGCGCCAGGGAAATCCGCTGGGTGCCTTCCGGCAATCCGGAAAAGGCAGTGCCAGAATCGTATGCCAGCGTGACGCTGGCTGTTACCGCAGGGCTTCCGCCACTGGAGGCTGCACCAGCAGTAAATACCGGGCTGTCACCAAATACTGACGCAGGCAGGAAAGATGACGTAATGGAACCGCCACGCCAGGGGCTGGAGATCTCGACGATACGTATCACGCCGCCATCATCCTGAGCAATGAGCCCCGAACCATTCAACCCGCCATTAATCGCTGCGAGCAAGCCAGACATTGTGCCGTAGTTGGCGACCAGAGATATGGTATAGGTGATACCCTGCCAGGTCAGAGAAAAGGTCTGGCTGGTTGTCGTAAAGTCATACGTTGACGGCGACGCACTGGCGCGTAATACCGCAGTCGCTCCTCCTGTTCCCGGAACGGCGTCCTGGTGAGGGGTATGCGTGGAGATCTGCAGATCATAGTCAGTACCGTTAAACGTTAGGGTGACAGGCATTCCGCTGAATGGCGCAATCTCTGACACGACGTCGCCTGTCAGCACGTTAAAGCCGCCCTCGATGGATACCTGATAATTCACTGGCGCTTTCAGGGTGACAATTGCACCGGCGATCCAGCCAGGAGGAAGTTTGTTCTCATCCTCGTCTTCATCATTATCATCATCGACATCGAGGCCAGAAAACGAGACAGAGGCACCGCTGACGGTCATGGCATCAGCAACGATATCACTGGCTTCAGGGGCAGTCTGAGCCATATCGAGGCCGCTGCCGCTCGACGTTCCCCCGACTTCCGTTGAGTTGAACCATATCTCACTGCGACGGTCCCCAGCCACATTATCGCCAGGCCCATAGCTGGTATATGAAAAGCCCTCACCTAAGGTCAGCGCCGGAGTTTCTCCTACCCGAAAATCTCCACCGGTATAGGAGAAACGCCCATATCCAAGGCAGACAAACATTTCTACCGTCATTCTGGTGGGATCAGCGGGGTCGAATCGCGTTACCGGCTGCACCAGGTAATCCGGGTAAATCCGGTTTCGCCCGAACGCCTCCCTAACGGGATCACCGAGTTTTGCGGTGTTTGCCCGCGCCGGGTTCAGATCCAGCGATGAAGCGTTACTGGATGAAAAACCGCCCAGCTCTGGTTTAGGGGCAAAGAATAATGCATAGGCCGTAGACGCAATGGATACGGCCACCGAAACCCACGCGGCAATTTCAAGACCCGTGCCATACGGAATGGGATATATTCGCACGTCACTGTCTGGCCGCAACAAACATAACGGCCATTCCGCCGGGGGGACTGCCTGGCCGTTCAGCTCGATCACGACAGGATGAGTTTTATCCTGTGAATAGCTCGGGACATTTCTGCACATCCACTCATGCAGCGTAAGCACACCATGCTCGTGCGTTTCAAGTGGTTCACCCGGTAGCCGGGACGGGTAAAACTTTATCGTCATTGCCAGAACTCCACGCGGTTAAAGCGGCGGATAAATCGCGCCAGTGGCAGAAACGTAACCCCCGAGCCTGGATTACATTCCGCGACCTGCAGCTGGTTATCGAGCATTACAACGATCCCGACATGGGAAACTGTTGAGCCCGAATAGCAGGCCACTCCGGCACCTTCACAGGGGTCACAACGTTTCAGCGAAAGCATCAGCTTTCTCGCCTCCCGGTCGAGGCCCCCGCCGTCTTTGGTCACACCTGCAAAATCAGGCCATTCAGGTAGCCCCAGGTCGCTGCGTATTTCATTCACAATGCCGAAGCAGTCGAGTAGCGGGTAGGCTCTACCGCCCTTCTGCCATTTAACAGAACGGTATTTATCAGGATTAAACATATTTGCCTCAGGTTAGTAACGTAAGCCCGGATGCTCGGCGAGGTTGTAACGTTTACGGGGCCAGGCTGTTTTGAGGACATTCATATAGCCTGCCGTGACCTGAACTGCTGTCGGGGTCCAGGAGCCGGATTTGATATCGAGCGTATACGGTGATGATGCCGGAGCAGACAGATCAGATGAAATGTACCGCCGGAATGTCAGCGTGGCTGATTTCATTTCATCCAGAATTTTATCGATCGCCTCAGAAACCCTTCCGTCAATATTGCTGATAGCAAACTTTAAATCCTGTGTCCCGTCGGCGTTCCTGGCTGGTAAGGCGATATCTATCGCGCTGGCATCAAACGTCACCGGCTGACCATTTTCCAGCGTCACTGAAACGTCATCCCAGCCACTGGTCAGCCAGTAGTTATCATCGCCTGCGGATATCTGCAGCGTATCGTGAATAACCTCCGATCCGCTGCTGGCATATAGTCGCTCAAGAATTGTCATGCTTCGGCCACTCTCTGTTAAGCGCAATATCCAGTAACGACTGGCCCGCCAGCCATTCCGGGTAATTTCCCCAACCAGAAGGCGGTAACGGGCGCTCCCATAATTCCAGCGTTGCGCTGTACTGCCAGTATTTTGGCGCGACCAGCGTCGGCCCTTCGTAAATATCCACGAACCTGGCTTTATAGGGCTTTACCCCGACTGGAGTCTGGAGTTTCAGATAGAACCAGGACTGGCCATCTTTAAGCGCATCCCTGAAAAACGCCTCAAACACCTGCGCCAGAGCATCAGTTTTAAAAATCCATTTAACTGATGCCTGGGTGGGTGTTGAGGTATATCGCCTTCGTTGTTGAGCGCGACCGGACGTCATCTCCGTTCGCAGTAAAGGTGATATAGGCTTAAACCCGTACCCGTCCATAAGCGGCATGGGCAGGTATTCATCCGGGTAGAAAATATCTGCCATGAATATTCCCTCCGGGCAGGTCTATCTTGGTTTTTTAGATTGGAGATTTGAATAAATAGCCCGACCGAATTTCTTCTGGGGGTTATTTACTTCGGCGGTTAAGGTGTTAACTATCCGCTGTTCCAGAGCGTCATTCCTTCGCTCAATTGCCTGCATCGTTATGTCATCCGGTTTACCGGTGAACGTACTTCTGGCATCTACGCTGACAGCAATTCGTGGCTGTGCCTGGATCTGCTTCGCAGCGTTCTGTACCGCCGGAGATTCCCGCCCAACAGCTCTGACCCCAAGCGAACCATCAGCGCCACGGGTAAGGGGCATGATGGCTTCCGGCCCGGCCTCGCCGAATACACCTGCCCCTTTCGCAAACGCAAAATATTGGGGAGTGCTGTAAACACCATTGCTGTAGGCAGAAAGTGACGGAGAATCGTAAACGCCTCCGAGAGCGTTAAATGAAAAATTAGCTCCCGCGCTTTGAATAGCACTCCCAACACTTGCCCCACCGCTAGCTCCGCCAAAAAGACTACCGAACAATCCACCAGCCCCACCGCCAAATGAAGCCATAATCGCTTTAGTGATCAACGCCTGTGTTGCCATCTGGATGAGCGTCTTAATCACTGTTTCTCCCAGGGAAGAGAAAATATTCGACATACCATCTTTAAACGAAGCGGCGCCCGTTAGGACGTTGGTCAGGTTGTTGGAAATAGAGTTAGTGGTGGCATCCAGAATTTCGCTGGTTGCAGTGGCAGCCATTGAACTCAGATCAGAAGCCTGATCGGCATAATTCATCAGGGAATCGCTGACCCCTGACCGCCAGTCTGACTGCTGTTCATCGGTTTTTTTGTAATACTCCTCCTGAATATCCAGGCGTTCGGCAAGCGCTGTTTTAAGCGCTTCCGTTTGCTTTTTATACAGGTCTTCGGAAATCTGCCCACGACTGAAATCACGCTGTAAATCACGCTGCTGCCTCAGAAAATCAGCGTGAATATCCGCCATTTCCTTCATTCGATCACGGGCTTTATCCCCTTGTCCCGCGCCGAGGAAAACGATATTCCCCCTTTCCCGGGCGGCAGCATTACTGTCGGCCAGACCTTCGCGGAATGTTTTTAACTGTTCAGCGATATTTTTCTGATCAATAAGCGCAGCATTGTGCAGCAATGTTTCCTTTTTGGATTTTTCAAGCGAAGATAATTCCCCCTGAGTAACCTGATATTTCATCTTTGCCAGTTCAGTATTTTGGCTGGAAAGAGCAATTTGCTCCCGTTGCTGTTTAATCAGCCGGGTATAGGTATCTTCGGTTTTCTCCGCCTCGGTTTTCCCATGCCTTCCTTTTGGCTTTGGTTTATTTTCCTGGTTGTTTCTCCATTCATTCAGGCCGTTATTAATCAACTCCTGCCGTCCGGTCTGAAACTGAGGGTCGTTAGTTAACCCCAGGTCATCCGCAGCGTAACCCAGTCGTGCGCGTTCTTTATCCTCACCTTTGAGTTTTGAAAGCGCCAGGTCACGGCGGCTTTTTTCCAGTGCAGCCGTTTGCTGGGTTGTCAGGTCTACCTGTGGTAAGCGTACTGGTGCGTTTACCAGCCCCTGCCGGGCCATGAGAAGATTATTTCCGAGACCCAGAAGACGGTTAAATTCCGTATGCTCACCGTTCATCATTAATAACGATTGATAAGCTGAATTTTGTTCTGCAGCCTGCTGCCGGATTAATGCTATTCGCCTGTTCTCTATCCCCTCCAGTACCGACTGGATCGACTCAGACTTAGCCTGCATCTGAGCTAACCTCTCCTGTTCAACGGCAAGAGCGGAAGTCGCTTCTTCCAGACCACGGGTGACCGCTTCGACCGAAGTCAGGTGGTTTATCATGAAACCGCCACTGGTTGTTGGTCCGGGGTTAGACAGGACATACTGATAGCCCGCGATCTCTTCCTTCAGGCTTTTTACTTTTGATGCTTGGGCATCAACAAGAAGGTTTTGCTCCTCCAGCGCCTGACGGGTTTTGGTCTCATTATCAGAAACTTCGGGCAGGGACATTGATTTTGTCTTTTCACGGACTGCATCAATGGTGTTTGCATATTCCTGAGCGGATAATCTGGCCTGTTCCTGATTCTGGTACATCGTGTACCAGGCACCGGCACCAAGCAGAACCAGCCCTGGAATACCGCCAACGAGGCTTAATGCTCCACCCATGAGCCGGGAACCTACAGCAGTAACCGAGTTCAGCGCAGTCTGAGCGGATACTCTGGCCTGAATATTACGGTTAAGTGACTCCTGCGCCAGTGAGAGCCGTTTTTCTGCGGCGGCCTGCGCGTCTGTACCCCGCGCCGCTGCCAGTGCCTGCTGGGCACGATAAACTGCAGCACGCGCGCGAGCTGTCGAAACCTGCGTCCCTCTGACCTGGGCTTCAGCTAAAGCTACTTCACTTTTTGCAGCGTTAATAATCCCGGCTGTTGCAGAGCTGGCACCAAGAGCCATATTTCCCAAATATCGGGCTGCACCAACGGCAACAAGCGCTCCGGCAGCAGTGGCGACCTGATCAATATTGTTGGCTACGCCATCAAGTAATCCGGTTAGGGTATTTGTCGCGCCACTAGCTTCATTAGCTCCACCGACCCATTGCATAAAAGCGTTTTCAACTTTTGTTGCCGACGATGAAACAGTCTGCGGCAATTCACCATATTCATTCCGTAGCTTACCAAGCTGGCTGATGAGGGCTGGCACTACTTTATCAATGGTTAACTGCCCCTGATCCGCCATAGATTTAAGGTCTTTACGCGCAACCCCCATCCCTGCCGCAAGCGCCCGTATAACCCTGTCGCCGCTCTCGTTGACGGCATTGAATTCTTCACCTCTCAGCACGCCCTGCGCCAGAGCCTGGCTAAACTGAGTGATGACCGAACTGGACTCCTGAGCATTCGCGCCAGAAAGTTTTAAACCAGTAGAAATAGCCTCAGTAATATCCAGCACCTGGCTGGAGCTGTAACCATATTCCCGCATTGAGGCTGCTGAACGGGAAAATAAATTAGCGTTGTCAGAAAAAGATGTACCCGTTTTCTGACTGATATCCATCAGCTGTTTTTGAGAGCTGGTAAAATCATCAGTTGATTGAGATGCCTGTTTTAGGCGGGCGTTTACTGAATTCCATTCATCAGCCAAGGCTATTAAATGCCCCGTAGCAAAAGCACCAGCAAATGCCCCGGTTAACCCCAGTGCGGTAGCCTTTGCTGACTCCATCTGGTCAGTTAGTTCAGCAACAGAACGGCGAGTTTCCCGAACTGAAGCCGCAGCCTGCCTGCCGCCATTCTGCATTGTCTTATAATAATCAGCCCCCATACGTGACGCGCGGGCTATCTCGGTCTGGAATGACTGAGAGTTAGCAGAAACTTTAATGATAAGTTCACGCAGGGTTGCCATTTCATTTCCTCAGAAACAAAAAGCCCCACATTGTGGGGCTTTTTTATGATTTCAATATTATTAAATTAAACCAGCTTTTTTCCTTGCTTCTTCCAGATAATCTTTTTCTGGTTCCTCTTTTTTATGAGCAAGTGCAATCAGAAGATCAATTTGAGCACTTTGCTTTTCAGAGATTTCTTTAAGCATAGCGATCTGATCATTAGCTCTTACGCTTCCTCTGTTCAGGAAATACCAGATAACAAGATCAATAAGGCGAGCAAAAACAAATAATAATATCCAGCCAGTAGTAGTCATTTAAAGCACTCCGTGTGTCAAAAAAAACAACATAACACCTGTTATGAGTGGCATCCACACGAATTATTACTGGCTATGCTGACGCAGCCAGCAGCGCCGCTTCCAGCCCTGCAAAGGGATTGCCGCCGTCGTTTACCTCAATCTCTTCTGTGCTCCACTGAAGCTGAGCATCTTCAATGGTGACTTTAACGCCCTGCGCTCCGTAAACCGCAGATACCAGCTGAGCATTGAGGATATCGCCGCGAATATCGCCGATTGGGCTGATACGGTCGTACTCAGCCCACATCCTGAATTCGCCAACCGTCATGGTTTGTCGCAGTTCGCCCAGCGTGCGGCCCATCCGGAGCGCCAGCGCCATCAGGAACTGCATGCCAGGCATTTTTACTTTGCTTTAGCATCATCCGCGTCACGAATGAGATCAAGTGCCTGCTTCAACAGCCGGGAATGCACAGGGCCATAGATCGCTTCAACCTGTTCGGTGTCATCGACAGTAAAGACGGGCTGCAGGTCGGTATCCAGCAAAATATCGATGAAAAGCGTGACGTCGGCCCGCATCGTGCGGAAGGCTCGTTCTGAAGGGGTCAGTTCTGGTGCCTCCTGAGGCTCCTGCCCTTCCGGTAGTTTGGGTGGTTCCGGGCTGGCAATGCCCTGCCAGCGAATCCAGGCTTCTGCTGATGGCTCACGAATGATGACTTTGGCGTTATCCCACTCCGGAACGGGGACTTCTTTTTTACGAAAGCCCGCCATCGGTGCCAGTGCCAGTGCTTTAAGACTCGGTTTTGACATTAATTTTATCGCCGGTCTCCCGGCGCTCCGTTAATTGATGGTGACGGTGCAATCAGAAGAAGTGATCACAGTGCCATCGGCATCAGTAACCACGCAGGAATAAACCCCGGCATCACCGGATACAGCGCTGGCTTTCGTAAACGTTGCGCTGGTCTGGCCGCTGACCGTCGAGGTGCCCTTTTTCCAGGCGTAGGTATAAGGTGCCGTACCGCCCTGGACGACCACGCCCATGGTCAGGGCGCTTCCTGCCGCGACCGTTTGGGACGCCGGAAGGTCAGTAGCAAACGACAGAACTCCTGGGGCGTTAATATTGGTGGGTTTACCTTTCAGACGCAGCGAGAACGTTGCAGCAACCACGCCATTGGTTTGAGAATCCCAGGTGTGCTGACGTACCTCAGCGCGCATCAGGAATCCATTACCAGACGGGAAAATAACCTTAAACCCATAAACCCCGTCGTTATCATATGCTTCACGAAGTGCATCCTGCGCCGGGTTGCGGTAGAAGTTACCGGAAAGTGACATTTCAGACGGAGCAGGAAGGCCGTTGATATTTTCCGTTTCATCCGAACAGAGCGTTGTCACGTCAATATCGTTTTTCTGACCAGCGGTAAAGCTTGCCTGTTTGATAGTGCAACTCAGGTTTAACCAGGTTGCGTTATCCAGCTCTGCCGCGGTGACCGGCACAGAGGTAATCATTACTACCGTTTTTTGGGCACGTTCAAATAGTGCTGACATCGCAGCCTCCATAAATGAAAAAACCGCCAGCGGCGGTCGGATTGGATTGGTTTTTGTCAGGCAATGACCGTTATTTCGAGGGTTGCCCGATGAAGATGGGTTGTCGTGTCGTAGCCAGGAATTTTTGTCACCTCGACAGGTGAAAGAACCTGCAGGCGAGCCAGGGCGTCCAGGCGTAACGCTCTGGCTTCGTCATTCGTTTCAGCCCATACATCAACCTGAATGCGCAGTGTCGACTCTGCCTGGCCGCAGAAAACATCCCCGGCAACATCAGTCGGTATCGAGAAAATGACATAGGGAGTGGAAACTGCAGGAAGTCCGTCGCTGCCTAGCGGCACCACATACGGATAAACCCGCCCGTCTGCCAGCGTTGACAGCAGGTCATGGAGATCATCCTCTGTCATTTTGATAACACCTCATCGATAGCCTGATTCATCCGCTGCATCGCCACCTGCGTAGCTTCTTCCATGCGGGTATCAAAAGCTGGGCGAACAAACGGATGTGCAGGCGCTGTAGATGTTCCCAACTCCACGAAGCGCCAGTAAAACGCATTCCGCTTGTTGCTGGCCTTCATTGTATTGCCGCTGTTCCCCGTTCGCGGGTTAACGCCACGAATATGCACCCCAGATGAAATTTCACCGCGACGGCGACTTTTCTGGGTGACGACAACAACGTTTTTCTTCAGTTTTCCGGATTTCTCAGGAGCGCGATCAATCACCTCCTCGCGGAGCAATTCGGCACCAGCACGGGTCGACTCCCGGAGAACTTTATTATTTTCGGCCTTGCTGAGTGTTTGCAGATCGCGGGCAATATCCTGCAACCCGGAAAAATCCAGATTCACATCAATCATTTTTCGGTCCCCTGTTTGCAGAGAATTTCCAGCCGGGTACCTTTTATATCCGGAACCGGAGGACCGGTAACGTTCAGGATGGCGTCTTTGAATGGACCTGTCAGCACCTTCAATCTTGACCTGGCGGTGATCTCATGATGGTAGCGGGTCCATACACGAATTGTTGCATCGGCCTGTTCTGCACCAGCAGACAGCAGTTCCCGCCCACTGATGCCTTTCACCTCTGCTGAAATGGTTTTTCCCTCAAGCCATTGCTCAACCGGCTGTCCAGAAGGAGTTCGCGTGGTAGAAAAGTTCATAATTACTACGCGGTGCACAAAACGACCTGGCTCCATTATACCCCCTCGACTACATCAGTTTCGCCTCTCCAGTTTCTTACCTGAAATAACAGATCATGGGCCCTCTGGTTGGCATAAAGTTGAGTCTCTGTCTGCGCTCCGCGATGTTCAAAGGCATCACAGAAAAATAAGAGCATGGCGCTGACAACCTGGGAAGGGAGATCGTCGGGCTGTTTCCAGCGTGGTTCGTCGCAATATGTCAGACAGTAATCCAGCGCACCCTGAGCGTAACGGGCAATAAGCGCATCGCGGTCATCTGAGTCAAACTCAATGTGCTGGCGTAATTCTTCAATTGAAACCACATCCAGAGCATTAATCGTCATGCGTTAAAGGGCGGTTTCCCGCCCTCCTCCATTAACCACCAGCAGGTTCTGTAGCAAAGGTACCTTTAATAAGCGCAGACGGGCGATAATGCGCCAGCGCCAGACGCTCTTCACACAGGATAGTGAGCATGTTTTTCACGAAGTTGTCGCGGTCTTCACGGCTCACCTCAATGGTGGCATCCATTCGATCCCAGACCTGAGAGGCCATATCAAAACCACCGACGGTGAAGGTTCCCTGTGCCTGAGCGCGTGTAGGAACGACCGGAAGCCCCCACATGATGTTGCTGGTAAACGCCTGAGGTCCGCCAAAGAGATATCGCCCTTCGTTATCTTTCAATAAGGCAATATTGTGCCAGTCACGGGGGTTGAGGATGATGCCAGAGGCGCTGAATTCGGATTCAGTTACCTGGAAAATGGCGTGAGCGATGATGTCAGCACGCGTATCACCTGTAACGTTCAGAGCCGTATCATACGCCGTTGCAACATGGTTGATACCCTCCAGGTCATCACCGCTGCCATCACCGTTTAACAACTGGCGCTCTTCTTCCAAAGCCAGGCCATACAGCAGGCGGTTGTTAACATAAGATTCAAGCATCGGCGCATCATCCATCACCTGACGGGAAGCCTGAATCCAGTGAGCAATGGTTTTAACATTGGCAGTCTGCTTGGTGAATGTGATGTCGGATTCTGGCTTGAGCGCTTTTTCCGCCACGCTTGCAGCATTGTTGGTAAAAACGTTTTCACGGACATATTCCAGTGAGTTACTGGAGATACGCCCCTGAGCCAGCAGATCACGGATGGTCAGACGTCGTAAGCCAGGCATAATGATGCCAGGAACCTGCATCGGCTGAATGAGAGACCCGGCAGATGCAGCGCCACTTCCCAGCGATTTATTAAAAGTGCTCGCTTCAAAGTTACCTTTACTGCCATTCCATGACTTAATCAGCTCTTCTGCTGCACGTTCTGAGAAGGATTTCTTTTCACCAGGATTATCAGGGCCGGAAGAAAGTCGCTGTTCGAGATCAAAGAGACGCTGACCAGTTTTGGTCATTTCCTCATTAACCTTCGCCATATCATCCTGCAACTGTTTGGAGATCGTGCCATTCTGCTCGATCTGTTTTTTCTGTTCGTCGAAAAGCCCCTGCAGCTTACTTTGTGATTCTTCCAGGGCTTTCTGAATTTGAGCGAGTTCGGACATATTAATTTCCTAATGTCTGATGAAAATTAGAGATGCTCTTAAGCAGAGCGCTGATATCTTTGTTTTCGTCGCATTCGGACTCGCTCCGAACTGCTGACTTAAACCGGGCGATAAGCCCTACTGCCTGTGACTTGCTGAGACCGACTGAATCCCTCAGCCAGGCTTCAACATCACGAATGGTTTCAATGCCGTCGATACTTTTCATGGAATCAACACCCGCAAGCTCGTTTGCCGGAAATGTGCAGACGCTGATTTCTTTTAGCCATGAAATGTTTTTGAAGATGCGGCCACCATTAGCGGGCGAAATGCTGTAGTCGTCTTTTGTTACTGCAAAACCAACCGACATTCCCTCGACCGTACCGTGAAGCATGGCTGCTTTAAGGTCACTGGCCGCGCTATTTCCGGGGGTAAGCTGTCCACGAACATAAAGACCTTTACTGTCTTCTTCGAGGGCATCCCATTTTCCAACAGGAATTTCCCATTGCCGGTGATTAAAAAACATCGCAACTTTGCGCGTCTGTTTTTCAAGCGTGTTTTTGTAGGCACCTGGAAGAATGATATCGCCGTCTGAATCTGTATTACCGAATACAGAGGCATATCCCTCAAAAATTCCCTGCTTACCATCTCCGGCGAATTTAATTTCTGTTTCATCGAAAGAAAGCGTTTTGATGATGTCAGGCATCATGGCCCCCATAAAAATTAAGCCCCGTCATTGCGGGGCTTTGTGTTATTACCTAGATCTGTAATGGGCACATATTGTGCCTGGCGCATGGCGACATCACCGCCAGGTACCGGAGGGTAGTTATCCAGCCTCCGCATTTCGTTTATTGTCCGTAATCCTGCCTCGCCCATAGCTTTCATGAAGGCCGCACGTGATGCAGAATCACCTCTCAACAATCCATCCAGGTTGTGCTCTGCGTGATATACGCCGACTTGATCCGGTTTCAATAACCAGCGTTGAATTCCGTTTTCCCAACGGGATATGTATGGCTGCAGTGTGTACTGAAGGAATCCCAGATTCTGTTGCTCGATCCCGGTTCCCCAACTGGTGCTTTTCTCCACGTCGCCTACCAGATGGGGAGGAACGCCAAAGAATCGCGCAAGTTCACTCACCTGAAATTTACGGGACGCCATTGTCTCTGCATCCTGAGGGCTGACGCCGATATCATGAGCCTGAAAATTCGCCTCAAGTATCCAGAGGCGTTTCTTCACCGGACCACCAGCGATTTCTTTAAAATTCTCCTCCAGCTGAGCACGTTGCTCTTTTGTCAGAACCCGATCCCCAGTGGTTAATATTTTGGGAGACTTTGCGCCATTAGCATAAAACTCTCGCTGCTGATCCTCCATCGCCACGGCAACACCGGCTGATTTGCAGGCGTGAGCTATTGGAGACAAGCCTACCAGGCCACTAAATCCGAAGCCTTTAAGGTGAAAAATGTCCTTTTGATTGAAATTCGCATATTCAGCATCACGCCGATAGCGATAGATAATCTTCTTTCCTTCGAGCCTGACATCCATATTTGCCGACATCAGGGGAAGCAGGCTTATGACATCTCCCACAGAATTACGCTCTATCAAGGCGTAGGCATTTCCATAAAAACAAAGCTGCATTGTCATGGCCTCGCGAAACTCCTGCGCGGTCATGTACTGATTTGGAGAGTACCGGAGCAGACGTGCAAGCGGTGTATTCAGGCCAACTTTCTTCCGGTTATCATTCTTATCGGTTTCGAAAACATCCAATGGCAAACAGGCGGTCAGGGTGGAAATAAGGGAGACGCAGCGCCAGACAGTCGATATCTGCAGAATGCGCTCATCGGTTATCTGGGAGTCGCCCAGCACGCCGCTGGCAGATACAGGGCCAGTTTGCGACCCCTGCTCTGGCGTTACCAGCCGACCACCAACGAACCAAGATGCTACTCTTGCCCACAAGCCATTATTGGTACGTAGATCAATGCTGTATTTTGTATCGTCCATCACATGCTCAACGGTTGTGAGAAGAAGTCGTCAATATCACCATCATCAGTGACATCACCTTCGGAAGCGCCTATTGCCATTGCAGAAGCCACCACACCATCAATTCGGCCCGTGCTCTTTTTCTTGGCAAATATGCGGTTTTCCTTCTGGTCTGCTTCGGTAACAGCGGAAGCTGCATTCCATCGAAGGCAGGGATTGTTTTTAATAATGATTTCGCCGTCATCCAGGCGTTGCTCGAATAACTCAATAGAATGAGGCATCCACAACCCGGATTCCTGCGCTTTATAGTAGCCCTGGCCGTGAGGTATCAGAGGGACAGATACGTTAGCCTCCTCCAGCTCCGGCTCAAGATACTTAATACGGTACTGGTCGAAAGCGATCGCTTTGATATAGAACATCTGGGAAAGGTCTGATATTCGCTCAGCAACGAAACCATATTTCACCGCTTTACCTGGAGTGGTGTGAATAAATCCGTCACGCTCCCAGGCATCATAAGGTACCCGGTCCGTTTTAGCCCTTTCCAGCAGAGTATCTTTCGGCGTCCAGAACTCTACGAGCAGGCGGCGCTTTTTCGGGAAAAACAGCGCCAGCGCCGTTAGGTCGCGAGTTCCTGAAAGGTCCAGGCCGCCATAACATTCTTCTCCCTGCAGCTCCTGCAGGTCAAAGTCCTCTTCGCACCCCATCCACACATCGCTACTCATCCAGGGGTTATCGGCATCCACCCACTGACAGAAGTTTAACCGCCTAACAATGCTTTCCTTCGACGGCATCCCCCGAGCCTGAGTAACCTGCTCACGCAGGTAGCGATCGGTAAAAGTATGACCAAGAGAGGGGTTTGCTTTTTTCCAGCAGGACTCGTCCTTGAATGGGTCTTCTCCTTCGTCCAGGGAGCAAATGAAAGAAAAGAAACTGTCATCCTCAATCGAGCCTTCGGCAACTTTACGCCCATACTCGTGATAGTCGTAGCAGACGCTGGTTTTGTCGTGGCCGCTGTTAGTGATCATGAAAATCAACGCCTGGCGACGACCTTTCGTCCCGGCGCGCATCATTTCCACAACCTGGTTGTTTTTGTGCTCGTGAATTTCGTCAATCAGAGCACAGTGTGGGCGTGGCCCTGACTGCCCATCATCCGAACTGATAGGCCGGAAAAATGAGCCGGTCTGAAGAAACGCAAGGTTCCACTCTTTCCCGGCGCCGCCTGATTTGTTTATTCGCTGCGCTAACGCAGGGGACTGATCCACCATCGCGACAGCATCACGAAAAAGGATCATGGCCTGGTCTTTTTTCGTTGCAGCTGCATATATCTCGGCACGAGGCTCCTTATCTGCTGTTAAACAGTAAAGCCCCACTCCGCCTGCCAGTGGTGATTTGCCGGAACCCTTACCAGATTCAACGTACACCATGCGAAATCTACGATAACCATCCGAGTTCTTCCAGCCGAATATCGACCCTACAATAAAGCACTGCCACGGTAGCAGGTTGAAGGGTTTACCTTCATGCTCACCGCCGTTGAGCTTCAGTACCTTGGCAAAAAAGTCGATGGCGCGCTGCGCCGATGCAACATCCCATACCAACCCGCGGGCATGGCAGGATTCCAAATCTTTGAGATGTCGCTTACAGGAATTCCTGATGTCAGGCCCGGCGATTTCTTTGCCGGAGTCTACATCCCGCGCATATTGCGTGGCGGGATCAACCGAAGAACTGGTTGAGCGGGTCTTCTTCTTTTTCTCCACCATCCACTTTCACCTTCGTTCTGGCGGCCGGAGTCAGACCGAATTCAACCAGGTAACTTTTAAAACGTCGATCAGCATCCGCCAACATTGCTACTGCCGGGTTAGCCTTAATCAAAAAACCGCCCTCGGTCTGCACGGTGTAAGTTCGCCCCTCGTCAGCAATAGTCAGGCGAAGCTGCAGAATGTCGGCGTAAATATCGCAGAGTCGTTCGAGCGCCAGCGTATCGGCAATGGTTAAAATGCCCATGCCATCCAGCAGCACGGTCAGCTTCCCCCACGCCACCTTTCCCCAGTCAGTGAGGTGCTCTGGAGGGCTTGGTATTTCTCGCGCTGGCGATGGTTCTTTGTCGTTAAGTTTGCGTTTGCCCGGGTTGCCGGTAACCACTTTGAGGTGGGTCGGTTTCGGGCGTCGTCCTGCCATCGGAACCTCCCGGAAAAAAACTTTTCATTTCGCGGTTGTGCACAAAAAGGACTGGCGGCGGTCATTTGGGTTCGAGGTTCTGAACTTTTGACCCGCCCTCCCCCTAAGATGATAATTGATATCATTTAATTTGAAATGATTCCATTTGCAACCATATCGCTACCAAAATGAGATTTATTATCATTTAAACCAGTGCGAGTTAGGATCAAGCGGTATGCCGCTCTCATCACAACCGATGACGGTGCCGCGCTTCTCCATTCGCTGCTTTGTAGAGTCATGGTGCTGCTTACACAGCCCTTGCCAGTTCTTCCGGCTCCAGAATAGCTTTTGCGCTTTCGCTATTGCCTGGCTGTCACCAGAGCGCAGAGCCTCTTTCAGTTTGTGCGGGATGATGTGGTCAACCACCGTTGCCGCTGTCACCCTGCCTTGCTCGTGACACATGACGCATAAGGGATGAGCACGAAGGAAGATAAGACGTTCTCGGTCCCACTTGCTGCCGTAGATGCGCGGCTCTTTGCCCATGATCTGGTCCTGTTATTAAGGTGACCGCTCTATCCTCACCTGACCGAACAGCGTCTGGCGCTTAACCTCGCCGTTCTCGGCAGTGGGGTAACCCCGGCTATCAAGCACGGCGGCAATCACTTCGCCTTTATCGCTATCAGCCGAGAAGGCGTACTTCACCTCAACATCATCAAGGTATACCGTGATACGCTCGCGAACAGGTTCGATGCGTTCACCCGGATCGTCGTCGAGAACTGTCAGGCGCATATGGCCTCCAAGAAGTAAGAATAACGCATTACAAAACCCCTCATGTGAGGGCTTTTGTAATGCCTTAGCTGGACTGCTCGGCAGCGGTATCAAACAGCGCCAGCGCTTCAGTCGCCTCTTGGATAGCCTTGCGGGTCTTCGAAACGATCTCGCTTTCGGTGAATACGCGGTCGAATGAATCAGCAAACAACTGAGATTTCAGATAGCTGTCGCCGACCCAGTCAATGGCCAGCTTGGCCGCCGCAGTGTCGTAGTTAACTTTCTTGATAATGCCAAGGCGGATTTGCTCGGGCGCGGTGATTTCGGACATGTGCTTTTCCTCAATACCATCAAGATACACCGAGAGACTATCAATACTCATAGCCATGCTTGGTTCATCTCTGATAACAGGCGATAAATAAAAACTATCTATTGCAATGTTCATTGCTGCTCTCATAATTTATTACATGGGGGTATTTGATAAGCAAATAGTTAGGTATAACATGCAGAAAACAACGTAAAAGGGTAAATCTGTATGTCTAGACAAGGTACGTTAGATCTGTTGCAAGAAGTGGAAGAATGCCTTGAAACAATGAAAAAAAGTCAGCAAATCAAGCCAGTAAAGGTCAAGTCGATATTAGAAAACTTGCGAAGCTCGTTAGAGTATGTTGCTAATGATTCTTATGATAAGTATGTTGGGGCAAACAGCACGACTGTGCGTCCTAAGATTTATTTCCCATATGGAGAGCAAAAGTTCGTAGACAATTTTTTCTTAAAGACACTGAATATAAAACAACCATCATCAGAACCATTATACAAAACTTTCAACTCGATACAAGATTATCATACTGGTAAAAATTGGCTGAAAATGATGTGTAATCTTACAAATGAAGTTAAGCATAGACAACCTATCCCTCTTAAAGAAGATAGTTTTGTTAAAGACATCAGTGTTAGCGTAGACGGTTTTAGCTTGATTCAAGCCGACGGTTCATCCAACTTCGTTTTCGAGAATAACTATGTCAATGGTAAGAAAATACAGGATTTCAGTCTCAAAAATGGAAACTTGGAAGTAAGTGGAAAAGGGGTGCCTCTAAACATTGTTATAACTGAAGAAAAAAAAATAAAATTCCATGGTAATAATTATGAAGTTATTCCTTTCATTGAATCATGCATAATAAACATTAGAAACTTCATCGTTGAAGCATATGATGAATTAGAAAAATAATAATGACTTAGCTGAACGGTGCTAAATTATTTCAGTACAGTTCTGCATCTCCATCATTAACAACCGCCAGATCTACGAGTAACTGGCGGTTAGTTTCTCTCATTTCGTTGCCTTTTCTGTTGATTGCGGGCAGTTCGCCAGCACTGATTTGTTGTGCGCCAGAATGTCGCGCTTGGTCTGCTTATCCAGCACGTCGATATCGTGGTCGGTCAGGTAGATAATGCGAATCCAGTAGCAGGTGGTATCAACGACTACCGGGGCGGGTGAAGTGCTCACGCAGCTCCCGATCAACATCGTCATCAGGCATATGGCTAACAGTCTGCTGTACATCGCTGGCCTCCTGGGTAACTTCTGCTTTCCGTTCTGCCGCGGCGACTGTGGCGGCAGCGTTCTCTTCGATACGCTGCTGATCGGCTTTGGCTTCCGCCTTACTGGTACCGCGAGCGTGACCAATGCCAAACGCGCCAGCAATAGCACCCAGGATGACAACCACCAGCCCCGCGATAATTTCAAAGCTCATTGCTGCGGCTCCTTCAGTTCGTCGGCCTTTTCTTTCAATGCTGGCTGGCGTACGTACTGCGATAGCACGGCCAGCACCACCAGCGCAGGACTAATCAACGCAACGATGTTTGGCGGCAGGATACTTTTGATATCCGGTGGCAGCATCGCCCAGGCGTGCAGCGCAGCATCCGGGAACGACTGCGCCCATACACCAACCAGCGCGCCGATAGCTCCCAGCTTTACAGACCAAGTTTTCAGCAGCAGGCTGGCATGGCCTACGAACTCCAGCCGGGTATATTTGCGCAGAAGTAACAGAACGAGCACAGCCACCAGCACGAGCAAAGCGAAAATGATCATCTTCACAGGACACGCTCCTTAACCCAGCCGTAGAGAAAATCCTCGTTGGCTTCGCGGCCCTCAGCTAGTTCGAGATATCTGACACCCTGGCTGCAGTTCAGCGCACGCAACAGAACCTGTTCACCCTCTTTCCCGCGGGCGGAAAGATATCCCTTAAGCGCGGTGATGGTTCGGGGGCCAATGGCTCCATCCGGGATAAGATCGGGATAAAGCTTCCCGCGCATATTCATTGCCGTCAGCCAGCGCTGGAAAAACTTACTGGCAACCGATGGCCCCATGTTCACGCCAGTGTCGCAAAGCTCATCTGCCAGTAACGTAGATAGAGCTGCCACCTGGTCAAACCGGGGGCCGGTCCAGTAATCGCTCAGCAGGATTTGCTTTGCTGTTTCCCTGGGCAGGTCCCGCATATCACCGGTGTAGCCATGTGCGCGAGCTATGGTCTGCGTGATGCCCCAGCGGGTCGGCCCGCCTTTATCAGAGGGGTGATCGACATAACCACCCTCTTTGCCGAGGATCCCCTCGATAATTTGATCTGCTGTCATGGTTAAGCCTTGTTATCGCCGCCACCGATACCGAATCGGCCGCCAAGATATTTCATTACAAACGCCCTTATGGCATCTACGCCAACGAACCCCACCCCACCGCCAATGGTGATTGAGAGAGATTTGGGGAAGTCTAAGTATTCAAGCGCCGATGCGAATGTAAGCGTTAGCGCCCCACACAGAAGCCCCTCAAGAAGCATCTTTTTCCAGCCGCCACCGCTATAAGCGATTCGAAGACCCGCCATAACAACTGAGAGCAGAACTGCCCCCAGCGGCGTATCTCCGCGCCACCAGCTCTGCAGCAACTCCAGCAGATCAGGCCAGTTACTCGGGTTATTTGGCATTTTCATAGTCTCCACCTCCGGTTTAACGGGGTGCTGTGTGAATAAAAGGGGGGCAGGCCCATCGGGCTGGTTTAACAACGCTCTGTATCGAAGATGATTCCCGTGGGCCTGAAATGAAAAAAGGCCGCATCTGCGGCCCTTTAGTTATTCTTTGTGGTAAATATTATTTTTTTTAGCTTTAGCAACCATTTTGGCAATTTTGCTTTAGGTCGCCAAATATTTCTTGCTTTAGTTCTGGCTTGCTCTTCTGTAATTCCAGGAATCTTAAGCCAGCGCTTATAAGACCGATATTCGAATATCCGATTTATCAAGTAAGCAACCAATGGGAAGGTAATTTTGATAATCGTTGCAACAAAGACAAGGGTTGTCATTGCTGCGAAATGCTCGACTAACTTCCTGTATGTATAAATTATGAGATCAAGCATTCTTAATCCAAAAAACCCGCACAGGTGGCGGGTTTATGTTTTGTTTTGCTGCTCAGTTCGCTTTAACGTCCCCGAGCCTATCACAATTCAAGCAGTTTCTGGCTCACTTTGCAAGTAAAATCTGTCGCCATTTGTGCCGAATGCGTCACACATTGGTGCGTATAGCATCGATTCTGCTAAACTTATCCATGCATCAACTCTTCGCCTGCAGGTCATAAAACACCACTCTGGATGCTTTTCATAAAGCTCTTCCGCTATGCGGCGTTTGCTCTTCCGTAACCGGTAATGCTCCACCAGCAGGTGATACAGCTCTTTGTGACCACCCGTAATAAGGACTGCCCCCAGTACCTTATCAATCAGCAGTCCTTCATCGTCTGTACAGAAGGCCAGGCCGCTTTTGTTTTTCCCCGCGAGTATTTCACGAAAAAACGCCTCAAGCTCTGGCTTGGTAATGCCTGATTTTTTCATACGGCGCAAAGCATCGTTTATAGCGGTCTTCGTTATCTTCCCTGACGCCAACAGCTGATTGAACATATTTCCACCACTACCGCCGCCGATGTAGGACCAGCGGCCCCACATACGCAGCTTCCCTTGAATCCAGATGGCCTCAAGCGTTTTCAGCCTGACCATTTCACCAGCTTTTCCAACCTCGGACGGGTTAATCATTATGCGTTCTCCACTATGCCAGCACGCCAATTGCCAGCGAACGATCCAGAAATCGAAACAGCAGCTCCAGCTGTGAGCCGTGCTTCTCCTCAAATGCCACGGTGTCAGCGTGCAACTCGTCGTGATGCGCTCTGCAAAGCGGCAACACAAACAAATCGTGCGCTTTTGTTCCCATTCCACCTTGTCCGTGGCCTATCAGGTGATGGGGATCATCTGCTTGTTTGTTACAGCAGACACACTGCTGGGACTTAACCCAGCGCGTCCAGCTCTCGTTTACCCAGCGGCGGCGCTTTGGTCGCAGCATGAATGATTCCGGCGTTTCAGGATCTACGCGAAGACCGAGAATCTTTTTCTGCACCACTTCGCTCGCCGCTGGCTCCGGCACAATATCGCTCTCCTTCATCACCGGTTGATGCTTTATTTCCGGCAATCGCAGGGCTTTCCGGGCCAGCGATTCAGGGATGACGTGTGCCAGATTGTTTATCACCAGCCACCAGCACAACTCGGGGATCGTCAGTTGATGGTCTTCGTTGAACCCCAGCTGTGAGCGGATGACCGTTATCAGCCAGGATACCAGGTTCTCACGCGCAATGCCTGCCAGCGTCTCTGTGTACTGATCACGCACCAGGTTATCGCAGGCCCAGCAAAGGCGGATGCTGCCAGGCTCATGTCGGAACAGCGTAAAATTTTCGCTGTGCCATGAGCCGTGGGGATACTGGCATTCAAAACGACGCTCCAGCTCGGCTTCCAGCGAGCTGATACCACCCGCGCGCAGAATGACGTCTTTGTTTTCGAATACTGGCTTCAAAACCGGATCTCCTGCCAGTGGCTGCGTGGCGGGAGGGATAGCGCCAGTTGCGTAGTCGCTGTATTTTTCCGGTGCAGGCTCAATCAGTACCCGCCCTCTCCTGAACATCGGCATGAGATCAGCACCTGGGCGAAGCAGAACAACGCCCATGCGTGGGGCAATCTCAGGGGTTAGTAGTGCTCTCATTTCATCTCCACGTCAGGCAGCTGCACGAAAACGACGGATAGTGATTTCTACTTTCCCTTTCTTCACGATGTTCCCCCACTCCACCAGCATGCGCTTAACCTGACTGTCGTCTTCCCAGACGCCTGTTAGAGTCAGGGCATCGAACAGCGCTTTGTTGTAGTTATCGATATCCCGACGGCGCTGATCCGGCGGATACAACACAATGTGAACCTCAGCCAGATCAGAGGATGGCCGGGGAACGGCTCGCAGTTGCTCAATAATCGCCGCTCTCGCTGCCTGCTGGAACTTGCGACCTGTCTCGCTTACCAGATGCCTGCCTTTCAGCGGTCCCTTGCTCGGGGCGCGCCAGTAACTATTTACGCTTGGTGGAAATGGTAAAGTCAGTTTCATTTAGCCCCCTTAAAGGATCGCTACAACGTCTTTTGCGACTTCCCGCGTACTGCTTTTGCAGGAGATCGAACGGCGCGCTTTGATGAATTCCAGGTTAAAACCATGCTCCCGGTACAGGTCGAGAACCTTCGGTGCAGATGAGTTAGAAATCACTACCCGAGCGCCACGGTGAAAGGCAGATACACATTGCTTCGCCAGGTCCACCTGGTTATCCCAGCTAAAACCACCAGCGGCGTAGGCGGTGAATCCGGTTGTTCCCGGCATCGGTTCGTAAGGCGGATCGCAGTAAACCACATCCCCTTTACCGGCCAGGCTGATTGTCCGGCGGTAATCAGCGGTCATGAATACGCAGTTATGCGCCATACCCGCGAAGGCTTTCATCTCATCCATCGGGTAATACGGGGCCTTGTAGCCTCCCCAGCCCACATTGAACTTGTTCGCCTGGTTGTAGCGCATCAGGCCATTGAAGCAATGCCGGTTGAGATACAGGAATGCAGCTGCGCGCTCAGTAGCATCCAGCGTCTGTGCGTTGAACTCGGAACGGATCAGCTCATAGCCATCTGGTGACCGCATGTGCTCAAACATCCAGCGGGCCTTTAATTCCACTTCATCCGGCACTACCGCTAACATCTGATACAGATTAATCAGGTCCGGGTTAACGTCCGCCAGCAGGTAATCTGCGTGCTTTTCGCTGTTCAGGAATACCGACCCACCGCCAACGAATGGCTCTATCAGGCGTTTCCCTGCCGGGATATGCACGAACAGGTCAGCCAGCTGGGTATACTTTCCACCAGCCCATTTCAGAAATGGCTTGCTCATGTGCGGAACCCCGAGTTTTCTGGCAATGAGTAATCAACCCCATCGAAGCTGGCTCGCGAAATGGACGACTCCTGGCGGGAGCTATTGAGTGGAGCAGATAGTTTTAACGACAGCTCATCCCATTTTTCCCGAAGCTTCGACGGGCTGAGTACGTTTTTACACCAGAACGAATCTTTGTTGGCGCGCTTGAACAGTGAGCAAATTTGCTTATGGGTTCTCCCGTCCTGCATCACCATCAGGCGAACCTCATTCGCCCATGCGGTCCAGTTTGGTTCTTTAGGGCGAACTACCTCACCATCACTTTCAGCCGCCAGTTCGTACATGCTGATAATTTTTCCCCAAATGAACTCGGCGCAGGTTAAATCGTCCTGGCTGCCCCACTGCCGCTTTGCCGCGCTGTACACCACCGCGTCAGGATGTCGTGACAGAAATTCATCAGCAGAGCCCTGTTCGTCCGGTTGCGAAGCGTCCGGACAAGAAGGATTTATATCTGATGGATCAGTAGTTGATTTTACTGACGGATCCCCACCAGATTCTGACGGGTCAAAACTGGTTTTTTTGATGGATTCCGACGCCTCAAATTTTGAGGGGTCAATTTTTGACGCATCAGATTTTGACGCATCAGATTTTGACGTGTCAGATTTTGATGTGTCAGAAACTGACAGGTGAGAAAATGCCGCTTTCTGTAGTTTGGAAACGTTGAGCTGGTAGACGTTCGATGCATTACGGTTGCCGTTGCGGCGCTGTGTGCGAGTGAGCCACCCCTCTTTCTCAAGTGCAGCTATCGCCTTTCTGACAGTACTTTCACCAGCGCCAATCTGACGGGATATGGTCGCAATAGAAGGCCAGCAAACACCCTCATCGTTGCTGAAGTCAGCCAGGCGCGCCATGATTGCCACGCTGGATAGCTTCATCCCCGAAGATGCACAAGCGTCCCAGACGTATCCTGTTAATTTAGTGCTCATGATCGTCCTTTATTTCTCTGAATTTACGTCTGAACTGCTCAAGGGGGCTAAAGCATTCATGCTCGTACCCTTTACGCAGGTATATAACGCGCTGTGTCTGAGGCTCCCAGCGTATGACCCTGACCGGGACACCGTAGTGATCTCTGAACCATCGGTTAAGTTCTCGCATACTTTCTTCGCCTGGCCGTTAAAGTCCCCTACCACCCACTGAGCAAACTGGTAGCAGACAGGTTCGAATCCGCCTGGTACTCTTACCCCATACACGAACTGCACCGGCCCTGCTCCACCAGGAACCGGACGCGCCACAAGTTGCGACCTGCGGTACTGTGTTGATAAACTGTTCATGCGTTAGTAATCTCCACTGATAACGACACGCCACGACGCCAGGAGCTGCAACTCGCTGGCGTCACTTCTTTTTGCGGGCAAACAACGTGATAATTGCCGCGATCTCTTCTTCACGCGCAGCCAGATGGCGGCGGTGATGCACCATGATTTCTTCAGCTTCATGTCTTTCGATTACCCCATCCTCAAGTGCCTGTTCGATAATCTGATCAACCTGTCCCCTGGCGGCAGAGGTGCGCATTGCCCGGCTGAACAAGTCCACGCGATCCAGCTCTTCCAGGTGCGGAACATCCACCAGCAGAGCCCCACGGCGGCGAGCGAAGTAATCAGCCAGTAACGACGTGTTGGAAATGTCTTCCATCGCTTCCAGCTCGCTGACTTCGAAGAAACGACAGCCGTTTTTCTCGTAAAGGTTGTTGTTAAACTGCGTCACCGTCATTCCCAGTGCGCCAGCCATTGCTTCTCGCCCGCCTGGATATGCTTTGCACATCGCTTTGACGGCTTCTTTGAGGTTTGGCTCTACCATATTGATTTTCCTTTTGTAGTTACTTTCAAGCGGCTGAATCTGTAGCCTTTTGGTAAAGGCTGGCGTCGTACTTCAGCTTGCCTTTCGTAATTCGTTCGATGACGAATGCTTGTTTTTGAGGGATGACTTCACCCCATCGGCAAACTGCCGGGTGGGAAATACCAAGAACACTTGCGGTTTTTGATACGCCTCCGAAGTGTTCGATAACTTCTGATTTACGCATGGTTCCTCCTGGTTAACTTACGCCTTAAAGGTAACAAAAGGTACATTAAATAGCAAACAACAGTTACAAGGAATCAATGTAACATTGGTTACATGAAAACAGAGATGAAAGACCGAATAAGATCCCGTCGAGTCCAGCTCGACATAACACAGCAGACCCTGGCTAAACGCTTAGGGGTAAGCCGTGTTTCCGTAACAAAATGGGAGAGCGGCACTACTAAACCTGATGGTGAGAATCTCCATCAGCTGGCGGTGGCGCTGCAGACAACTCCAGAATGGATTCTTTACGGTCGAGGTGAGGAAACGCCGGATGATACAAAAGTTATTCCGTTCCTTAAGCCACCCACGGCAGTTCCTATTATCTCCGCGGTTCAAGCTGGGATGTGGACTGATACTTATGCATGCTCAAGGCTTTCTGATGTGATTTCATGGACGCAAACCACTGCAAACGTTTCTAATGAAGCATTCGGACTGGTAGTGCGCGGGGAGTCTATGACTAACCCTCATGGTCTGCCATCCATCCCAGAAGGATCGATCGTTATTGTTGAACCGCACTATGGTCAACTGGATGACCTTTACGGAAAAATTGTAGTGGCAATACTCGACGGCTCTGCTGAAGCTACCGTTAAAAAGTTGGTATGGGATAGCCCTTTCGCATACTTGATGCCACTTAACCCTGCCTTTAAACCCATCCCGATAGATGGTAATTGCCGGATTGTTGGTAAAGTGGTTCAGATTACCCAAAACATTTAAATTACTCATTTCTAAAGCCAGATCTCCTTCTGGCTTTTTTTTCAATCCACGGGTAACAAAAAGTACATAGCTCTCTTGACCATATTAGTAACTAAAGGTACATTTAAATCACATCACGAGTACCGGTAGTTACATACTCTGATGTGGCAGTGAGCATTACGGCATATGGCACATGTGCCGCAGCGGCCTGAGAGTCCCTTTATCCATGCCTCTCAGAATAACCGGAATGTGCAAGCTAAGTGTTTCAGGCACGACGTGCGCCCCACCAGCGCGGCGAAAAGGTGTGACGCCCGGGAAGAGTCCGGGACACAACGATGAGGGCATTGACGAGCAAGGCACAGAGTCTGGTTCGATTCCAGACGCCAGGATAGTTCTATATCTGGTGATGGGCAGGGAAAAGGTCCGTTCGATTCGGACACCGGCAGTGCTCTCTTCGTTGTGGCGTGTACAAGCGTACTGCAGCGCCGGTCGACGCAAAGACCCGGAAATCGACTGAGCAACAGCAGCTGGTTGCAAATACCAAAACAGAGCGGCGGGAAGTAAGCAGATTAGCGATCTGGTGTCACAACATTCATTCCCGATAAGTCCCCTTCTACTGAGGAGGTTTATCGGGACTGGAAGAGTTACCACTTGGAGACGGTCCTTTTAAATGTCCTGGACAGTGGCGGTTCCGCATCGATAACAGCGGCGACAAGATGATGCAAACGGCAAAGGTCGTTAAAACTCGTTAGGAGCTGGCGTGGCATACGCGACACACGTGATAGGGCGTGAATGCCGTAAGGGGCTATAACCCTTCAATCTCGTTTCGGGCGAGTTCAACCCGAATGACAGCCGGAAGAGACGGCACAGCCCTGACGATATCTGAGTGGCTTTAAAAACAGATGGGAGCCGGTGGAAGCCCGGCACACAACAGGAAAAAGCACTGTGTTAGTCAAGTGAGTTTCCAGTGCTTCAGTGCTCTTTCCGTTGTGTGGAGATAACTAACTAATCCTTTGCAGAGGACACAGAAATGAAATTATCAAAGTTGCGTAACGCCATTGTCTATCGGGCTACTTTGCCCAGTATTGAAGCGGTTGAAGGGCACCTGCAGGAATTGCCCTACTCTGAACTTACAGAAACGGAGTTCGCGCGGGCTTCCTTCGTCCCTAATCCGATTACCGGCGAGCTGGTTACGCCAATTACTGGCGGTTATGCAATCGTGGTTCGCCGCGATGAGAAAATAATCCCCCAGCACGTCGTAATGAAAGAAGCCAATGAGCGTATCCAGCGCATCGAAAATGCATGTGGTCAGAAACTGAAGCGCGCTGACCGTAACAACATTATCCAGGATGCTAAGGTTCAGCTCTGCAAACAGGCATTCATCAAGTCGTCTCTGATCCTGGTCCTGTATAACACTGAAGAGAATCTGCTGATCATTAACTCCGCCAATAAAAATATTGCCAATTTAGTCGGGGCGATGCTGGTTAAAGTGATCGGCTCAGTAAAAACAGTCACGATCAACATCAGTGATATCAAAAACGGCCTGACAACGCGCCTTAAAAACCATCTGGACGGCGAAGAATCAGCATTTGCCGGGTTTGAGGTCGGTGATTATGTCCAGCTATCCCGCCTGGCAGACCAGAAAGAAGTTATTCGCTACTCTGCGGAACATACTTCCGTTACCAGTGAAATTCTGGAGAGCCTGAACACAGGTTTTATCGTCGATAACATGGAATTAAGAGGCTGCGGCGTCTCTTTTCTGCTTACAGATAAGTTCCATTTCCGGCGGATCGATACCAAGGATAATGATTATTCTGATGATGACGACAAAGCCTACCGCTGGCGTCACCAGGCAGGTACGGACATGTTCCAGTTCTGTAAAGTAATTAACCAGCTTTGCGACCTTCTGTCTTACAAAGAACCAGAAGAACAAAAACCAGCAGCCTGATTAGAACAGCAGCAATTACCCCATTCTCATGGGTTGGGTTGCTGCACCCTAAAACGCGTTGCAGCGCGTCAGTTGGAGAAATACAAAATGGAAAAAACAGTACAGCAGTTAATTAAACTTGCTTTTGAGGCAGCTAAAACAATGCCTGCTGCAAATTCTGAACTTATTAAAGAGCTGGCAACAATGCTCGATGTCTCGAATATTACCCTTCGTCAGGCATGTAAAGAACGTGACGCTATGAAGGAAGAAGTTATTTCCTGGGCAAAAGAATGCGATCGAATTGTTGAGCGTCACACAAAAACCCGCAGCAATATGCACGTTGTGGAAGCAATGCGCGATCTGAAGAATATCGCAACGGCATCCACCAGCAATGCGGAGGCTCTCTGATGGCTAAAGACTCAAAGGTTGTATACGGGGCCAGCGGCAAAACGAACGTTTTAACGTTCGAACCTGAAAGCCTGCATCTGGTCACCGACAAAACTCACCCGCTTTACGATGAACGGGTCCACCTTCCTATCGACGAAGGGATGGTTCTTAACATCAAGGAGCTGGGTGTACTGGAGCCGATTATCGTCTGGAAAGACCCAGAATCAGGGCTCACCTGCGTAGTTGTTGGCCGTCAGCGCGTAAAACATACCCTGGAGGCAAATAAGCTTCTTTTGAAAGAGGGCAAAGACCCCCTGCTTGTTCCTGGGGTCGTTAAGCGCGGATCAGCAAATCAGATGGCCAAATACATGGTCAGCGAAAACGAAATTCGCCGACCTGATACACCGCTTGGCCGGGCTAAAAAAATGTCAGACCAGCTCGACCGCGGGCTCGATGAGGACGACATTGCAGTGTTGTTTGGCTGCAGCGTTCAGACCGTGCGTGCAACGCTCTCTCTCCTCGATGCTACTCAGGCCGTCAGGGAAGCGGTGGAATCTGGAACAGTAACCGTTACCCAGGCGCGTCAGCTGGCATCTCTTAAACCCGAAGAGCAGCGGGAGAAGGTCTCTGAAATAGAAGCGGCAACTGCTGGCACAACCGGCCATGAAAAAGCCCGGCGTCAGCGTCAAATCCTCGGTGAGGCAAAGCCGCGCCTGAAAACCCGCAAAGAAATCACAAAAGCCCTGGAATCTGCCGAGGGTGAGTATGCAAGCGCACTCCGTTGGGTGCTTGGGGAGGCCGTATGAATTTTGATCCCGAGAATTACAGCAAATACACCCTGCGTCGGCTCGCCGCCCTGTTAGATGTGATCTGCTGGGTGCTGATTGCCGTAGTAACCGTTGGTATCTGCATGTTTATTGAATGGTGGACAGCATGAACATAAAAGAGATCGGGAACGTGTTTCACTGTGATTGCGGCTTTTCATGGCATCGCGGTAAAAACGGTAACCATAACTGCGCTGATGGTTTGCGTGAAAAGGTACGGCTACTGGCGGCGGAGAATATGGCGCTGAAGAACGCCATTACAGACCATAGTCATTCGGTTCACTTCTGCGAGGTTTGCGGAAAGGATGATCCGTGCAGCACTGACGATGTTTGTTATGCGCTGAAAGATATCCCCGCCACCGATCGCATTGTTGCAGAGACCGAGGCGCGCGGAGTTGAGAAGGCCATCGCTCACCTGGAGAAGAAGTTCATCAATATCGGCGTGCAGATCATGAATTTGCAGTGGCTGGCAGACTCGCTGCGCAAGGGAGCATCAGAATGACAAACCGAATCCCTAGCTTCGGCTGGAACCGCCTGAAGCTGGCAACGCTCACCTATGAGCAACTGGCTCAACTGGAAGAGCAGGTGAAGGCCGAGCACGCCTGCAAAAACGGCATTCACCTCTTCGACAAAGCCGGTCAGCGCAAACTCGATGCCCTGAGCTGGGCCGTATACAACAAGCAGAAGGCGGAGCGTGCAGCATGACAACTGATATCACCGAACTGACACCTGAAAAACTGGAAGAAATCCGCCAGCGCTACCGCCCAACTGAAGTTCCTAAATGTCATATTTGTGGCTCTGAAATGACAATTCAGCGCATGTCGGCAAGTCGCATCACTTACGGCTGTGCTGGCGCTATCTATGACGAAACTGGTTGTCATTATGCTGAAGGCCGCAGCCTGGCTGATGACCACTATGCTGAATCACGCATCACAGTAGTTGATGTAAGCGACCCTGACGTCCTCGCGCTGGTAGATGCGCTGGAGAAGGCGCAGCAGTCGGCCAAAGAGCGAGACGAAGAGAATCAGGATTTGATGCTTACAATTGGGCGCCTTCGAGTAGAGAGAGAGGGCCTTGAAGCTATTCTCGCTGCAGCCGAAAAACTGGTTCGCTGCAAAGGTCGCTATCACAGCGAGCAGAACTACCGAGCACTGGCGGCGCTGTTTGGCGTGAATACTCCAGACCTGCCGCCGCTGGAGCATGAAAACGTCCATTATGCCGATGCTGCAGAGATGGATATTGCAGCACTCCGCCAGCGCATCGCCGAGCTGGAGTCCCGCACCGTGAAGCTGCCAGCTGAGCTTTACACAATCGGTGAGCTTATCAGGACGCAGGACAACCGCATTACCGATCAGCCCATGTTCGTCGTTTTCCAGAAGCGTGAAATTATCGGAAGCGATGAGCACTCGCCTAGCCGAATTTGCTGGGTATGGGATGGTGAAGAGGTCAGCGAACTGCGAGCCAAGCGGCTGGAAGCGCTTTATCAGGATGGTCGCGATACCCGCGGATATGACCGATACGCGATGCAGGAAGTAGATGAGTTTGTTACTGCCTGCTTTACCGAGCATGGCTGCAAAGACTATCTGCGCCAGAACGGCCATAACCTGCGGTTGCCGTACATTTACGCCTACGGCTCTTTCCGAAATAACGAATATCAATTGGTTAGAAATTGGCTCGCTGGCATCAAGGTGGAGGATGAGTGATGGATACTAACGAATTGCTGGAACACATTGACGCCGGGGACTATTACGAGGCCAGTTTCCTGCTCAACGAAAAATGCCCAACTGCTGAGCGCAGATTTAAGCGCCTCACAAAAGGCCTGGCGGAGTTACTCAAAGACGTGCAGAAAGAGTTCCCTGACGCGAATTATTACACCGCCTCCGGTGGTTTTAACTTGCTGCTTGGTAGCGCAACTGACTGCGGTTCCACTGAGGGTAATCAGTTGATTGCCGTTTCAGCCAGTGAATATCTGAGTTTAGGCGACGGAGATTTCTAAATGACCAGCAAATTTACCAGAGAGCGCCTGCAGGAAATCGCTGAAGATGGATTCCTGAAGCATGGTGAAAGCAAAGAGCTGGCCCGCATGGCGCTGGCCGCAATGGACAGCGAGCCGGTGGCGTGGACAGATGAACAGGAGTTGCGAAACGTTGATCGTGGTGGTTGCGGGTACCTTTTCACTGTTAACCCTGTTACTCCGCATGCAGACGAGCGCCGAATTATTCTGCTCTATCGCCACGCGCAGCCAGCGTCGGAACGTGAGCAGGTACGCAGTGCGCATGCCGAGTGGTCACAGGCAACTGTCGGTAATGTCGGCCCGGTTGGCCCGCTGAAGCATCTCAGCAAAGAAGCACTGGAAGCCGCTGAACAGCCCGGCGACCTGTCAGAATGGGCTGATATGCAGTTCCTGCTGTGGGATGCGCAGCGTCGTGCCGGTATCACTGATGAGCAGATTACCCAAGCGATGATCGATAAGCTGGCGGTAAACAAGCAGCGCGAATGGCCGGAGCCGAAAGACGGGGAACCAAGGCTGCACATCAAAGAACAACCTCGTAAAAAAGTAGACCGCTGTGATGTTTGTACTGAAGGGGCTCGTGGCGGGTGCGGGACATGTATTTTTAACGGTAATTTTGAATGAGGTGCTTATGACTTCTACAGATTTTATGGAAGAGAAAGAAGTATTCGAATTACTGGGGAAGAAAAAAACAGCTGTATGGCGTTTGCGTAAAGAGCATGGTTTTCCTCAGCCTGTATTAACATACCCAACCCGTTATAGTCGTAAAGCTGTCGTACGCTGGATTGAAGAGGGTGGGGTTAATCCTATTGGTTGATAATATGAATTTTAATGGCTGTTCCACATAATTTGGTTCAGCCATTATTAACAAGATGCAATAATTAACTCTCTTTCATGAGTACGTCTGCAATACTTTTAATAAAGTTGTATAATTCATATGCTGGCATGCGTGCATCACTGATATCAACTTTACGCTCAATAACATCTGATGGATCTATTCGTTTTATTCTTTTCATTAAACCTGCTAGCGTTCCATATTCATCCTCAATTAAAACCCTTCCATTAAAATCATTAAATTGATTTCTTGTGATATCAATATAATAGTCACCTAACCTTACAAATACATGCGCACCAATAAATTGACTTACTTCATCAGGACAATTCACAAATATAATTTCCGGAGCGTAACCATTTTCTTCTAAATATTTTCCAAGAAAGTTACTTGCCAAGTCACAACATCCATATGGAAAATTATTCAATTCCGACCATCTGTGCATATGAAAACATTGATATGAACGGGTGTCAGCAGCAATAACTAATGCGTTTCGAAAAGCATGCACTATTTTTCGTATATTATTATCCATTCTCTCACCTTATTTAAGGGCATTAACATGCCATAAAATTTTATCTGCATAAAGTTCATATGCTTCTTTCTGTTCCACCAGCCAATCGTGCTTGTTGTAGACAGCCATCACTCCCCCCAGTTCATGCCCCAGCATCTTTTCTGTCACATGGGGCATAACCCCTTCTCCTGACAAATTGGTAACCAGCGACCGCCGGAAGTCATGCGTTCGCCATTCTGGTATATCAATTTTATCCCTTAATTTTTTCATGTAGAGATTTGCTGACGAACGATCTATTGCCTTGTCCAGTTCCTGGCCGGGAAACAGAACATCGTTTCCAGCATTTAGCAGCCTATCAACGTAAGGCTTTACCTGATCGAAAATAGGCCTACGAATCACGTTCCCCATCTTGGAATGCTCCGATGGAGTTGTCCAAATCAAATCATCCATATTGAACTCGCTGGCGGTAGCAAGGCGCAGCTCTGATAGCCTGGCTCCCCAAAGCAAAAGCAGCTGATGAAGCACCTTGTTAGAGGTAACGATCTTGTTGTTCTCCAGCGCCAGCCAGATTTTAGCCAACTCGGTATACGTGAGAACACGGCTACCCACATCAGGTTTTTTGCCAATGGTCTTAACGCTAAGCTTCAGGACCTCGCACGATGGGATCAACTGGCGGCTGATACACCAGTTCATTACAGAACGTAGTTGTAGAAGAAGCACCCTGGCCTTTTTGCTGTTCTTCTTTTCCTGCTTATCAAAGAAACGCACCCATGCAGAAACAGGAATGTTAACTACCGGAGCGTCCGGGAATTCTGTGTACATCGTGTTGTACACAACTGACTTGTACAGCGTCTGAGTGTTAGGTTTCAGCGTTTCAACATACTTGCTCCACCACTGATCCAGGCACTCTTTGAGAGTCAGCTCGCCATCTTCTTTGGCAAAATAATTTTTCGGGTTAAGCCCCTTGAGGTACAATTCGCGCATCTCACCGACGACTACGCGCGCCTCCTTGAGAGACATAGCGGGATAGCGGCCAATGGAGAGGCGAACGGGCTTACCGTTCCAGCGATAACGAAACTGGAATGTGATCGTGCCTGTAGGAGTTATGCGTACACTCAGCCCGTCACCATCTGTGACCTCAGCTGCGCCGCTGTATGGCTTAGCATTGATGCTACGGAGTTTGGTATCACTAAGGGCCACGGCTCTGTATCCTGTACACACTGAAATTCTGCATTCTGTACTCAATGTGTACGCAATGGCAAGTGAACGAAGTGATTTTCTAAGCGAATCGATGCGAACGGAAAGGAAATAAAAGGAATGAAATGCTTGATGGTACGGGGAATGATAGGATAACATGCAACACAAGCTGAACGCTTAAAAATCAGTAAGTTCTATGTCCCCTTAGTTAAATGGATATAACGAGCCCCTCCTAAGGGCTAGTTGCAGGTTCGATTCCTGCAGGGGACACCATACATACCTCTCCTGCCATCTACCAAACTCAATAAAACCCCCTTATAATCAGTGAAAACCCCCTATCCTGACTATGCGACGTCAACAGATGTCTCCCCATTTCAACGTGAATCAATTAACGTTTGGGGTCTAAGTGCGGGCTTATCCTGTTCAACAAAAAAGTCCCCAAAAATGACCTTAAATACACGTCGGGCCGAGACTGCAAAACCCAGAGACAAGGCCTATAAGCTCGCTGATGGCGAAGGGCTCTATCTCATGGTCAATACTAACGGTTCAAAGTACTGGCGCACGTAGTATCGGTTTGCCAGCAAGGAGAAAAAGCTCTCATTCTGGAAGCTACCCGAACATCTCGCTTGCGGAAACTCGCACTAAATGAGATGCGGCAAAAAAGTATTGGAGAATGATTAGGATCCCGGAGAGGTCAATAAAGGCCACGTAGTTAGCCAAAAAACTCTCGGATACCACTGCATGGTGATGGTGCCAACTTACTGATTTAGTGT
>NZ_KV792589.1:0-1713 GCF_001808265.1 Klebsiella sp. HMSC16A12
GTTACTGCGAAGGGGGGCGGAGAAGGCTATGTTTAGCCGGGCGACGGTTTCCCGGTTTAAGCATGTAGGCTGGTTGTCCAGGCAAATCCGGATAATCAAGGCTGAGGTGTGATGACGAGGCACTACGGTGCTGAAGTAACAAATGCCCTGCTTCCAGGAAAAGCCTCTAAGCATCAGGTAACATCAAATCGTACCCCAAACCGACACAGGTGGTCAGGTAGAGAATACCAAGGCGCTTGAGAGAACTCGGGTGAAGGAACTAGGCAAAATGGTGCCGTAACTTCGGGAGAAGGCACGCTGGTGTGTAGGTGAAGTCCCTGCGGATGGAGCTGAGACCAGTCGAAGATACCAGCTGGCTGCAACTGTTTATTAAAAACACAGCACTGTGCAAACACGAAAGTGGACGTATACGGTGTGACGCCTGCCCGGTGCCGGAAGGTTAATTGATGGGGTTATCCGTAAGGAGAAGCTCTTGATCGAAGCCCCGGTAAACGGCGGCCGTAACTATAACGGTCCTAAGGTAGCGAAATTCCTTGTCGGGTAAGTTCCGACCTGCACGAATGGCGTAATGATGGCCAGGCTGTCTCCACCCGAGACTCAGTGAAATTGAACTCGCTGTGAAGATGCAGTGTACCCGCGGCAAGACGGAAAGACCCCGTGAACCTTTACTATAGCTTGACACTGAACATTGAGCCTTGATGTGTAGGATAGGTGGGAGGCTTTGAAGCGTGGACGCCAGTCTGCGTGGAGCCAACCTTGAAATACCACCCTTTAATGTTTGATGTTCTAACGTTGGCCCCTGACCGGGGTTGCGGACAGTGTCTGGTGGGTAGTTTGACTGGGGCGGTCTCCTCCCAAAGCGTAACGGAGGAGCACGAAGGTTAGCTAATCCTGGTCGGACATCAGGAGGTTAGTGCAATGGCATAAGCTAGCTTGACTGCGAGCGTGACGGCGCGAGCAGGTGCGAAAGCAGGTCATAGTGATCCGGTGGTTCTGAATGGAAGGGCCATCGCTCAACGGATAAAAGGTACTCCGGGGATAACAGGCTGATACCGCCCAAGAGTTCATATCGACGGCGGTGTTTGGCACCTCGATGTCGGCTCATCACATCCTGGGGCTGAAGTAGGTCCCAAGGGTATGGCTGTTCGCCATTTAAAGTGGTACGCGAGCTGGGTTTAGAACGTCGTGAGACAGTTCGGTCCCTATCTGCCGTGGGCGCTGGAGAATTGAGGGGGGCTGCTCCTAGTACGAGAGGACCGGAGTGGACGCATCACTGGTGTTCGGGTTGTCATGCCAATGGCACTGCCCGGTAGCTAAATGCGGAAGAGATAAGTGCTGAAAGCATCTAAGCACGAAACTTGCCCCGAGATGAGTTCTCCCTGAGACTTTAAGTCTCCTGAAGGAACGTTGAAGACGACGACGTTGATAGGCCGGGTGTGTAAGCGCAGCGATGCGTTGAGCTAACCGGTACTAATGAACCGTGAGGCTTAACCTTACAACGCCGAAGATGTTTTGGCGGATTGAGAGAATTTTCAGCTCTGATACAGATTAATCGATACGTTGGTGAGACGTGTTGATAAAACAGAATTTGCCTGGCGGCACTAGCGCGGTGGTCCCACCTGACCCCATGCCGAACTCAGAAGTGAAACGCCGTAGCGCCGATGGTAGTGTGGGGTCTCCCCATGTGAGAGTAGGGAACTGCCAGGCATCAAA
>NZ_KV792590.1:0-8964 GCF_001808265.1 Klebsiella sp. HMSC16A12
CAGCAGCCGGCTTACGATCCGCATGCCGGTCAGCCCGCGCCGCAGACCTACCAGCAGCCGGCTTACGACCCGCATGCCGGCCAGCCCGCGCCGCAGCCGTATCAGCCGGAGCCAGCGGCGTATCAGCCGCAAAGCGCGCCAGTTCCCCCACCGGAGCCAGAGCCCGAGGTCGTGCAGGAGGAAGTGAAACGTCCGCCGCTCTATTATTTCGAGGAAGTGGAAGAGAAGCGGGCGCGCGAACGCGAGCTGTTGGCCTCTTGGTATCAGCCAATTCCTGAGCCGGAAAGTCCGATTGCCACTAAACCGCTGACGCCGCCGACCACTGCGTCCAAACCGCCAGTGGAGACAACCGTAGTCTCTGCGGTAGCGGCTGGGGTGCATCAGGCTACCGCCGCCAGCGGCGGCGCGGCGGCAGCAACCTCGTCCACTGCCGCATCCGCTGCGGCTACGCCATTGTTCAGCCCGGCGTCCAGTGGCCCAAGGGTTCAGGTGAAAGAGGGCATCGGTCCAAAACTACCGCGGCCCAATCGCGTGCGTGTTCCTACGCGTCGGGAACTGGCCTCCTACGGCATCAAGCTACCGTCGCAGCGGGAGGCGGAACAGCGCGCGCGGCAGGCGGAGCGCGATCCGCATTATGATGATGAGCTGCTCTCGGATGAGGAAGCGGATGCTATGGAGCAGGATGAACTGGCTCGCCAGTTCGCCGCCACCCAGCAGCAGCGCTACGGTCATCGCTGGGAAGACGATAACGCGACTGATGACGATGAGGCCGACGCCGCGGCGGAAGCGGAGCTGGCGCGTCAGTTTGCCGCTACCCAGCAGCAGCGGTACGCTACCGAGCAGCCGCCGGGCGCCAACCCGTTCTCGCCGGCAGATTATGAATTCTCGCCGATGAAAACGTTGGTCAATGACGGCCCGAGCGAACCGCTGTTTACGCCGACGCCGGAAGTCCAGCCGCAGCAGCCGGCCCAGCGCTATCAACAACCGGCGGCCGCTCCGCGGCAGAGTTATCAGCCTGCGCAGCATCAGCCGATACACCATCAGCCTGTGCCGCCGCAGCCGCAGTCCTATCCGACTGCGTCGCAGCCCGTACAGCCGCAACAACCGGTTGCCCCGCAGGGGCATCAGCCTGCCGCCCCTGCGCCGCAGGAGAGCCTGATCCACCCGCTGCTGATGCGCAATGGCGATAGTCGACCGCTGCAAAAGCCGACCACGCCACTGCCGTCGCTGGATCTGCTTACCCCGCCGCCGAGTGAAGTCGAGCCGGTGGATACCTTTGCTCTCGAGCAGATGGCACGCCTGGTGGAAGCGCGACTCGCCGATTTCCGCATTAAAGCGGATGTGGTGAACTACTCACCGGGGCCGGTGATCACCCGCTTCGAACTGAATCTGGCGCCTGGCGTTAAGGCCGCACGGATCTCTAACCTGTCACGGGACCTGGCGCGATCGCTGTCAACGGTCGCCGTGCGCGTGGTGGAGGTGATCCCGGGCAAACCGTATGTCGGGCTTGAGCTGCCGAATAAAAAACGCCAGACCGTCTACCTGCGTGAAGTGCTCGACAACGCCAAGTTCCGTGATAACCCATCTCCGCTCACCGTGGTGCTGGGTAAAGACATCGCTGGCGATCCGGTAGTAGCCGATCTGGCGAAAATGCCGCATCTGCTGGTGGCCGGTACCACCGGTTCCGGTAAGTCTGTTGGCGTCAACGCCATGATCCTCAGCATGCTCTACAAGGCGCAGCCGGAAGATGTGCGTTTCATTATGATCGACCCGAAAATGCTCGAGCTGTCGGTCTATGAAGGAATTCCGCACCTGCTGACGGAAGTGGTCACCGACATGAAAGACGCCGCCAATGCGCTGCGCTGGAGCGTCAATGAGATGGAGCGCCGCTACAAGCTGATGTCGGCGCTGGGCGTGCGTAACCTCGCGGGCTACAACGAGAAGATCGCCGAAGCCGCGCGCATGGGACGTCCGATCCCGGATCCGTACTGGAAGCCTGGCGACAGCATGGACGCCGTACATCCGGTGCTGGAAAAACTGCCGTACATCGTGGTGCTGGTGGATGAATTCGCCGATCTGATGATGACCGTCGGCAAAAAGGTGGAAGAGCTGATCGCTCGCCTGGCGCAGAAAGCGCGCGCGGCGGGGATCCACCTGGTGCTGGCGACACAGCGTCCGTCGGTAGATGTTATTACCGGCCTGATTAAGGCCAACATCCCGACGCGCATCGCCTTTACCGTGTCGAGTAAAATTGACTCACGTACCATTCTCGATCAGGGCGGCGCGGAATCGCTGCTGGGTATGGGGGATATGCTTTACTCCGGGCCGAACTCTACCACGCCGGTGCGTGTCCACGGGGCGTTTGTGCGCGACCAGGAAGTCCACGCCGTGGTTCAGGACTGGAAAGCCCGCGGTCGCCCGCAATATGTGGATGGCATTACCTCCGACAGCGAAAGCGAAGGCGGCGGTGGCGGCTTCGACGGCGGGGAAGAGCTGGATCCGTTGTTCGATCAGGCAGTCAACTTTGTGACCGAGAAGCGCAAAGCGTCGATTTCCGGGGTTCAGCGTCAGTTCCGCATCGGCTATAACCGTGCCGCGCGTATTATCGAACAGATGGAAGCGCAGGGTATCGTCAGCGAGCAGGGCCATAACGGTAACCGCGAAGTGCTGGCGCCGCCGCCCTTTGAATGAGTGCAAAGTTGGGTAAATAAGCGCAAAATCAGCCAATTCTTCTGTCCCGCCGCCGCCGGCGGTCCTACAGTAGGGGCAGAAGAGGCTCCCGCGTCGGGAGTGACGCACATTAAGGAAGAACAATGAAAAAACTCGCAATCACCTGTGCATTACTGTCTGGTATGGTCGTCAGCCAGGTCTGGGCAGATGCGGCCAGCGACTTAAAAAGCCGTCTTGATAAAGTGAGCAGCTTCCATGCCAGCTTCACGCAAAAAGTCACCGACGGCAGCGGTAACGCCGTGCAGGACGGGCAGGGAGACCTGTGGGTGAAACGCCCGAACCTGTTTAACTGGCATATGACCCAGCCGGATGAGAGCGTCCTCGTTTCGGATGGTAAAACGCTGTGGTTCTATAACCCGTTCGTCGAGCAGGCCACGGCGACCTGGCTGAAAGACGCCACCAGCAACACGCCGTTTATGCTGATTGCCCGCAACCAATCCAGCGACTGGCAGCAATATAATATCAAGCAAAATGGCGATGATTTTGTGCTGACGCCAAAAAGCGGCAGCGGCAACCTCAAGCAGTTCACGATCAACGTCGGTCGGGACGGCACTATCCATCAGTTCAGCGCCGTCGAGCAGGATGATCAGCGCAGCAGCTATCAGCTGAAATCGCAGCAGAACGGCGCCGTCGACGCAGCTAAGTTCACCTTTACGCCGCCGAAAGGGGTGACGGTGGACGATCAACGTAAGTAGAGGCGAAAGTGAGCAATCTGTCGCTCGATTTTTCCGACAACGCGTTTCAACCTCTGGCCGCTCGCATGCGGCCAGAAAATTTAGCGCAGTATATTGGCCAGCAGCACCTGCTGGCGCCGGGTAAACCCCTGCCGCGGGCCATTGAGGCCGGGCACCTGCATTCGATGATCCTCTGGGGGCCGCCGGGTACCGGCAAGACCACTCTGGCGGAAGTGATTGCCCGCTACGCCAGCGCCGATGTCGAACGGATCTCAGCGGTAACCTCCGGGGTGAAAGAGATTCGCGAGGCTATTGAGCGCGCGCGGCAAAATCGCAACGCCGGCCGGCGGACCATCCTGTTTGTTGACGAAGTGCATCGCTTTAATAAAAGCCAGCAGGATGCCTTTCTGCCGCATATTGAAGACGGCACCATTACTTTTATTGGCGCGACCACCGAAAACCCCTCCTTTGAGCTTAACTCGGCGCTGCTCTCCCGCGCTCGCGTCTACTTACTGAAATCGCTCACCACCGACGATATCGAGCGGGTGCTTGACCAGGCGATGAACGATAAAACCCGCGGCTACGGCGGCCAGGATATCATTTTGCCGGATGAGACCCGCAGGGCCATTGCCGAGCTAGTGAACGGCGACGCGCGGCGAGCGCTGAATACCCTGGAAATGATGGCCGATATGGCCGAAAGCGATGACTCGGGCAAGCGGGTGCTGAAGGCGGAACTGCTGACCGAGATCGCCGGCGAGCGCAGCGCGCGCTTTGATAACAAAGGCGACCGGTTCTACGATTTGATTTCTGCTCTGCATAAGTCGGTGCGCGGTAGCGCGCCGGATGCGGCACTTTACTGGTATGCGCGGATCATCACCGCCGGCGGCGATCCGCTGTACGTTGCCCGCCGCTGCCTGGCGATTGCCTCGGAAGATGTCGGCAACGCCGACCCACGGGCGATGCAGGTCGCTATTTCGGCGTGGGATTGCTTTACCCGCGTCGGGCCGGCGGAAGGCGAACGGGCGATTGCCCAGGCCATTGTCTATCTGGCCTGCGCGCCGAAAAGCAACGCGGTGTACACCGCCTTCAAAGCGGCGCTGGCCGACGCGCGGGACCGCCCAGACTATGACGTTCCGGTGCATCTGCGCAATGCGCCGACGAAGCTGATGAAAGAGATGGGCTACGGCCAGGGGTATCGTTACGCTCATGACGAACCTAACGCCTATGCCGCCGGCGAGCAGTATTTCCCGCAGGAAATGGCGCAAACGCGCTATTATCACCCGACAAACCGGGGGCTTGAGGGTAAAATTGGCGAAAAGCTCGCCTGGCTCGCTGAACAGGATCAAAATAGCCCGATAAAACGCTACCGCTAATTGAGGCGTTGCGGTAAGGTTATTACACTATTTCCGTGGTCGTAGTCTGCGGCCACTTTTCTTTTTTAATTCGATAAGCACAGGATAAGCATGCTCGATCCCAATCTGCTGCGTACCGAGCCAGACGCAGTCGCAGAAAAACTGGCACGCCGGGGCTTTAAGCTGGATGTAGATAAACTTCGCGCGCTTGAAGAGCGTCGTAAAGTTCTGCAGGTGCAAACGGAAAACCTGCAGGCGGAGCGTAACTCCCGATCGAAATCCATTGGCCAGGCGAAAGCGCGCGGGGAAGACATCGAGCCATTACGCCTGGAAGTTAACAAGCTTGGCGAACAACTGGATGCTGCAAAATCCGAGCTGGAAACGCTGCTGGCGGAAATTCGCGATATCGCGCTGGCGATCCCGAATATTCCTCATGATGATGTGCCGGTTGGTCGCGACGAAAACGACAACGTTGAAGTTAGCCGCTGGGGTACGCCGCGTCAGTTCGATTTCGAGGTGCGCGATCATGTGACGCTGGGTGAAATGCACGGGGGGCTGGATTTTGCCGCCGCCGTTAAGCTCACCGGCTCGCGCTTCGTGGTGATGAAAGGGCAGCTGGCCCGTCTGCACCGCGCCCTGGCGCAGTTCATGCTGGATCTGCACACCGAACAGCATGGCTACAGCGAAAACTATGTCCCGTACCTGGTAAACCAGGACACCCTGTATGGCACTGGCCAGCTGCCGAAATTCGCCGGCGACCTGTTCCATACCCGTCCGCTGGAAGAAGAGGCTGACAGCAGCAACTACGCGCTGATCCCGACGGCGGAAGTGCCGCTGACCAACCTGGTGCGCGATGAAATCATCGACGAAGACGATCTGCCGATCAAAATGACCGCCCATACGCCGTGCTTCCGCTCTGAAGCCGGTTCCTATGGCCGCGACACCCGCGGTCTGATCCGTATGCACCAGTTCGATAAAGTTGAAATGGTGCAGATCGTCCGCCCGGAAGACTCTATGGCCGCGCTGGAAGAGATGACCGGTCACGCCGAGAAAGTGCTGCAGCTGCTGGGCCTGCCGTACCGTAAGGTCGCGCTGTGCACCGGCGATATGGGCTTCAGCGCCTGCAAAACCTATGACCTCGAAGTATGGGTTCCGGCGCAAAACACTTATCGTGAGATCTCCTCCTGCTCCAACGTCTGGGATTTCCAGGCGCGTCGTATGCAGGCTCGCTGCCGCAGCAAGTCCGATAAGAAGACCCGTCTCGTTCATACCCTGAATGGTTCTGGCCTGGCAGTAGGTCGTACGCTGGTGGCGCTGATGGAAAACTATCAGCAGGCTGATGGCCGTATCGAGATCCCGGAAGTGCTGCGCCCGTATATGCGCGGCCTCGAATATATCGGCTAAACTTCTCACTCCTTCTTTTAAAAGCGCCTGCGGGCGCTTTTTTTACGCCCTTATTGATACCGGGCAATAATCCTTGCCGCGAATGCAGTGATACTCCCTTTGGGTTAAACCAGCATAAAAAACCAATAATATCGCAAAGCATTATATATATGTCTATATAACGCTTGTCAGTTTATTGTGAGCAACCAAAGCGAGTATCCATGAAAATTAAAGCCCCTGATGCTTTACTGGCTGCTGAGGTAAGCCGCCGTGGTCTGATGAAAACCACGGCAATAGGCGGCCTGGCGCTGGCCAGCAACGCACTAACGTTACCCTTTACCCGACTGTCGCATGCTGCCGATACGCCGGCGCCCGCCAGTGAGAAGGTGGTCTGGAGCGCCTGCACCGTCAACTGCGGTAGCCGTTGCCCGCTGCGCATGCACGTGGTGGATGGCGCGATTAAATACGTCGAAACCGATAATACCGGTGATGATAACTATGACGGTTTGCACCAGGTCCGCGCCTGCCTGCGTGGGCGTTCAATGCGCCGCCGAGTCTATAATCCGGACCGTCTGAAGTACCCGATGAAGCGCGTTGGTAAACGCGGTGAGGGCAAGTTCGAGCAAATCAGCTGGGAAGAGGCGTTGGATACCATCGCCAGCAATATGCAGCGGCTGATTAAAGAGTACGGCAACGAATCCATCTATCTGAACTACGGCACCGGCACGCTCGGCGGGACGCTGACCCGCTCCTGGCCGCCGGGGAAAACGCTGATTGCCCGTCTGATGAACTGCTGCGGTGGCTATCTCAACCATTATGGCGACTATTCATCAGCGCAGATTGCTGCCGGTCTGAATTACACCTACGGCGGCTGGGCGGACGGCAACAGCCCATCGGATATTGAAAACAGTCAGCTGGTGGTGCTGTTCGGCAATAACCCCGGCGAAACGCGGATGAGCGGCGGCGGGGTGACGTACTACCTTGAACAGGCGCGGCAGAAATCCAATGCCCGGATGATAATCATCGATCCGCGCTATACCGACACCGGCGCCGGGCGTGAAGATGAATGGATCCCGATTCGTCCTGGGACCGATGCGGCACTGGTTTCGGGCCTCGCGTGGGTGATGATCACCGAGAATCTGGTCGATCAGCCGTTCCTCGATAAATACTGTGTGGGATACGACGAGAAAACGCTGCCCGCCGGTGCGCCAGCCAATGGTCATTACAAAGCTTACATTCTTGGCCAGGGCACTGACGGTATCGCCAAAACGCCGGAGTGGGCCTCGACGATTACCGGTATTCCGCGCGAACGCATTGTTAAACTGGCGCGCGAAATTGCCACCGCCAAACCGGCCTATATTAGCCAGGGCTGGGGTCCGCAGCGTCACGCCAACGGTGAGATCGCCACCCGCGCCATCTCAATGCTCGCCATTCTGACGGGTAACGTCGGGATCAACGGTGGCAATAGCGGGGCGCGCGAGGGCTCGTATAGTCTGCCTTTTGAGCGTATGCCGACGCTGGAGAATCCGGTTGAGACCAGTATCTCGATGTTTATGTGGACCGATGCGATTGAGCGCGGCCCGGAAATGACCGCTCTGCGCGACGGCGTACGCGGTAAAGATAAGCTCGACGAGCCGATCAAAATGATCTGGAACTATGCGGGCAACTGTCTGATTAACCAGCATTCTGAGATCAACCGGACCCACGAAATCCTGCAGGACGACAAGAAATGCGAGATGATTGTGGTCATTGACTGCCATATGACCTCCTCGGCGAAATACGCTGATATTCTGCTGCCGGACTGTACCGCCTCCGAGCAGATGGATTTCGCGCTGGATGCCTCCTGCGGCAACATGTCCTACGTTATCTTTGCCGATCAGGCCATCAAGCCGCGCTTTGAATGCAAAACCATCTATGAGATGACCAGCGAACTGGCAAAGCGTCTGGGCGTCGAAGAGCAGTTTACCGAGGGCCGTACCCAGGAAGGCTGGATGCGCTATCTGTATGAGCAGTCGCGCAAAGCGATTCCCGACCTGCCGGATTTCGACACCTTCCGTCAGCAGGGCATCTATAAGCAGCGCGATCCGCAAGGTCATCATGTGGCCTACAAAGCCTTCCGTGAGGATCCGCAGGCTAATCCGCTGACCACGCCTTCGGGCAAGATCGAAATTTACTCGCAGGATCTGGCGAAAATCGCGGCTACCTGGGAGCTGCCGGAAGGGGATGTTATCGATCCGCTGCCGATCTACACCCCGGGTTTCGAAAACTACAACGATCCGCTGACAGAGAAATACCCGCTACAGCTCACCGGCTTCCACTATAAATCTCGCGTCCACTCGACCTACGGCAACGTCGATGTGCTGAAGGCCGCCTGTCGGCAGGAGATGTGGATTAACCCGATCGATGCCCGCAAGCGCGGCATTGCCAACGGCGATCGTATTCGCATCTTCAACGATCGGGGTGAAGTGCATATCGAAGCGAAGGTGACGCCGCGCATGATGCCGGGCGTCGTCGCGCTGGGGGAAGGGGCCTGGTACAACCCGGACGCCTCGCGTGTGGATCAGGCGGGCAGCATCAACGTGCTGACCACCCAGCGTCCGTCGCCGCTGGCGAAGGGAAACCCGTCGCATACCAACCTCGTTCAGGTTGAGAAGCTGTAAGGAGTAACCGATGACAACTCAGTATGGATTTTTTATTGATTCCGCCCGTTGCACCGGTTGCAAAACCTGCGAACTGGCCTGTAAGGACTACAAGAACCTGACCCCGGAGGTCAGCTTCCGCCGCATCTATGAATATGCCGGCGGCGACTGGCAGGAGAACAACGG
>NZ_KV792591.1:0-95407 GCF_001808265.1 Klebsiella sp. HMSC16A12
GTCAGCGGCTGTTTGTCAGCGTTAAGCGCTTTGACCTGCTCAAGAGCGGCCTGTTTCTCTTTTTCCGTTGCGGCCAGTTGGGTCATTAGCGCGTGTTTATCTTTATTAAGCGTGGTAAAGCTGGCGCTGAGGCGTTTATTTTCAGCTTCGGCTTGCTGAATCTGCGTCGTTAATTGCTGGATCTGCTGACGCGCCGCGGCCTGGCTTTGCTGTAGATTATTATTCTGCACAACGCCTGCTTTTTTTATTAATGCCTCTTTTTCTGCAGTAGCGGCGCTTAAGGCGACCTGTAATTCATTAATTCTCTTATTCAACGCCGCTTGCTCATTCGCTCCGGCAGTATCCGTTTGCGGCGTAGCGGCAAGCTGTTTTTTTAATTGCTGTATAAGCTTATCTTTTTGTGCAATCGCCGCCTGCTGGCTGGTGATTCTTTTTTGTAATTGTGAGGTGCTGGTACCGGTTTTTTTATTATCTGCGCTCTGGCGGCTTTCTTGTGTTTGTTTTGCGCTTGCGGCATCGTTTTTTTCTTGCGCCTGAGATTGCTGGGTTTGCTGTTGGGCGTAATCAAGAAAGGCCGGCGCGGCGCCGGCGGTGAAGGGGGTTGAAAGCGCCAGCGCAGCGACGAGCATCAGCAGGGGCGCGTTGAGGGTCAGCGTGGCGGCTCTGTTCATGGCTGTTTGCTTTCACCACGCTGTACCAGGCTATCGATCAGCGTTTTCTGGATATCGGCGCACAGTTTGATGGATTTAAACTGATACATGGAGTCAATGCCAAGCCGGGTAGGATCCGCCACTTTCTCGCGCACGCTATTGTATTGTGACGCCGCGCGCACTAAAGCGTTAAAGTCATTGCTGAGTTTAGTGGCTTGCTGTGGGTTAACCTCTTTTAGCGAATCCAGCGCCTGGCGACAGGATTCAATGCGCGCTTGTTCGCTGGCCGCCCGCTCCTGCTCTGCCTGCTGCTGTGACGTCAGCGGCGTGGCGATCGGTTTAACCGGCTGGCGGGAAGAGGTATTGCTACAGCCGGCTACTAACAGCGCGGCGAGTGGGATAACACGAAGAGTCAGCGAGATATTCACAATTTCAGTCCATGAAGTAGGTATATTTTTACCGGATTCTAGAAGGGTGCTTTTTATTTTGCAATATATGAATAATGATATTTTGTTAGTTTTTTAGTCATTCTTCATTATTATGAGTTTACTTTATTTGGCAAATTGATAGGTTCGCAATTAAATAAAGTTTGTTTATATACAATAATAAATATAAATATTTAAAGGGGGAAAATGAAATGCTAAAGGCGCGGAGCGTTGCCGCCCGCGCAGGGAATTATTTAACGTAAGCCAGCAGGCTGAGCGAATCGCGGGCCAGCGCTTTACATTTTTTCGCCGTCGGAATGTTAATGCCGCTAAGATCGCGATAGCTGTCTTCGCCAAGCGCTTTCATGTTGTAGCTGTCATAGTTGCTCAGGTCCCACTGGTTCTGTTGGGCAAAGAACACCAGCGCGCGACGGATCTGCGTGTTGGGCAGGTTCTGGTAGCCACAGTCGTTTTTCAGAAACACAAAAACCGCGGTTAAATCAGCCATATCTTCCGCTTCGGATTCGCTGAGCGCGTAGCTGTTGGCGGAGAGAGCAAGCAGGCTGCCGAGTACCATTGTTCTGAAAAGCGTCTTCATTTTTTCTACCATTAGATCACCGACGCTTCAAATTAGCATACTTCTTTACACAGCGCCGATCTTTATTCTTACTCTTCTGCTTGACCTTCCCGTTACGGTAGGGTTTAAGCTCAAATATTCGCCCGCAGAATAAAAGGATGTGAATATGCAACGTCGAGACTTCCTCAAACTGACCGCCGCGGTCGGCATGGCCAGCGCATTGCCGTTATGGAGCCGGGCGGTCTTTGCCGCCAGTCGCCCGGCTCTGCCGATACCGTCGCTGTTAGCCGCCGATGCGCGCAACCGCATCGCGCTCAGGATCCAGGCGGGCAAAACGCGGTTTGGCGCCCTGAATGCCACTACCTGGGGCTACAACGGGTCGCTGCTGGGCCCTGCGCTGCAGTTGACGCAGGGGAAGACCGTCACGGTGGATATTACTAACCAGCTGGCGGAAGAGACCACGCTGCACTGGCATGGTCTGGAGGTACCGGGCGAGGTCGACGGGGGGCCACAGGGGGTTATCGCGCCGGGTGCCACCCGCACGGTAAGCTTCACGCCAACGCAGCGGGCGGCGACCTGCTGGTTTCATCCGCATCAGCATGGGAGCACCGGCCGGCAGGTGGCGATGGGCCTGGCCGGCCTGGTGCTGATCGAGGATGAAGAGAGCGGGCGCCTGCTGCTGCCTAAGCAGTGGGGAATCGATGATGTGCCGGTGATCGTCCAGGATAAGAAGTTCACCGCCGCCGGCGAGATCGACTATCAGCTGGATGTGATGAGCGCCGCCGTCGGCTGGTTTGGCGATACGCTACTGACCAATGGGGCCCTCTATCCCGAACATGCCGCGCCGCGCGGCTGGCTGCGCCTGCGCTTGCTGAACGGCTGTAATGCCCGTTCCCTCAATTTTGCCACCAGCGATAAGCGCCCGCTGTACGTAGTGGCTAGCGATGGCGGTCTGTTGGCCGAGCCGGTCAAGGTCGATGAATTGCCGGTCTTGATGGGGGAACGCTTTGAGGTGCTGGTGGACACCAGCGACGGTAAACCTTTCGATCTGGTGACCCTGCCGGTGAGCCAGATGGGCATGGCGATTGCGCCTTTTGATAAACCACAGCCGGTACTGCGCGTCCAGCCGCTGGTCATTCCCGCCTCCGGCAAGCTGCTGGATACTCTGGCCGCTCTCCCGGCGTTACCGTCCCTGACGGGGCTGACGCAGCGTCAGCTCCAGCTGTCGATGGATCCGATGCTCGACCGGATGGGCATGCAGGCGCTGATGGAGAAGTATGGCGACCAGGCGATGGCCGGAATGGATCACGGCATGATGGGGCATGGCGACATGAGCGACATGGGGAATATGCATCACGGCGACATGAGCATGAACCACGGATCCGGCATGGAGCATGGCATGTCGTCAGGCGAGGGCTTTGATTTCCATAACGCCAACCGCATCAACGGCAAAGCCTTCGACATGAATGAGCCGATGTTTGCCGCCGCCAGAGGCCAGTATGAGCGCTGGGTGATTTCTGGTAAGGGCGACATGATGTTGCATCCGTTCCATATCCACGGCACCCAGTTCCGTATCCTCAGCGAAAACGGCAAGCCGCCAGCGGCGCATCGTCGCGGCTGGAAAGACACCGTTCGTGTGGAAGGGGACGTGAGTGAAGTATTAGTGAAGTTTGATCATCCGGCGCCGAAGGAGTTTGCCTATATGGCCCACTGCCACCTGCTGGAACATGAAGACACCGGGATGATGTTGGGGTTCACGGTTTAAGTCTCTGCGACCTGCTGCCATCCCCTACGGGAAGAAGAACGGAACACCAAAAAAAACGGCAACTTTCGTTGCCGTTTTGCGTTTTATTTGGCGTCATCCGGGAGCGCATAGGCGACAATATAATCGCCCATTTTGGTACCGAACGAGCCGTGACCGCCGGCAGAGATGACAACATACTGTTTGCCATTCACTTCGTAGGTCATCGGAGTCGCCTGACCGCCGGCTGGCAGACGGGCTTCCCACAGCTTCTCGCCGTTGCTCATATTGTACGCGCGCAGGTAGTTATCTGCAGTCGCGCCGATGAACAGGACGTTACCGGCCGTGGAGATCGGACCGCCCAGCATCGGCATCCCCATGGTAAACGGCAGTTTAACCGGCATCGGGAACGGCAGGCTGTCCTGCGGAGTACCGATACGTTTTTTCCATACCACTTCGTTGGTTTTCAGATCCAGGGCGGAGATATACCCCCAGGCCGGCTGTTTGCACGGCAGGCCGAACGGCGACAGGAACGGGTTCAGCGTTACGCCGTACGGGACGCCGTACTGCGGCTGCACGCCGGACTCGGTACCAGAGCCTTTCGCATCTTTCGGCGGCTCCATCGGATTGCCTGGCCCGCGCGGGATCAGTTTTGAGACGAAAGGCAGCGCCATCGGGTTGGCGATAGCCACCTGACGGTTCGGATCGACGGAGATACCGCCCCATTCAAACATCCCCAGGTTACCCGGGAAGACGAGGGTGCCCTGCTCAGACGGCGGGGTGAAGATACCTTCATAGCGCAGCTGGTGGAAGATCACGCGGCACACCAGCTGGTCGAACATAGTGGCGCCCCACATGTCCGCGCCGGTCAGATCTTTCTTCGGACGGAAGCTCAGATCGGAGAAGGGCTGGGTTTTGGTAACGTAATCACCTTTGGCAGCGCCCTGCGGTACTGGTTTTTCCGGCGCCGGGACCACCAGCTCGCCGTTACGACGATCCAGCACGAAGATGTTGCCGGTTTTCGCCGGGGCATAGATGACCGGTACGGTTTTGCCGTTGACCTCAATATCAGCCAGCGTCGGCTGGGAAGGCATGTCCATATCCCACAGATCGTGATGGACGGTCTGATAGCTCCAGGCCAGCTTACCGGTGGTGGCGTTCAGTGCCACAATCGAGCTGGCATAACGCTCTTGCTCCGGCGTACGGTTGCCGCCCCAGATGTCCGGAGTGGTCACGCCCATCGGCAGATAGACCAGATCCAGCTTAGCGTCGTAGGCGGCAGGCGCCCATGAGTTCGGCGAGTTGAGCGTGAAGTGATGTTCATCGCTCGGGATGGCGTTCGGATCTTTCGCACCCGGATCGAAGGCCCACAGCAGTTTACCGGTATTCACATCAAAGCCGCGGATCACGCCTGACGGCTCGCGGGTAGAGAAGTTATCGGTGACCGCGCCGGCAATCACGATGGTTTTATCGGTGATGATCGGCGGTGAAGTGGGTTCATACATGCCCGGCGTGGTGACCGGCATGTTGGTCTGCAGATTGAGAATACCTTTATTAGCAAAGGTTTCGCACAGCTTACCGTTGTCGGCGTTTACCGCGAACAGGCGACCATCGTTCACCGGCAGGATAATGCGGCGCGGACAGTCGGCGACGACGTCGGCAGGGGCGTTATCCGCTTTCGCTTCGTGATAAGAAACACCGCGGCAGGTGACGTGCTGGAACGACGGATCGGCGTTCAGCTGCGGGTCAAAATGCCACTTCTCTTTACCGGTGGCGGCGTCCAGCGCAAACAGGCGCTGGTGAGCGGTACACAGGAAGAGCGTATCGCCGACTTTAATCGGCGTCACTTCGTTAGTGATTTCACCCGGATCGTTCGGCTGTTTCAGGTCGCCGGTGCGGAACACCCAGGCTTCCTTCAGGTTCTTCACGTTATCGGCGTTAATCTGCTTCAGCGGGGAGAAGCGCTGGCCTTCCTGGTTACGGCCATAGGCCGGCCAGTCGCCGTCGGCGACGGTGGAAATCGGTGCGGCCGGCGTAGCGTCGGCGCTCAGGGTGCCGTTGACTTCCTGCGGGTCGTTAAAACCAGCCCAGGTCAGCATGCCGCCGCTGATCAGCAGGGCGACGACCAGCGCGCCAACGGCGCCAGCGGAAGGCACCGGCAGACGACGCCAGACAAAGGGCAGGATCAGCCAGATGCCAAAGAAGACGAGGATATCGCTACGCGGCGTCAACGCCCAGAAGTCGAAACCAACTTCCCAGACGCCCCAGATCATGGTCGCCAGCAGCAGCGCGGCGTACAGCCACAGCGCAGCGCGCTTGCCGCGGAACAGCATTACGGTCACGCCCAGCATCACCAGCCCGGCGATAGGGTAGTACCAGGAGCCGCCAAGCACGACCAGCCATGCCCCGCCGATTAATAGATAGAGGCCGCAGAACGCTGCAAATAGCGCAGTCAGCGTCACCAGGAGCCTTGATTGTTGAGACTTTGTTTCAGCCATAAAAAGTTACTCATGTGTTTGTTAAATTTTTTAACTGCAATTAATTATAGGATTTAACAAGTGTGATCGGAATCACAAATATGGCTTTATTAATCCCTGCACCGAAGATTTCTTTTTGCTGGTATACTGGATGGCTTGCCGGTCATCGTCGGGGCGAAAGCAGCGGCTTTGATGATTTATATTTAGAATCAAATGGTTAGTATTATGAAACATACTGTAGAAGTGATGATCCCGGAATCCGAGATCAAAGCGCGTATCGCGGAACTGGGTCGTCAAATCAACGAACATTATCAGAACAGCGGCAGCGAAATGGTGCTGGTGGGGCTGCTGCGCGGCTCGTTTATGTTCATGGCCGACCTGTGCCGTGAAGTGCAGGTGCCGCATGAAGTCGATTTTATGACCGCCTCCAGCTACGGCAGCGGCATGTCCACCACTCGTGATGTGAAAATCCTTAAAGATCTGGATGAAGACATCCGTGGTAAAGACGTTCTGATCGTGGAAGACATCATCGACTCCGGCAATACCCTGTCTAAAGTTCGCGAAATCCTCAGCCTGCGCGAGCCGAAATCGCTGGCCATTTGTACGCTACTTGATAAACCCAGCCGCCGCGAAGTGAACGTCCCGGTTGAATACGTCGGTTTCGCGATTCCGGATGAGTTCGTGGTGGGCTACGGTATCGACTATGCTCAGCGCTACCGCCATCTGCCGTATATCGGCAAAGTCACCCTGCTGGACGAGTAAGGGGATATCCCACTCTGGACAGCGCGCGCCGCGCTCTCCAGAGTGGCGAAGTCTGAAGGCTATCTGTGGTTGATGTGCTTGATCTTGAGGTTGGAGATCCCGTGGCGATAGCGCTGTTCGAGGGTTTCCCTGCTCACAGCGGTGACATCCAGATCGCGCAGCAGTCCGTCGTGAATCCCGTAAGCCCAGCCGTGGATGGTCACCTTCTGTCCGCGCTTCCACGCGGATTGCATAATCGTCGAATGTCCCAGATTGTACACCTGTTCCATCACGTTCAGTTCACAAAGGGTATCCAGACGGCGCTCCTCTGGCATTTCACCGAGCAGCGAGCTGTGCTTAAACCAGATATCGCGGATATGCAGCAGCCAGTTGTCGATAAGCCCCAGCTCCGGGTTCTCCACCGCCGCCTGCACGCCGCCGCAGCCGTAGTGTCCGCAGATAATAATGTGCTCGACTTCCAGGACATCGACGGCATACTGCACCACCGACAGACAATTGAGATCGGTGTGGATCACCAGGTTCGCTACGTTACGATGCACGAACAGTTCGCCAGGCTCCAGGCCGGTGAGTCGCTCAGCGGGAACGCGGCTGTCCGAACAGCCAATCCACAGGAAGCGCGGTTTCTGCGTCTGCGACAGTTTCTCAAAAAAGCCGGGGTCCTCTTCCACCAGCATTTTTGACCATAGTGCATTGTTGCTGATGAGTGTATCTATATCATTCATGGACGTTATCGGCCTGTAACCAAGTAAGTGCGTTGCGCTAATATAGGGTAAGCTCACCTTTTTTAAAACCATCTTAACCCGTGATACTTCAGGCTGCAGATGCGTTGGCGGCGTCAGCGCCGGTCCAGCGCAAACGTGAGTCAGGCGGGTTAATGACGTGTCACGACACGAGAAGAGATATTTAATGACCATTGCTCTGGAATTAAAACAGCTCAAAAAAACCTATCCCGGCGGGGTTCAGGCGCTGCGGGGGATCGACCTGCAGGTCGAAGCGGGGGATTTTTATGCCCTGCTGGGCCCGAACGGGGCCGGAAAATCCACGACCATCGGCATCATCAGCTCGCTGGTGAACAAAACCTCTGGTCAGGTCAATGTCTTTGGCTACGATCTGGAGAAAGACGTCGTCAATGCCAAGCGCCAGCTTGGCCTGGTGCCGCAGGAGTTTAACTTCAACCCGTTCGAAACCGTGCAGCAGATCGTCGTTAACCAGGCGGGCTACTACGGCGTTGAGCGTAAAGAAGCCCTTTCCCGCAGTGAAAAGTATTTAAAACAGCTCGACCTGTGGGAAAAACGCAACGAACGCGCGAGGATGCTCTCCGGCGGGATGAAGCGTCGCCTGATGATCGCCCGCGCGTTGATGCATGAGCCGAAGCTGCTGATCCTCGACGAACCGACCGCCGGCGTCGATATTGAACTGCGTCGCTCGATGTGGGGCTTTCTCAAGGATCTCAACGATCGCGGAACCACCATTATCCTGACCACCCACTATCTCGAAGAGGCCGAAATGCTATGTCGCAACATCGGCATCATCCAGCACGGCGAGCTGGTGGAAAACACCTCGATGAAAGCGCTGCTGTCGAAGCTGAAGTCAGAGACCTTTATTCTTGACCTCGCGCCAAAAAGCCCGGTGCCGAAGCTCGAAGGCTACCAGTACCAGCTGGTCGATACCTCGACGCTGGAAGTGGAGGTTCTGCGTGAGCAGGGAATTAACAGCGTCTTCGCGCAGCTGAGCGCCCAGGGGGTGCAGGTACTGAGTATGCGTAACAAAGCCAACCGTCTGGAAGAGCTGTTTGTCACGCTGGTGCATGAGCGAAAAGGAGAATCAGCATGATGCAGCTTTATTGGGTCGCGCTGAAAAGCATCTGGACCAAAGAGATCCACCGTTTTATGCGCATCTGGGTGCAGACGCTGGTGCCGCCGGTGATCACCATGACCCTGTATTTCGTGATCTTTGGCAACCTGATCGGCTCGCGTATTGGTGAGATGCATGGTTTTACCTATATGCAGTTTATCGTCCCGGGCCTGATCATGATGGCGGTGATCACTAACGCTTACGCCAACGTCGCTTCATCCTTCTTCAGCGCCAAGTTTCAGCGCAATATTGAAGAGCTGCTGGTGGCGCCAGTGCCGACGCATGTGATTATCGCCGGCTACGTGGGCGGCGGGGTAGCGCGAGGACTGTGCGTAGGTATCCTGGTGACCGCGGTGTCGCTATTCTTTGTGCCGTTCCAGGTTCACTCCTGGCTGTTTGTCGCCCTGACGCTGCTCCTCACCGCGGTGCTGTTCTCGTTGGCCGGGCTGCTGAACGCGGTGTTTGCCAAGACCTTTGATGACATTAGCCTGATCCCGACCTTTGTGCTGACGCCGCTGACCTATCTCGGCGGGGTGTTCTACTCGCTGACCCTGCTGCCGCCGTTCTGGCAGGGGCTGTCGCATCTGAACCCCATCGTCTACATGATCAGCGGTTTTCGCTTCGGCTTCCTCGGTATCAACGACGTCCCGCTGGCGACCACCTTCGCCGTGCTGGTGGTGTTCATTGTCGCCTTCTATCTGCTGTGCTGGTCGTTAATTCAGCGCGGTCGCGGCCTGCGTAGCTGATACTCATCATGGTTAGCGCTTCCTGAAGTAAATATGCGAAGCGCTAACCGCTTATCTTTGACTCCCATCACCGATACGTCATCTTCACCTTGCTACATTATTCGCTGGCTAAGGAGGGAAGCATGCTCGGATGGGTCATTACCTGTCACGATGAGCTGGCGCAGGAGATGCTGGATCGTCTTGAACAAAAGTTTGGTCCGCTGGCCCAGTGCCGGGCGGTCAATTACTGGCGCAATCTCAGCAGCAATATGTTGAGCCGGATGATGTGCGATGCGCTGCATGCCACCGACTCCGGGGACGGGGTCATTTTTCTCACTGACAAAACCGGTGCGGCGCCTTATCGGGCCGCGGCGCTGATGAGTCACAAACATACCCACTGCGAAGTGATCTCCGGCGTCAGCTATCCACTCCTTGAGCGAATGTATCTCCTGCGAGGCACGTTAAGCAGCGTGGCGTTTCGCCAGGCGATCGTCAGCGCGGGCGGGCCGATGGTGAGCAGCCTGTGGCATCAGCAGCAGAAGAACCCCCCGTTCCGGTTGCGCCATGATGCCTGGGGAAATTAAGCAGCGGGACAGATACCGCTTTTGTTACAATAACCGCCGTTGATGGTATAACGGTTTGATGCGTATGCTTGCCCGATTTTTGACCCTGCTTCTTTTCCTGACCTCACTCAGCGCCTCCGCCAGCCTGCTTAGCCAGCAGGGCAAGGCTGTGCGCTATATGCAAACCACCGAAGACGCGGTCATCTGGGCGCAGGTGGGAAACCATGTGGTCAGCGTCGGCAATGTTCGTGCCGGGCAGATCCTCGCAGTCGTCCCGACGGCGGCTGACTACTATGAGTTTCGTTTCGGCTTTGGCACCGGGTTTATTGATAAAGGGCATCTCGAGCCGGTGCAGGGCAAGCAGCGGGTGGAGGACCGTTTGGGGGATCTTAATAAACCGCTGAGTAACCAAAATTTACTCACCTGGAAAGATACACCGCTCTATGACGCTCCCTCGGTAAGCAGCGCGCCGTTCGGCACGCTGGCCAACAATCTGCGCTATCCGATCCTCAGCAAGCTGAAGGACCGGCTCAATCAGACCTGGTTTCAGATCCGCATTGGCGACCGGCTGGCGTGGGTCAGTAGTCTGGACGCGCAGGAGGATCACGGTATTCCCGTGCTGACCTATCACCATATTCTGCGCGATGAAGAGAACACCCGTTTTCGTCATACGTCGACCACCACCTCGGTTCGCGCCTTCACGAATCAGATGACCTGGCTGCGCGATCAGGGCTATACCACGCTGACCCTGTATCAGCTGGAAGGCTATGTGCGTAATAAAATCAATCTCCCGGCGCGGGCGGTGGCGATCACTTTCGATGATGGCTTGAAATCGGTGAACCGCTACGCCTATCCGGTGCTGAAACAGTACGGTTTCCATGCCACCGCGTTTATTATCTCCTCGCGTATTAAGCGCCATCCGCAGAAGTGGGATCCGAAATCCCTGCAGTTTATGAGCATTTCCGAGCTACGCCAGATCCAGGACGTCTTTGATATTCAGTCGCATACTCACTTCCTGCATCGGGTTGACGCCGGCCGGCGGCCGATTTTATTCAGTCGCAATTACCATAATATTCTGTTTGATTTCGCCCGCTCGCGCCGGGCGCTGAGCCAGTTTAATCCGCACGTTCTCTACCTTTCCTATCCCTTCGGTGGCTATAACGCTACGGCGGTGCAGGCGGCGAATGACGCCGGGTTTCATATGGCGGTAACGACGGTGCGTGGGAAGGTGAAGCCGGGGGACAATCCGTTTCTGTTAAAGCGGTTATATATCTTACGCACGGATTCGCTGGAGACGATGTCGCGGCTGATCAGTAACCAGCCGCAGGGGTAATACCGACGCTGCGCCTGAGCGCAGCGTCGCGGCCATCAGGCGACCTGTACCGGAATAGCTTTCGCCTGGCGCTTCATTTCGTTGTCGCCTTCGAAGTAGGCGATGTTAGGCTGCCAGCTGCGCGCCTCTTCGTCCGACATGGTAACGAAGCTGGCGATGATCAAAATATCGCCGACGCTGGCGCAGTGCGCGGCGGCGCCGTTAACGGAGATGATCCGGGAGCCCCGCTCGGCGGCAATGGCGTAGGTGGAGAAACGGTTGCCGTTGGTGACGTTCCAGAGGTGAATAGTTTCATTCTCCAGAATACCGGCCGCATCCAGGAAGTCCTGGTCAATGGCGCAAGAACCTTCATAGTGCAGGTCCGCCTGCGTGACTTTTACGCGGTGGAGCTTGCCCTGCAGCATATTACGCATCATAACTTCTACCCTTCAACCTTAATGTAGCAGAGCGGACACGGCGCCCGCCCTGAGAAAAGCCCGGGCAGTATTGCCCGATTTTTACCCGCTGTCTACTGAGCGAGCGTGACGATCCGGTTGTCGATCAGGCGAGCCTGCCCCAGCCAGGCGGCCATCAGGATCACCGCGCGCTGGCTGGCATCGGTCAGCTCAAGCAGGGTGTCGGCATCGCGGATCTGAATGTCGTCGGCGCGGAAGCCTTTCTCATTCAGCTCCTGTTCAGCGATAGCGATGATCTCATCGAGCTGGCGATCGCCGGCGGCCAGCTTTTCCGCCACCGCGCTCAGCACTTTATACAGACCAGGCGCGATTTTGCGCTGGTCGGCGGTCAGGTAGCCGTTACGCGAACTCAGCGCCAGGCCATCTTTCGCGCGGACGATCGGCACGCCGATGATCTCAATGTCGTAGCCCATGTCGGCGACCATCTTGCGGATCAGCGCCAACTGCTGGAAGTCTTTCTCGCCGAAGCAGGCGACGTCTGGTTGAACAAGGTTGAACAGCTTACTGACGATGGTCGACACGCCGCGGAAATGGCCCGGGCGGCTGGCGCCTTCGAGCATGGTGGATAATCCCGGAACGTCGACGTAGGTCTGGCCTTCAGTACCCTGGGGGTACACTTCCGCCGGCGTCGGCGCGAAGACAAAGTCGACATGACGTTTGTTCAGCTTTTCGCAATCATCCTGTAAGGTGCGCGGGTAGCGCGCCAGGTCGTCGACGCGGTCAAACTGCATCGGATTGACGAAAATACTGACCACCACCACGTCCGCACTGGCTTTGGCTTCATCAACCAGCTTCATATGACCATCATGCAGGTTGCCCATCGTCGGGACCAACGCGATACGCTTACCTTCCTGACGCAGACGGCGGATATGCTGCCGCAGCAGCAGTACGGATTCAATAATCAGCACAACAAGACTCCTTAATGGAAACTGTGTTCTTCGCCCGGATAGACTCCGGATTCGACTTCGGCAATATACTGCCGCACCGCGGCGCGGATGTCGCCCGCTTCGGCAAGGAAATTCTTGGCAAATTTAGGAATGTGGCCGCCGGTAATGCCGAAAGCGTCATGCATCACGAGGATTTGCCCGTCGGTGACATTGCCCGCGCCGATGCCGATCACTGGAATGGTCAGAGCGTCGGTGATGCGCTTCGCCAGTTCAACCGGCACGCACTCCAGGACCAACAGCTGCGCACCCGCCGCCTCCAGCGCTAACGCGTCTTCAAACAGGGTCTGCGCCGCATCGCCGCGACCCTGCACTTTATACCCACCGAATACGTTCACCGACTGCGGCGTCAGGCCAAGATGGCCGCAAACCGGCACCGCGCGCTCCGCCAGCATCCTCACGGTGTCGGCCAGCCAGGCGCCGCCCTCGAGTTTGACCATATTGGCGCCAGCGCGCATCACGATGGCGGCATTTGCAAAGGTCTGCTCGGGGGTGGCATAGGCCATGAACGGCAGGTCGGCAAGCAGCAGGCTGTTTGGCGCGCCGCGGCGGACGGCGCGGGGGTGATAGGCGATATCTTCCACGGTAACCGGCAGGGTGGAGTCGTGACCCTGCACCGTCATTCCCAGCGAGTCGCCTACCAGCAGCACATTTATGCCTTCATCGGCGAACAGCTTCGCGAAGCTGTGATCGTAGGCGGTAATGGTGGCAAAGCGCTTCTTTTCCTGTTTGCATTTCTGCAGCAGGGCAATGGTGGTCGGTTTCATAACATTTCCTGATGATGAAAGTCATATTAACCGGCATTCTAACAGCAGCATTCAGAGGGGCAATGATTTTGGGCAACCGATTACGACGATCGCCGCAAATGCTAAAAAAGGGAGAGGGGATTACCAGCTGGCGGGCTTTTCCGCGCCGAGATTATCCAGCACGGCGCGCAGCGCCAGGCCGTCAGGAAAGTGAAGGTCCGGGGCGATCTCGAACAGCGGCCAGAGCATAAAGCCGCGGTTTTTCATATCGTAGTGCGGAACGGTCAGGCGCTCGCTGTTAATGACAGCATCGCCAAACAGCATGATATCGAGGTCCAGCGTGCGCGGCCCCCAGCGTTCGGCTTTGCGCACTCGCCCCTGCTGCAGTTCGATGCGCTGAGTATGATCGAGCAGCGTCTCGGGGGGCAGGGCGGTTTCCAGCGCAACGGCGGCGTTGAGATAGTCCGGCTGATCCTGCGGGCCCAGCGGCGGCGTGCGGTAGAACGAAGAGACGGCGACCACGCGGCTGTGCGGAATTTCGCCCAGGGCGCGGATAGCCGCCTGCGCCTGCTCCAGTGGAGAAGCAAGGTTGCTGCCAAGAGCGATATAGACCAGAGTCATGCGCTACCCTGGCGCGGCGCGCGCTTGCGCGGACGACGGTGACGACGGCGCGGCGCCGGATCGTCCCCGAGGTCGTTGAGCATATCTTTTTGCGCCGGCGGCGCGGCGACCTGGAATTCGCCCCACCATTTGGTCAGGCGCTGCAGTTCGTGGTTGTTCTCGGCGCCGGCGCGTAGCTCCAGCAGGTCATAGGCGGCGCGGAATTTCGGATGCTCCATCAGCTTCCAGGCGCGTTTGCCCTGACGACGGGACATGCGCAGCTGCAGCTGCCAGATATCACGAATAAGGGTGGTGATGCGCTTAGGGATCGCCAGCGTACGGCAGGCTTCGTCCAGCACATCGTTCATCGCCAGGGCGAAGGCGTCGTAGTACGCCAGGCCGCTCTCCTGAGCGATTTTTTGCGCCGTCTCCAGCAGCGGATACCAGAACATCACCGCGAAGAGGAAGGCCGGATTGACGCGCATATCGTTATGAATGCGGGTATCGGTATTCTTCAGCACCTGGCTGATGATCCGCTCCATCGGGCTGTCGCCGCGCTCGGTAAAGTAGCGGGTGATGGTCGGGAACAGCGGCTGGAACAGGCTGTATTCCCGCAGCAGCATGTAGGTCTGGTAGCCATACCCGGCCTGCAGCAGCTTAAGCACTTCTTCGAACAGACGCGCCGGCGGCACATCGTGGAGCAGGGCGGCCAGGCGCGGCAGCGGTTCAGCCGTTTCCGGGCTGATGGTCATATTGAGCTTGGCGGCAAAGCGCACCGCGCGCAGCATGCGCACTGGATCCTCGCGATAGCGGGTTTCCGGGTTGCCGATCAGACGGATCACGCCGTCCTGCAGATCCTTCATGCCGCCGACGTAGTCGCGAACGGTAAAGTCCGCCACGCTGTAATAGAGGCTGTTGATAGTGAAGTCGCGACGCTGGGCATCCTCCTCGATCGAGCCGAAGATGTTATCGCGCAGCAGCATGCCGTTCTGGCCCCGCTGGGAGGTGACGCGATCGGTGGTATGCCCTTCGTGATGGCCACGGAAGGTGGCGACCTCAATGATTTCCGGCCCGAACATCACATGCGCCAGGCGGAAACGTCGCCCAACCAGACGGCAGTTGCGGAACAGCTTGCGTACCTGATCCGGCGTGGCGTTGGTGGTAACGTCAAAATCTTTTGGCTTTTTGCCAAGCAGCAGGTCGCGGACGCCGCCGCCGACCAGCCAGGATTCGTAGCCCGCCTTGTTGAGGCGGTACATGACCTTGAGGGCGTTTTCACTGATATCTTTGCGGGAAATAGCATGCTGCTCACGCGGGATCACCGTCATAGGCGTTGGTTCGACGGCGGCTTCTGCCTCGCGCTCCTCACGGCTTAGCACCTTACGGCAAAAATTAGCGACTCGGGTAAAAATGGTGCACCTCGTAGTGTCAGACGGACTTCAGATCAACTGTACAGTGTAAAAATAGCGGCTAATCATAGCTCAGCGGGAGCCATTTGAGAATGCTCGATTTTCGCCGGCTGCCAGTTGGCGACGGCCTGGGCGAGTAAATCATCGATGCTCAGGGCCTGCCACTCCTCGGGGATCGCCTGATTCAGAAAGCGGAGCGCCCGGACGATTTCGGGGCGCGGATCGCCTTCCGGCAGCGCCGGCGCGTGGTTTTGTTTAGAGAGTTTATTGCCGTCGCCATTGAGAGCCAGCGGCAGATGGAGGTAATCCGGCGCCTGCCAGCCAAAATGCTGATACAGCGAAATCTGCCGCACCGTCGGCTCAATCAGGTCTGCGCCGCGGACAATCTCGGTGATCCCCTGAAAGTGGTCGTCGACCACCACCGCCAGGTTGTAGGCGAACAGCCCGTCGCGACGGTGGATAATAAAATCCTCACGCGCCAGCGGCTCATTGGCGATGAGCGTGCCGCGCAGACGGTCGCTAAACTGCAGCACCGGACGGGTTTGGCGCAGGCGCAGCGCGGCGTTTTCCGCCCCCAGCCCGAGATCGCGGCAGTGGCCGTCGTAGATCCCGCCCACGGCGTGGATCCGCGCGCGGGTGCAAGTGCAGTAATAGCTCAGCCCTTGCTCGCCCAGCCACGTCAGCGCCTCGCGGTAGGCTTCGTGCCGTTGCGACTGCCACAGCACGTCGCCATCCCAGTGCAGACCGTAGTGGTCAAGCTGGCGCAGGATGGTATCGGCGGCACCGGGGACTTCGCGCGGCGGGTCGATATCTTCAATACGAACACGCCAGATACCCTGGTTCGCGCGGGCTTGCAGGTAGCTGCCGAGCGCGGCGATCAGAGAGCCGAAGTGGAGTTCGCCGGAGGGGGAGGGGGCGAAGCGCCCTATATAGCGTGAGTCAGTCATGGTACGGACAACAGAACCAGGCGGGAGAGACTCCCGCCAGAGAGTGAGGCAGCAGGGGATTAGCCCGCCATCTGTTTTTCGCGAATTTCCGCCAGGGTTTTGCAGTCAATGCACAGATCCGCTGTCGGACGCGCTTCCAGACGGCGAATGCCGATCTCCACGCCGCAGGATTCGCAGTAGCCGAAGTCTTCGTCTTCAACTTTTTTCAGCGTTTTCTCGATCTTTTTGATCAGTTTACGTTCGCGGTCGCGGTTACGCAGCTCCAGGCTGAACTCTTCTTCCTGGGCGGCACGGTCTACCGGGTCCGGGAAGTTAGCTGCTTCATCCTGCATGTGCGATACGGTGCGATCCACTTCATCCCTGAGTTGATTACGCCATGCTTCAAGAATACGCTTGAAGTGCGCCAGCTGGGCTTCGTTCATATACTCTTCGCCCGGTTTCTCTTGGTACGGCTCCACCCCAGCGATGGCGAGAATACTCAGGGACGATGTTTTACGGTTTTGCCCTTCTTGCATGTTGCTTCTCCTTAACACGCACTATCGATCCCCATGTGGGGGAAAATCAGGCCGCTATAAATAGCAGATGCTTTTCCGGATAGCAATTATCTAAACGTTACACTTGACAACCCTGTGAAGAAAAGCGTATTCGCGCTTGCGACCCGAACACTATTTAGCCACTTATTTACCGGGGTTTAACACCACGGCGATCGGCTTATTCAGAGTCATCCTCGTCGTAGAAAGTTCCGCTTTCCAGGCGAGAATTTCCACCCCCTTGTCCTGGGCTTCTGTTAACAGCTGTGCGTATCTGGCATCAATATGATGCGCGGGAGAAAAACGGTCAATTGCCGAATGCAGGACGGCAAATAAAATCACCGCGCGGTCGCCATTTGCCGCGACGGCCATCAGTTCCCGCAGATGCTTCTGACCGCGCGTGGTCACCGCATCGGGAAAATAACCGTATTCTTTCTCCGCCAACGTAACCGATTTCACTTCAATATAGCAGTTTTGTCGGTCATCTGCCTGTAACATAATATCGATACGGCTATTCTCTTCGCCATATTTCACTTCGCTTTTCAGCTGGTTATAGCCTGAAAGTTCAGGAATTATTCCGGCGGAAATCGCCTCTTTCGCCAAAGAATTCGCGCGCAGCGTATTGACGCAAATAACTGCGCCCTGCTGGGTTTCAGTTAATTCCCAAGTGTGGGCATATTTGCGCTTCGCATTGTCCGAGGTGGAATACCAGACGGTGTCGCCCGGGACGGCGCAGCCGGTCATCGCCCCGGTATTCGGGCAGTGGAGCGTCAGCTCGCGGCCATCGGGGGTGACCACGTCAGCAAGAAATCGTTTGTAACGTTTAAGCAAAATGGCGGGCTGCAACGGCGGATCAAACTGCATCAACTTTCCTTATCAAACGGATAACGTTCCAGCGCCGTGTAGCGCGTGCGCCCCCGGCTAAAGCTGGACTCATAGAGCACGAACTCGTTCACCGGAAACGTCCAGCGAAAGCCGGGGGCCGGGATCGGCACCGCCTGGCGAGCATCGCGCCACAGGGTAATATGCGGGTGAAACGGCTGCGGGCTCTGATAGCAGCCGCTGCGCGCCGCCTGAGCGCGCAACATGCTGGCGAGCTGCAGCAGGCCGCGCGGCGGCTGGCGGGTTCCGAGCCACACCACTCGCGAACGTAGCCACTGTCCGGCATCGTCCAGCGTCAGGGTAAAGCCCGGCTGGCGCAGGCGACCAGCGAGAGCGGCCAGCGCCCGCTGTTTTTCCGCGCTCACCTCGCCGAGAAACGCCAGCGTCAGATGAAGATTATCCGCCGCGACGGGCCTGCCGGCATCTTCGGGGAAGTGCGTTGCCCGCCACTGGACAATTTGCTTCTGGACGGCAGACGGCAGTTCAAGCGCAAAAAACAGCCTTTTCGGCTCAGACATGATAGAGACTCGGTAATGAATTAGGGGGATGCTACAATGCGAACCCCTGAATGTTAACCCCCGGAGCCTTTTGTGTCCTCATTGCCGGTTGCCGCTGTCCTTCCAGAACTGTTATCCGCCCTGCAGCATGCGCCGCAGGTTTTGCTCAACGCGCCGACCGGCGCCGGGAAGTCGACCTGGCTGCCGCTGCAGATCCTCGCCGAGGGCAACATCGCGGGACGCATTATCCTGCTCGAGCCGAGGCGCCTGGCGGCGCGTAATGTCGCGCAGCGGCTGGCTGAACTGCTTGGCGAAAAGCCGGGGGAGACCGTGGGTTTCCGCATGCGCGCCGAAACCTGCGTCGGACCGCAGACCCGCCTGGAGGTGGTTACGGAGGGGATCCTGACGCGCATGATCCAGCGCGATCCGGAGCTGACGGGCGTGGGGCTGGTGATCCTCGATGAGTTTCACGAGCGCAGCCTGCAGGCTGATCTGGCCCTGGCCCTGCTGCTCGACGTCCAGCAGGGGTTACGTGACGATCTCAAGCTGCTGATCATGTCGGCGACCCTCGATAACGATCGCCTGCAGCGTCTGCTGCCGGAGGCGCCGGTGGTGGTCTCGGAGGGGCGCGCTTATCCGGTGGAGCGTCGCTTCAGCCCGCTCTCCGCGCACCAGCGTTTTGATGAGGCGGTGGCGGTAGCGGCGGCGGAGCTCCTGCGGCATGAACAGGGATCGATGCTGCTGTTTCTGCCCGGCGTCGGCGAGATCCAGCGCGTTCTGGAACAGCTGACGGAGCGCGTGGCGGAGGATGTCATTCTCTGCCCGCTGTATGGCGCGTTGCCCTTAAGCGAACAGCGCAAAGCGATCCTCCCGGCGCCGGCCGGGAAGCGCAAAGTGGTGCTGGCCACCAATATTGCCGAGACCAGTTTGACCATCGAGGGGATCCGCCTGGTGGTCGACAGCGCCCAGGAGCGGGTCGCCCGCTTTGACCCGCGTACCGGCCTGACCCGGCTGGTGACGCAGCGCATCAGCCAGGCATCGATGACGCAGCGTGCCGGACGCGCCGGTCGTCTCTCCCCGGGGATCTGCCTGCATTTGCTCGGCAAAGAACAGGCGGAACGGGCGGCGGCGCAGAGCGAGCCGGAGATCCTGCACAGCGATCTGTCGGCGCTGTTGCTGGAGCTGCTGCAGTGGGGCTGCCACGATCCGGCCGCGCTGGCCTGGCTGGATCAGCCGCCCGCGGTCAATCTGGCCGCCGCGCGTCGCCTGCTGGAGGCGCTGTCGGCGCTGGACGGCGAGCGGCTGTCGGCGTTTGGCCGCAAAATGGCAGCGCTTGGCAACGAGCCGCGGCTGGCGGCGATGCTGGCCGCCGCGCAGACCGATGACGAGGCGGCGACAGCGGCAAAGCTGGCGGCGATCCTCGAGGAGCCGCCGCGCGGCGGACTGGTGGATTTGGGGGCCGTCTTTTCCCGTCAGCAGGCCAACTGGCAGCAGCGAGCGCAGCAGCTGATGAAACGCCTGGCCCGCCGAGGCGGCCAGCCCGATGCCGGGCTAATGGCGGGGCTGCTGGCGTCGGCCTTCGCCGATCGCATCGCCCGCCGCCGCGGTCAGGAGGGGCGCTACCAGCTGGCGAACGGCATGGGCGCGATGCTGGACGCCGACGACGCGCTGGGCCGTCATGAATGGCTTATCGCTCCGCTGCTGCTGCAGGGTAGCGCTTCGCCGGATGCCCGCATGCTGTTGGCTCTGCCAGTGGAAATCGGCGAGCTGATCGCCGCCCGCCCTGAACTGGCGAAAAGTTCCGACACGGTGGAGTGGGATGAAGCGCAGGGGACGCTAAAAGCCTGGCGGCGGACGGTGATCGGCCAGTTGGTGATCAAGACCCAGCCGCTGGCGAAGCCCTCTGAGGCAGAACTGCATCAGGCGATGCTCAACGGTATTCGTGAGAAAGGCCTCGGGGTGCTCAACTGGACGCCAGAGGCTGAGCAGCTGCGCCTGCGGCTGCACTGTGCGGCGCAGTGGCTGCCGGAAGAGGCATGGCCCGCAGTGGATGACGCTTCGCTGCTGGCCTCGCTGGAGGCATGGCTGCTGCCGCAGATGAACGGCGTTCATTCCCTGCGGGCGCTGAAGGCGCTGGATCTGCGTCAGGCGCTACAGGACTGGCTGCCATGGCCGCTGCGCCAGAAGCTGGATCGCGAGCTGCCGACGCACTATACCGTGCCGACCGGCAGCCGCCTGGCGATCCGATACCATGCGGAGAACCCGCCAGCGCTGGCGGTGCGTATGCAGGAGATGTTCGGCGAGGCCACGACGCCGGTGATCGCCGAGGGGCGGGTGCCGCTGGTGCTGGAGCTGCTGTCGCCTGCCCAGCGTCCGCTGCAGATCACCCGCGATCTGAGCGCCTTCTGGCAAGGGAGCTACCGCGAGGTGCAGAAAGAGATGAAGGGACGCTATCCGAAGCACGTCTGGCCGGACGATCCGGCCAACGCCGCCCCGACCCGCCGCAGCAAAAAATACTCGTAGCCGCCGCTGCCGGGCGGCATCCTGCCCGGCCAGTCGGATCGCAAACGCTAGACCATCTGCTGCCAGAGAAAAATACCCCCGCCGGCCAGCGCCAGCCAGGGGCCGAAGGCCAGCGGCTGCTGCAGCGACTGCCGGGTCCACAGGTGTTGCAGTAGGGTCCACACCAGCCCGCTGGCCGAAGCGAGCAACAGCACCTGCGGCAGAACCTGCCAGCCGCACCAGGCGCCCAGCGCCGCCAGCAGCTTAAAATCGCCATAGCCCAGCGCCTCTTTCCCGGTCAGCAGGCGGAACAGCCAGTAGACCGACCACAGCGCCAGATAACCGGCCATCGCCCCGGCGACCGCATCCGGCAGGGCAATGTACACCTCGTTAAGATTGAACAGCAGCCCGGCCCACAGCAGGGGCAGAGTCAGGCGATCGGGCAGCAGCTGGGTCCGGGCGTCAATCCGCGCCAGTATCAGCAGGAACGAGAGCAGCACCAGGCCGCCCGCCAGCGGCAGGCCCGGCGCCAGCAAAGCTCCGGCGAGGATAAACAGCAGGCCGGTGGCCAGCTCGGTCAGCGGATAGCTCCACGCGATGGGCGCCTGACAGCAGCGGGCGCGACGGCCCAGCCAGAGGAAACTGAGCAGCGGGATATTGTCCCGCCAGGCGATCGGCTGGCGGCACTGCGGGCAGGAAGAGCCCGGGGTGCTGAGGGTTATCCGCTCGTCGTCCGCGGTCTGGGTCAACATGCGCGGCAGACGATAGATCACCACATTGTAAAAGCTGCCCAGCGCCAGGCCGAACAGCAGTAGAAAGCCATACCAGACAAAGGGAAAGTGCAGCGATAACGCGGCTAGTGTCGTCATTTTTGCTCCTGTGGTAACCATTTTCCCTGCAGCTGCCACGGCGTCGGGCCCGGGGCGTTATTCGCTGTCGGGCGCGTGACCAGCAGCGCCAGCAGCGGCGGCATCCCCTGCCGGGGCTGTAGCGTGCCGCGAAACAGATAGCGGCCATCGGGCGACAGAGTCCCCTGGCCGCTGAGGCTCAGCTGATGAGAGTCCTGACGGAGAGTCAGCGCCACGGCGCCGTCCACCGTACAGCGGAAGGTGCCATTAACCTGGGCCAGCTCCAGGCTGCCGACCGGGGAGTGCAATCGGGCCTGCCGCCACTGCGCGCCTCCGGCGATGATATGCCGGCAGCGTCCGTCGCTGAACCGCCCTTCGGTCAGGCTGAAGGTGACCTCCCCCGCGGCCTTGACGGGCATAGTCGACATCAACCAGCGGCTGAGCAGGCTGGCGGGGGCGGTGAGCCGCCCCTCCTGTAGGCGCAGATCGCGAAGGCCCCACAGCCGGGCCTGACCCATCACGCCGCGGGGATCGCTGAGAGAGACCTGCCAGCCCGCCAGGGTCAGCGACCACGCCAGTCGTTCAAGCCGTTCCCCATGCCAGTAGACCGGTTGCGCCGCGCCGCGCCAGACGCTGCCGCTAAACTGCCCCACCTGTACGCCGGGCGGCAGCATGGGGGCCAGCAGGCGCGCCGGAGCGGTGGCGGTGAGCCACAACAGATAGAGGACCAGCAGCAGTCCGCCCGCGATCCAGTTAGCCTTCATCGTCGCGCTCCAGCAGCAGATGGTTGACCGTGACCCAGCCGGGCCGCGACGGCTGCCCGGTCACGGACAGCGAGATCGCGTTGACGCCGCGCATCGCCGGAGCGTCCAGCCAGTCGATCAGCGCCTGGAAAGCGCAGGGCTGAAGGGTGATCTGCAGACGTTTTCCCTGCGGCTGCAGGCGGACGACCGTCAGTCCGTGGCTCGCCGCCTCGCGCATCACCAGCGCGGTGAGCGCCTCTTTTGCCGCCGGCGCGGGCTGCTGGCTGAGCTGCTGCAGGCGCGGAGCCTGCTCCGTCATCCAGCGCAGGCTGGCCTGCTCTTTCACCAGGGTTTGCCGCCACTGCGCCTCGCGGGCTCGCCAGGGCTGCCACAGCCCATACCAGAAGGCGCATGCCGCCAGCAGCCCTGTCAGACCAAGCAACAGGCGCTGCTCCGACGGCGTGCGCTGCCGCCACCAGATAAGCAGATTAGCCATCGTTTTCCTCCAGCGTCAGTTGTCCCTCAATGCCATCCGGTTTCGTGATCATGTCGCCCGGCCGGACGCGAAACCGCGGCTGCGCCCGCTGGGTAAACTGCTCCAGCGCCCGGGAAGAGACCGCGGCGATATCCAGCTGCAGACGATTGCCCGCGGCATCCCAGCTCAGCGCTCGCAGACGGATCCCCGGCGTTTCGCTGAGGATGTTTTGCAAGGCGCTGAGGCGGTCGACGAGGGGGGCATGCTGCGCCTGACGGGTGAGGGTTTGCAGGTGCTGCTGCATCTGCAGTCGCGGGTTAATCACCTTTTTCTCCGTCGGAAACCAGCGGTGATAGAAGGCCCGGCTGGCCTGTTGCGCCGCCTCGGCCTGACGCGCCAGATCGCGATGGTCCAGCACGCTGTTTGCCCCTGCCAGTAACGCCAGAGCCAGCGCGGCATACCGCGCCGGACGCCAGCTCGCCTGCGCAGACCGCCGCCGGACGGCGAACTCCCCCTGCAGCAGACTGAGTTTCTGCGCTGCCGGATGGCGTGCGGCAAGGGTCAGCAATGTCTGCGCAGGCTGCTCCCGCCAGACGCCCGGCGCCGCGGGCGGCGGCGAATAGCTGTCGATGACGTGCTCTTCCGCCTCGCTCTGCAGCAGCTCCGTCAGCCAGACGTTTTCCGCCGCCATGCCGCCCCACGGCTGGTGGCGGATCAGCCACTGCTCGTCCACCTGCACCGCGCTCCACGCCGGCGGTTGCCAGGGCAGGGCCAGCACGTCGGGCGTCAACGCCAGGGGCTGTAAGGAGAGCGATTCGCAGCGCGCCAGCCAGTCGCGCATTTTTTGCCGCTGTACGGCGACGATCTCGCATTGGGCCTGCTGGCGGTGGAGCAGGGCAAAATGGGTGGCTTCCACATCGTCTGCCAGCTGCTCTTCCAGCAGAAACGGGGCCACCTGCAGCGGCGGTTTACGCAGGCCCGCCGGTAGGGTGAGCGAGTGAAACGCGCAGTCGCTGGCCGGGATCAGCACCCAGGCCGGGTACTGCTCAGCCAGCGCCGGGAAAGGGCTGGCGTCGTCAGTCGGCCACCGGCCGCTGGCCTCGTGGTGCGGCTCGCCGGGGGCGAAGAGTTGCCAGTGCAGCGGCGCCTGCGCGGCGGCGAGGCGCACGATCAGCATGGCCTGGGGAGAAGCATTAATCTTGTTCATCGACCACCATAGAGAGTCCATATCGCCGCTGGACGACGGTAAACGTGCGCCCCGATTGTTGCAGGACGCTGTGCAGCTGAAAGCGGAGATTGCCAGTCACCACGGTAAAAGCGGCGATAAAGCGTGCGCTGTGCACCGTCAGCCAGGGACGGGCAAGCGTGGTATCGGTTTTCTGCAGCGTCGGCTGCGCGAGAAAGGCGGCGACGCTGCTCCACCCGGTTCGCGGGCGGTTGTGCAGCAGCTGTTGCGCCTCCTGCAGCGTCAGATCGCCGGGAAAGAGGGCCACCAGCAGGGCGGCCTGGGAGGGGCGCAGGGTGTTGACATTGACCTGCAGCGCGTCATCCGGCTGGACGCAGACGAAGGGGAGCAGGCGCTGATAGAGCGCGGCGTCCATCCCGGCCAGCAGGCGCAACTCGCTGACATCCTGCATCGGCTGGTTGGCGGCGAGATAGCCCGGGGTTTGCGCCATATAGACCTCGTCCTCCGCCCCGTTCAGCCGCGGCTGGCCGTCGCTGTCCGTCCAGTCGCCAAGGGCGGCGGCGATCTGGCTGGCGCGCAGCGGCGGCTCGCCGAGCAGCGCCAGCAGCCGAACGAAGACGTCGGTCGGGTAGGGCGTTCCGTCGCCAGCCTCATCCGTGCGATGGTTGATGGCATTGAGGTTAAAGCAGGCGTGCCCGTCGCGGATCGTGGCGCGGATTTCGCCATCGTCGAGGGTAAAGCGGCGCCCCTCCTGCGCCCAGGTTTGCGCCAGGTTCGTTTGACTGGGCGAGTCCAGCGCATCGCGTTGCAGCAGCGCGGCGGCCATATTTTCCGCCGCCAGGGCGTACCATCTGGCCTGCAAATTATCGAGGGTCACGGCGGTATGCTGATACATGACCGCGGTGCGCTCGGTCATGGCGCTGGCGAGGATCATCATCAGGGCGAGGATGAACAGCACCATCAGGAGCGCGACGCCGCGTTGCCGATTTATCACTGGCCGCCTCCCGGGGTGAGTAAAAACAGGCGGGTTATCTCCCCGCTGTTCGCCAGCGTCAGGGTGATCTCCAGCCCCTGCGGCAGCCTCTGCGGGCGGTCCCAGGTTTCCTGCCAGCGCCCGTCGGCGTAAAACCGCAGGCGAAACGCGGTTACTTCGCGCAGCAGCACCCGGACCGTCGGCTGGCTGCCGGTCAGCGGATCCTGCTGATCGAAGCTCAGACGCTCAAGCTGCTGCTGGCGCAGACGGTAGCTGACGTTCTGGATCTCCGAGCGCGGGAGGATCCCCTGCGGGTTTGGCCAGCCGCTGCGGCTGAAGGCCAGTCCCCAGTCGTCGCTCTGCAACTGGAAACGTCCGGCGAAGAAAAACGTGTCGCTGTTTCTGGCGCGACGGGGAATGATGTGGGTGACATCGTCGGCGATCTGGCGAAAGGCGCGCTGGAGGGCCGCGATCTGCTGGCTTTTCTCGCGGGTCAGGCCATCGGCGCGGATGACGTTCTGCAGCACCATCACGGCGGCGGCGCTGAGGACGGCGAGAATAGCCAGCGCCAGCAGCGTTTCGATCAGAGTGAAACCGCGCATTTTCGTTATCATGGCGGCGTCACCCAGGTGCGCAGGGTGGCCAGCGGCGCGGGATCGCTTTTTTGCCGCCGGACCTCCACGTCCAGCGCCCGCAGCTGCGGCAGCGCGGTTTCCACTCCCTGCCAGCGGACAAACCAGCGCGTCCCGGCGGCCTCCACGGTGGTTTCAGACCAGCTGAGGGCAGGCCAGCGTTTCTCCAGCCGCAGCTGCACCAGCTGGTTATCCGCCAGCCAGCTGGCGAGGATTTTCTCTTCCATACGCCCGAGCTGGCGCGTCTGCTGCAGGGTGGACTGCATCACCGCCAGGCCAGCGAGGGCGAAAATCACCAGCGCGACCATCACTTCGATAAGCGTCATTCCGGCTTCACGCTTCATGGCTGCTCCCGCGCCGCCAGCGGCTGGCTGTCGCCCTGGGCGTCGACGTTGATGCCCCTCGCGGCGTCAATCCGCAGCTGAAACGGCGTGACTTCACCGCCGGGAAAAATAAGCACGTCGGGCTGCTCGCCCGGCGTCCACGCCTGGCCGTCGGGAAAGCGCAGCGTCAGCCTGGCCCGCGGGAGGGTTTCCGCCGTGGTGACGCGTCCGGCCTGCAGCGGCAGCCACTGCGCGTTGCCCCACCGGTCGTCAGCCGCCGCCGGGGCGCTATCGTCGGCAGGCTGCAGGCGCATAAACTGCCAGCGCTCAGGGTGGATGATAATGCCGAAGAGCTGACCGGTTTGCTGCCCGCGCTCGCGGACAAAATCCAGTTGCGCCTGAAAGCGCGCCAGGATCTGTGTGGCCTCCTGGGTGCGGGCGGAGGGAAACGCCAGCAGCACCATGCTGGCGCTGACGCCGATCAGCAGCAGGACCAGCATCATCTCCAGGAGGGTGAAACCGCGCTGAGACACTATTTCTTCCCGAGGGTCCAGTTGCCGATATCGTCATTGGTGTCGGGCATCCCGTCCGGGCCGACGCTGAAGACGTCGATGGCGCCATGCTGACCCGGGCTTAACAGCTGATACTCATTTCCCCACGGGTCCTGCGGCAGACGGCGGATATAGCCGCCTTCCGGGTAGTTGCGGGCATGCGGCTCGGCGGCCGGAGCGGTCACCAGCGCCTGCAGTCCCTGCTCGGTGTTGGGGTAGCGGCTGTTGTCGAGTTTATACATGTCCAGCGCTCCCTCGAGCGCCACCAGATCGCTGACGACTTTCTGGCGGTCCGCTTTCTCCTTGTTGCCCATAAGGTTAGGCACCACCAGGCTGGCGAGAATGCCGAGAATGACGATCACCACCATAATTTCCAGTAACGTGAAACCGCGTTGCCGTTGCATAGTTTTCTCCATTAATACAGTTACATACTCATAAGGGTGTTCAGTTGCAGGATCGGCTGCAGGATGGCCAGCACGATAAACAGCACCATGCCGGCCATGGTGACCACCAGCAGAGGCTCAAACAGGCTGAGGGCCATCTGGATCTGCGCGCTCAGCTCCCGGTCCTGGTTCTCCGCCGCGCGCTCCAGCATGGCGGTCAGTTCGCCGCTCTGTTCGCCGCTGGCGATCATGTAGCGCATCATCGGCGGAAACAGGGCGGTGGATTCCAGCGCCCGATGCAGACTGACGCCTTCGCGTACCGATTCGCTGGCCGCCGCCAGCTGGCTGCGCGCCCAGGCGTTGCTGAGGACGTCGGCGCTGATGCGCATCGACAGCAGCAGCGGCACCGCGCTGGCATTGAGAATGCTTAAGGTGCGGGCGTAGCGCGCGCTGTTGACGCTGCGGGCCACGCGGCCGATGACCGGCAGGCGCAGCAGCGCCCGGTCCCAGGCGAGCCGCCGGGCGGGCTGGCGCAGCAGATAGCGCAGCGCCAGCAGCGCCAGTAACGACAGCAGCGCCAGCCAGGGGCCCGCGCTGCGCACGATGTCGCTCAGGCTCATTAGCAGCCGGGTAGAGAAGGGCAGGGCCTGTTTAAGATGGACAAACTGCTCAACGACTTTCGGCACCACGGTGGAGAGCAGAATGGCGATCACGCTGATAGCGACCAGCGTCAGTACGATGGGGTAGATCATCGCCTGCAGCAGGCGGGCGCGGAGCTGCTGGCGCTGCTCGGTATAGTCCGCCAGCCGGTTCAGTACGCCGTCGAGATGGCCGGAGGTTTCGCCGGCCGCCACCATGGCGCAGAACAGCCCGTCGAAGCAGGCGGGATAGCCGCGCATCGCCTCCGCCAGCGAGTGGCCTTCGAGCACTTTGCTGCGCACCCCGGCCATTAACGTTCTTAGCGACGGCTTTTCGCACTGCTGGGCGACGGCATCGAGCGCCTTTTCCAGCGGGATCCCGGCGGCAACCAGAGTCGCCAGCTGGCGGGTGAGCAGGGCTAAATCACCGGCGCTGGTGCGCCGGGTAAGGGATCCGCCGGCCCACAGTCGGCGCGCCGGGTCGGCAGTTGTCACTTCCAGCGCCAGCCAGCCCTTGTCCCGCAGCAGCTGGCGGGCGTGGCGGGCGGAGTCGGCCTGCTGAAGGCCGCGGCGGGTTTTGCCCTGCGCGTCCAGCGCCTGATAGCGAAACAGGGCCATCTTAGACGCTTTCCGTCGTTTGCTGTTCGGTGACCCGCATCACCTCCTCCCAGCTGGTGATCCCCGCCAGCGCTTTGTCGCGTCCGGCATGGCGCAGGGTTTGCCAGGCTGGCCCCAGCTGCTGGATCAGGGTGATCTCGTTCTCGCCGCGGTGGATGGCGGCGCGCACGCGATCGTCGATTAGCAGCAGTTCATGGATCCCGGTACGCCCGCGATAGCCGATGAAATTACACTCCGGACAGCCTTTGGGCTGCCACAGCCGCGCGCCGACCGGGACCGCCATCTGCCGGGCGGTGTTGGCATCCGCCTGCCAGGGCTGACGGCAGTGCGGGCACAGTTGGCGCACCAGCCGCTGCGACATCACCGCCAGCAGCGAGGTAGAGAGTAAAAAAGGCTCCACGCCCATATCCTGTAGACGGGAAATGGCGCCCAGCGCGCTGTTGGTGTGCAGGGTCGACAGCACCAGGTGCCCGGTCAGCGAGGCCTGAACGGCGATCTGGGCGGTTTCGCCATCGCGGATTTCGCCCACCAGCACTACGTCCGGATCCTGGCGCAGGATGGCGCGCAGGCCGCGGGCGAAGGTCATCTCGACTTTGGCGTTGACCTGGGTCTGGCCTATGCCCTCCAGCTCATACTCCACCGGATCTTCAATGGTCATGATGTTGCGCTCCCGGGCGTCGAGGCGGCTGAGGGCGGCGTAGAGCGTCGTGCTTTTCCCGGAGCCGGTCGGACCGGTGACCAGGATGATGCCGTGCGGGCGGGCGATCAGCGCATCGACCCGATCGAGCAGGGCGGGCGGCATGCCCAGCGTCAGCAGATCCAGGTTGACGCTGTTTTTGTCCAGCAGACGCAGGACGACGCGTTCGCCGTGGCTGGAGGGCAGGGTGGAGACGCGCACGTCGATTGCTCGCCCGCCGATGCGCAGCGCCATGCGGCCATCCTGAGGGACCCGCTTTTCGGCAATGTCCAGGCTGGCCATCACCTTGATGCGCGAAATTAACAGGGCGGCCAGCCGCCGCTGCGGGCGCAGAATTTCGCGCAGCACGCCGTCGACGCGAAAGCGGATCTGCAGATGGCGCTCGTAGGTTTCGATATGAATATCCGAGGCTTTCTCTTTGATGGCCTCGGTGAGCATGGCGTTGATCAGGCGGATGATCGGCGCGTCGTCCTCGCTGTCGAGCAGATCGTCGGTGTCCGGCAGCTCTTCGGCGAGGGTATAGAGGTCGAGCTCATTGCCGATGTCGGCCATCATGCGGTGCGCCTCCGCCGAATCACGCTGATAGCTGAGCACCAGCACTTTCTCGAACGCGTCCGGCGCCAGACGGCTGACGCGCATCGGCCCGTCCGCCAGGCGGCGCGCTTCCAGCAGCGCCCGGGCGGCGGTATCGGGGCGGCACAGCGCTTCGCAGCGTTCACCGTCGCTGAGCAGCACAAGATGGTGCGCGCGGGCCCAGGCGAAGGGCAACAGCGGACGGCGTTCGGCGGCTGGCGTCATGGGCGGCCTCCGAGATTGAAGGCGTCAATGGCGGCGCTGACCTGGCGGAAGGCCTGGGTCTCCTGCTGCGGATAGATATGCAGCAGGTCGTTGCTGAGCGACGCTTCGCTGCTTTCTTTACCCCGCTGTTTAGTTTGCGCATTGTTGAAGGCGGTGTACTGGCCGGAAGAAGCCTGGCGGTACTCATCGCGATCGCGAATGATGGTCGGGCGGATAAACAGCATCAGGTTGCGTTTCGACACTTTCTTGCTGTCGGAGCGGAACAGGGCGCCGATCACCGGGATATCCCCGAGCAGCGGCACTTTGTCAGCGGTATCGGTGACGGTTTTATCCAGCAGCCCGCCAACCACCACCGTTTCGCCGCTGCCGACCAGCACGGCGTTATTCACCGTCCGGGTATTGAAGGTCGCCCCGAGATCGCTGCTGGTGCTGGAGGCCGAGTCGGCAACGCTCGATACCTCCTGCTCAATCTCCAGCAGCACCGCATCGCCTTCGTTAATCTGCGGTTTCACCTTCAGTTTAATGCCGACGGTTTTGCGCTCGACGGTATTGAAGATGTTGTCGCCTGAGGTGGTTTGCGAGCCGGTTAATACCGGAACTTCCTGGCCGACGTTAAAAGTGGCTTGCATGTTATCGAGGGTGACGATGCTGGGGGTGGCCAGAATATCGTTCTTGGTACTGCTGGAGAGGGCGGTGAGCAGCATCGCCCAGTTCCCCTGATAGAAGCCGGCGGCGATACCATTAAACGAGCCGAGGGCGCTGGCCAGCGAGCTGCTGATGGTACCGTCTTTGTTGTACTGGTTGGCGCCGGCGATAGCCGTCGATATCGGCAAACCGCTATTGGTGAACTGCGTCATGCCGGCGTTTTTGTTTGCCCACTGGATACCGAGATTAAGGCCATCGGCATCCTGCACTTCGGCAATAATCGCCTCCACCAGCACCTGCGGGCGGCGGATATCGAGCTGGGCGATCACCCGCTCAAGATCGTTCATCACGTCTGGCGCCGCGGTGACGATCAGGGCGTTGGTCTGGCCGTGGGCTTTGATAATAATATTTTTGTCGATCGCGGCCACTGGCCTGGCGCTTTGCTTGTCGCTCTGCAGCGAGCTGCTGATCCCGGTCAGAACTTCCACCAGATCGGCGGCTTTGGCGTACTTCAGGTAGATCACTTTGGTGTTACCCTGTACCGCCTGCTGGCGGTCGAGCTGTTTGATCATGGCGATAATGCGCTGGCGCGAGTTTGGTTCGCCGCTCACCAGTACCGCGTTGGTGCGCTCATCGGCCACCACGTTCGCCACCATCGAGCCCGGCAGCGCCGACTTGCTGGTATCTTTATTAAGCTCGGTAACCAGTTTGACTACTTCCGCGGCGGAGGCCCAGGAAAGGGGCACGGTCACCACGCTGCGATCCCCGGCGTTGTCGACGCGCTCGACAATGGTCAGCAGGCGTTTGATAACCGCCGCGCGGCCGGTCATCAGCAGTACGTTGGAGGGCTCATAATGGACCACGCTGCCGGCGCCAGCGTTATCGTTCAGCTGGCGGAGCAGCGGGGCGAGATCGCGGGCGGCGACGTTGGTCAGGGGCACCACCCGGGTGACCACTTCATCGCCTTCGCCCGGCGCGGCCGCGCTGGCGACCGGCACGGCCGAGGTCTTGGCGTCTTTGGCGCGGACCACTTTTAGCACGCCGTTATTCATATTGATCACGGCGAAGCCATATACATCCAGCACGCTGAGGAAGAATTGATAATATTGTTCTTCATTGAGCATATCGTAACTGCGCACGGTGATAGTACCGCGTACGCTGGGATCGATAATCACCGTTTTATTCAGGTTTTTGCTGACGGTATTGATAAATTCCTGGATATCAGTGCCTTTAAAACTGGCGGAAAATTCCTCCGCGGCGGCCGGAGAAAATAGCAGCGGGGTTAATATCAGCAGCGCAGGCAGCATTTTTCGCAGGCGTTTCATGGTTGGCAATTATTCATCCCCCAGCGCGAAAGCAATATCGTGTCGTTGGCCTTCCCGCTCAACGGTTAGCGTTATTTCGGTCATGTCGGCCAGATTCTGCAGCGCCTGTTGCGCTTGCTCCTGGTCGCGTAAATCGATGCCGTTTAAGGCAATCGCCAAATCATTTGCCTGCAGGCCGGACTGGCGAAACAGCGAGGCGTCTTTGCCTGGGTTCAGCCGATAACCCAGCAGTTTGTCGCCGCTGAGTACCGGCGAAATAGATAAATAAGTGAGGATATTTTGCGGCTGTTCGCGGAGTCGCTTCACGAGGGGCGGGTTGCCCGCGGCGGTGGGCGGCGGCGACGGCGCGCGACTGTCGTTAAATAATAAAATGGCCTCTTTGCGCCCCTGATAGTTGACGATGATCCGGTCAGGCAGAATGGCGGCGATCCGCGCATCATACCCTGGGAGAGGATCGCCCGTGCTAAGGCTAACCTGCTGATTTCCCTTTTCGATAATAGCGATGGAGCGCGCCGGGTTGCTGCTGGCGAGTAGCCCGGCCAGGCGTAGCTTCAGGCTGGAAACCGGCACCTGATTGAGACTGGCAGCATCCGTTGGCGTGGGGCTATTTTTCACCGCCAGGCCAAACAGGGTAAATGCGGGCCGCACATTTTTTAATTCCGGATCTGCCGGCGGAGGCATGGTTAACGGTAGGGCGGAAATATCCTCAGGACTCACAGGGAATACCACGCGCCAGGTTAATTTCGCCAGCTGTGGGATAGCGGTTATTAATATGATGAGCGTCACAATTTGTGGTAATAATTTAATTATCCCTTTATTTATATTTGTTAACCTCATCACAGAAACTGGCATTTTAATTCCTTTGCTAATTTATTTTTCTGCACGTTGGCGTAATACCCTACCGAAACAGGTAGGTGATTATTGGCTTTTGAATTATTTATTGCCGGAGAGTGGCGATAAGCGTGGCGAATCATAATCAGTTTGCGGTTTCGGGTCGTCATTCCCTTTATTGATTTACTCCCCCGGCTTCCTACGCCCCCCGCTCATTTGTGGGGGATGATTGCGCCTGGGAAAGCAAAAATATCTAATTAGCGCGCTGTAAAGATATTCATCCTTTCTTACCTTTTATAATTTAATAAGCATATTAGGGACTATCGAATGCTCAGATATACCTGTCATGCCCTATTTCTTGGATCGTTAGTATTATTGAGTGGCTGTGATAACAGCTCTTCCTCTTCTACCTCTGGCTCACCGGGTTCACCAGGCAATCCTGGCAACCCAGGCACTCCCGGCACGCCCGACCCGCAGGATGTCGTCGTCCGCTTACCGGACGTTGCCGTCCCAGGCGAAGCGGTGCAGGCTTCCGCCAGGCAAGCTGTCATTCATCTCGTCGATATCGCCGGCATCACCAGCAGCACGCCGGCCGACTATGCGACGAAAAACCTCTATTTATGGAACAACGAAACCTGTGACGCGCTGAGCGCGCCGGTGGCGGACTGGAATGATGTCAGCACCACCCCGACCGGCAGCGACAAATATGGCCCTTATTGGGTGATCCCGCTGACTAAAGAGAGCGGATGCATCAACGTTATCGTCCGCGATGGCACCAATAAGCTTATCGACAGCGACCTGCGCGTCTCTTTCAGTGATTTCACCGATCGGACGGTATCGGTCATCGCCGGCAACAGCGCGGTCTATGACTCCCGCGCCGACGCCTTCCGCGCCGCCTTTGGCGTGGCGCTGGCCGATGCGCACTGGGTCGATAAGACTACTCTGCTGTGGCCGGGTGGGGAAAATAAACCCATTGTGCGCCTCTATTACAGCCACAGCAGTAAGGTGGCCGCCGACAGTAACGGCGAATTTAGCGATAAATATGTCAAGCTGACCCCCACCACCGTCAGCCAGCAGGTAAGCATGCGCTTCCCGCATCTCGCCAGCTATCCAGCCTTTAAACTGCCGGATGATGTTAACGTCGATGAATTGCTGCAGGGCGAGACGGTGGCGATAGCCGCGGAAAGCGATGGGATCCTGAGCTCAGCCACCCAGGTGCAGACCGCCGGCGTGCTGGACGATACCTATGCCGCCGCCGCCGAGGCGCTGAGCTATGGCGCCCAGCTAACCGATAGCGGCGTGACCTTCCGCGTCTGGGCGCCCACGGCGCAGCAGGTCGAGCTGGTGATCTATAGCGCGGACAAGAAAGTGATAGCCAGTCACCCGATGACCCGCGATAGCGCCTCCGGCGCCTGGTCCTGGCAGGGGGGAAGCGACCTGAAGGGCGCCTTCTACCGCTACGCGATGACGGTCTACCACCCGCAGTCGCGTAAAGTCGAGCAGTACGAAGTGACCGATCCCTACGCCCACAGTTTGTCGACCAACTCGGAGTACAGCCAGGTGGTCGATCTCAACGACAGCGCGCTGAAGCCGGAAGGCTGGGACGGGCTGACGATGCCGCACGCGCAGAAAACCAAAGCCGACTTGGCGAAAATGACGATCCACGAGTCGCATATTCGCGATCTCTCTGCCTGGGATCAAACCGTTCCCGCCGAACTGCGCGGTAAGTATCTGGCGCTCACCGCCCAGGAGAGCAATATGGTCCAGCATCTGAAACAGCTGTCGGCCTCGGGCGTGACCCATATTGAGCTGCTGCCGGTCTTCGATCTGGCGACGGTCAATGAGTTCAGCGACAAAGTCGCCGATATTCAGCATCCGTTCAGTCGCCTGTGCGAGATCAACAGCGCGGTGAAGAGCAGCGAGTTCGCGGGCTATTGCGACAGCGGTTCGACGGTCGAAGAGGTGCTGACCCAGCTGAAGCAGAACGACAGCAAGGATAACCCGCAGGTGCAGGCGTTGAATACGCTGGTGGCGCAGACCGACTCCTATAACTGGGGCTACGATCCGTTCCACTACACGGTGCCGGAAGGATCCTACGCCACCGATCCGGAAGGCACGGCGCGCATTAAAGAGTTCCGCACCATGATTCAGGCGATCAAGCAGGATCTGGGAATGAACGTCATTATGGACGTGGTGTACAACCACACCAACGCCGCCGGCCCGACCGATCGCACCTCGGTACTGGATAAGATCGTCCCCTGGTACTACCAGCGTCTGCACGAAACCACCGGCAGCGTGGAATCGGCTACCTGTTGCTCCGACTCGGCGCCAGAGCACCGGATGTTCGCCAAGCTTATCGCCGATTCACTGGCGGTATGGACCACCGATTATAAGATCGATGGCTTCCGCTTCGACCTGATGGGCTACCACCCGAAAGCGCAGATCCTCTCGGCCTGGGAACGCATTAAAGCGCTGAACCCGGATATCTACTTCTTTGGCGAAGGCTGGGATTCCAACCAGAGCGATCGCTTTGAAATTGCCTCGCAAATCAATCTCAAAGGCACCGGGATCGGCACGTTCTCCGATCGTCTGCGCGACGCCGTGCGCGGCGGCGGGCCGTTCGACTCCGGTGACGCATTACGCCAGAACCAGGGCGTGGGCAGCGGGGCCGGCGTTCTGCCGAATGAGCTGACCACCCTGAGCGACGATCAGGCGCGTCACCTCGCCGATCTGACCCGTCTCGGCATGGCCGGTAACCTTGCGGACTTTGTGCTGATCGACAAAGACGGCGCGGTGAAGAGAGGCAGCGAGATTGATTATAACGGCGCGCCAGGCGGCTATGCGGCTGATCCGACGGAAGTCGTGAACTATGTGTCAAAACACGATAACCAGACGCTGTGGGACATGATCAGCTATAAAGCCGCTCAGGAGGCGGATCTCGATACCCGCGTCCGGATGCAGGCGGTGTCGCTGGCGACGGTGATGCTCGGCCAGGGGATCGCCTTTGACCAGCAGGGCTCGGAGCTGCTGCGCTCTAAATCCTTTACCCGCGATTCGTATGATTCCGGCGACTGGTTTAACCGCGTGGACTACTCCCTGCAGGACAACAACTACAACGTCGGTATGCCGCGCAGCAGCGATGATGGCAGCAATTATGACATTATCGCCCGGGTGAAAGACGCGGTGGCTACTCCGGGTGAAACGGAGCTCAAGCAGATGACCGCGTTTTATCAGGAGCTGACCGCGCTGCGTAAATCGTCTCCGCTGTTTACCCTCGGCGACGGCGCGACGGTGATGAAGCGCGTGGACTTCCGCAATACTGGCGCCGATCAGCAGACGGGTCTGCTGGTGATGACCATCGATGACGGGATGCAGGCTGGCGCCAGTCTGGACAGCCGTGTCGACGGCATCGTGGTGGCGATCAACGCCGCGCCGGAAAGCCGGACGCTGCAGGACTTCGCCGGCACATCGCTCCAGCTGAGCGCTATTCAGCAGGCGGCGGGCGACCGGTCGCTGGCGAGCGGCGTGCAGGTTGCCGCTGACGGTTCGGTCACGCTGCCGGCCTGGTCGGTTGCCGTTCTCGAGTTGCCGCAGGGCGAGTCGCAGGGCGCTGGCCTGCCGGTGAGCAGTAAATAACATAACGTAGGGCGCCCGTAAGGGCGCCTCTGGCTGATGACAAACCTGTTTCGTTATTGTGCTCGCCTTTCTGTCGGGTGGCGGCTTACGCCTTACCCGGCCTACGAAAGACTGCAATATCAAACAGTTATGCAGTTATCTGTCGGCCCGCACTAGCGTAGCGCCGCCGGGCAATCTCTGAAGAATGCACTTTGTCAGCAGTCTGGGGCGCCCGTAAGGGCGCCTTCTCTGCACCGTGAGGGAACAGGAGACGGTTGTGATTGTTCGTGATGATAGTGAAAGAGGCATCCCGCCTCTGGTGGCGCATCAGCCGCCGTCCGCGCAGGCAGACGCGCCGGTGAGTCGCGGTCGGATGGTGCAGATCCCCGGCTGGATTATCCCGCTGTACGCCGGATTATTTATCGCGCTCGGCTGGTTTGGCGGCGAGCAGTGGCGTCACCCGGCACCGCCGCAAACGCTGCCCTTGCCGGTGGCGCATGCGGCGCTTCTGCCGTTAACCGCTGCCGGAGAGGCCGCGCCAAAGACGCCGCCGCCGGCGGCAAAAGCCAGCGCGCCCGCGGCGCCGGAAGTGGACAGCGATACGCTGCCGCCTCTGCGCTACAGCGCCCATGTCTACGCCTCGCGACCGGAAAAGCGCAGCATTGTATTAAACGGCAAAGCGTGGACGGAGGGCGATTCACCCCTGCCGAACCTGGTGGTGGAGCAGATCCAGCAGGATGTGACGATCTTCAGCTTCAACGGCACGACCTTTACCCTCGCGGCGCTGGAGGACTGGCCGGGCGGAAAAATTGACGAGGAGCCGAAAGAGGAATAAAAGCGCGCACAATAACCGGCGCGCTGAGGATATTTCGCTTAGTCGCTGCGCAAGCTGGCAATAAATGGCGCGAGCTGACGATTAAATTGACTGCACTGTGTGGCTTCCGGGGTACTGTCCTGTAATAGCTGTTGGTAAAGCCGGTCGCTATTTGGGCTTAACGTCGCCACGTCAATATTTCCCCATCCGCGCGCTTTACCGACATTCACCGCTGCCCGATATATCGTTTCATCAGCGGGGAGATCGCTACGATTACATTTATTCTTGAGATAGCGCGTCCCGGCCGCCACGGACGAGAGCTGCTCGAGCTGCGCCTGGCTGCTGATAGCCGGGCTGAGCGTTGAGGCGGGTTTTTGTTGGCAGCCAGAGAGAAGGGCTACCATGCAAAGCGGAAATATAAGCGGAATACGCATCATAGAGTAATCAAAATAATGAATCACTGGCCGCTAGTTTAACAAATATTTACCTGGTGTCATCATAAAATATTATTCTGCATAAATGTTAACAGGCTCTCATTTTTATCAACGGAAAGGCGCTAAATCGACTTTACTTTTATCAATAATAAACGTTGGCGCTGGGAAAATATATTTTCATCTGCGGATGATGCCACTGCGTTGACCGGCAGGAAGCGCGCCGTTTTTTATGTTATTAAAAAACATACTCTTTCCCATCTTGTTACGTGCGCAGGAGGTAAAATGCTGGTTAAGAATGTCGCATTTTAGTGCTATCCTGTATGCCCTGAACATTACGTGCTATGTTCTGAATTATTCTGCCGATGATGCGTTTAACACAATGATTTTATGGTGAATTTTTATTGTTAGTATCATGTAACATGAAGCAAACCAACCCTCTGAAAGGCTGGCGGCGCGTCCTGCCTGCCAGCAGGTTGTCGTCCGAAGGATAAGCAGCCTGGACGTTAATTTGAGAGATTTCTTCTTCCTCTGAACAGGGGAAGTATTGAGAATCAGGCCTTTGCGCCTGAACGTTGCGGAGAAAAAGCATGGCGGGAGATGACCGCGAGCCTATCGGACGTAAGGGAAGACCCTCACGTCCGACTAAACAGAAAGTCACCCGTCGCCGGGTCCGGGAAGAGGACTACGACGACGAGTATGATGACGATGATTATGAGGATGAGAAACCGGTGCCGAGAAAAGCCAAAGGCAAAGGTGGCAAGCCTCGTCGGAAGCGCAGCTGGCTGTGGCTGCTGGTCAAGCTGGGGATTGTCTTCGCGGTGCTGATTGCCGCCTATGGCGTCTACCTCGACCAGAAAATCCGCAGCCGCATTGACGGTAAAGTCTGGGAGCTGCCGGCCGCGGTCTATGGCCGGATGGTCAACCTTGAGCCGGACATGCAGATCAGCAAAAACGAGATGGTGCGTCTGCTCAACGCCACGCAGTATCGCCAGGTCAGCGCGATGACGCGCCCCGGCGAATATACCGTGCAGGCTAACAGCATCGAGATGATCCGTCGTCCGTTCGATTTCCCGGACAGTAAGGAAGGGCAGGTGCGCGCGCGTCTTACTTTCGACGGCGACCATCTTGAGACCATCGAGAATATGGATAATAACCGCCAGTTCGGTTTCTTCCGCCTCGATCCGCGTCTTATCACCATGCTGCAGTCGCCGAACGGCGAGCAGCGCCTGTTCGTGAAGCGCAGCGGCTTCCCCGATCTGCTGGTGGATACCCTGCTGGCGACCGAAGACCGCCACTTCTATGAGCACGATGGGATCAGTCTCTACTCCATCGGCCGCGCGGTGCTGGCGAACCTGACGGCAGGCCGAACGGTGCAGGGGGCGAGTACCCTGACCCAACAGCTGGTGAAAAACCTGTTCCTCTCCAGCGAACGCTCCTACTGGCGTAAAGCCAACGAAGCGTATATGGCGCTGATCGTCGACGCCCGCTACAGCAAGGATCGCATCCTTGAGCTGTATATGAACGAGGTGTACCTCGGCCAGAGCGGCGATAACGAAATTCGCGGCTTCCCGCTGGCCAGCCTGTATTACTTCGGCCGTCCGGTGGAAGAGCTGAGCCTCGACCAGCAGGCGCTGCTGGTGGGGATGGTGAAAGGGGCGTCGGTCTATAACCCGTGGCGTAACCCGAAACTGGCCCTTGAACGACGCAATCTGGTGCTGCGTCTGCTGCAGCAGCAGCAGGTTATCGACCAGGAGCTGTACGACATGCTCAGCGCCCGTCCGCTGGGCGTGCAGCCGCGCGGCGGGGTGATTTCACCGCAGCCGGCGTTTATGCAGATGGTTCGTCAGGAACTGCAGGCGAAGCTGGGCGATAAAGTGAAAGATCTCTCCGGCGTGAAGATCTTCACCACTTTCGACTCGGTGGCGCAGGATGCGGCGGAAAAAGCGGCCTCCGAAGGGATCCCGGTTCTGAAGAAACAGCGTAAGCTGGCAGACCTGGAAACCGCCATGGTGGTGGTTGACCGCTTCACCGGCGAAGTGCGGGCGATGGTCGGCGGCGCGGAGCCGCAGTTCGCCGGTTATAACCGCGCGATGCAGGCCCGCCGATCGATTGGTTCTCTGGCCAAGCCGGCGACCTATCTGACCGCGCTGAGCCAGCCGAATCAGTATCGCCTGAATACCTGGATCGCCGATGCGCCGGTGACGATTCGCCTGTCCAACGGTCAGACGTGGTCCCCGCAGAACGACGATCGTCGTTTCAGCGGTCAGGTGATGCTGGTCGATGCCCTGACTCGCTCGATGAACGTCCCGACGGTTAACCTCGGGATGGCGCTGGGCTTGCCGGCGGTAGTCGATACCTGGACTAAACTGGGGGCGCCGAAGAATCAGCTCAACGCGGTGCCGTCGATGCTGCTTGGCGCGCTGAACCTGACGCCGATTGAAGTGGCCCAGGCCTTCCAGACCATCGCCAGCGGTGGGAACCGTGCGCCGCTTTCCGCGCTGCGGTCAGTGATTGCCGAAGATGGCACTGTGCTCTACCAGAGCTATCCGCAGGCGGAGCGCGCGGTGCCTGCCCAGGCGGCCTACATGACGCTGTGGACTATGCAGCAGGTGGTGCAGCGCGGTACGGGGCGTCAGCTGGGGGCGAAGTATCCGGGCCTGCATCTGGCGGGGAAAACCGGGACCACCAACAATAACGTCGATACCTGGTTCGCCGGCATCGACGGTAGTCAGGTGACCATCACCTGGGTGGGTCGCGACAATAACCAGCCGACCAAACTGTACGGCGCCAGCGGCGCGATGTCGATTTACCAGCGCTATCTGGCGAACCAGACGCCAACGCCGCTGGTGCTGACGGTGCCGGAAGACGTGGTTGATATGGGCGTGGACAGCAACGGCAACTTCGTCTGCAGCGGCGGTATGCGTTCGCTGCCGGTCTGGACCACGCAGCCGGATGCGCTGTGCCGTCAGGGCGAAATGATGCAACAGCAGCAGTTGCAGCAACAGGAAGCGAAAAATCCGTTTAATCAGTCCGGGCAGCAACCGCCGCCGCAGCAGCAACAGCAGCAACAGCCGCCGAAGCAGCAGGAAAAGAGCGACGGCGTCGCGGGCTGGATCAAGGATATGTTCGGCAGTAACTGATTTTGACCGCACGACCAGACCCCTTAATACGAAAGTATTAAGGGGTTTTTTTATGCCTGTAAAAAAGTTAACGGCTCTTTAACTCCATAATAACTATCTGGTTATTAATTCAGCCTTCGACCGGCGGCGACAGGCATATCGCTTGCCTTGCCTTCGACGTTTCGCCTATTATATCGCCCGTCATAATAATAATTCTCGTTTACGTTATCATTCACTTTCATCAGAGATATACCCATGGCGCGTCCAAAAACTGCTCAGCCAAATCACTCGCTGCGTAAAGTCGCAGCTGTAGTAGCCACGGCGGTTAGCGGCATGTCTGTCTACGCACAGGCAGCAGAACAACCGAAGCAAGAAGAAACTATCACCGTCGTTGCCGCCCCGGCCGCCCAGGAAAGCGCCTGGGGACCGGCGCCGACTATCGCGGCAAAACGCTCCGCCACGGCGACCAAAACCGATACCCCGATTGAAAAAACGCCGCAGTCTGTGTCGGTGGTGACGCGCCAGGAGATGGAGATGCGCCAGCCGACGACGGTAAAAGAGGCGCTCTCCTATACGCCAAGCGTCTTCTCTACTCGCGGCAGTTCGACCACCTATGACGTGGTCACCATTCGCGGCTTCACCACCTCGACGACCGTCAACACCAACCAGTATCTGGACGGCATGAAGCTGCAGGGGAATAACTACTCTGAAGTCTCCATGGATCCTTACTTCCTCGAGCGTGTGGAAGTGATGCGCGGGCCAACCTCGGTGCTGTACGGCAACAGCAACCCGGGCGGTATCGTCAGCATGGTCAGCAAGCGCCCGACTACCGAGCCGCTGAAAGAAGTGCAGTTTAAGATGGGCACCGACAATCTGTGGCAGACCGGGTTTGACTTTAGCGACGCCATTGATGATGCTGGCGTTTGGTCGTATCGCCTGACCGGCCTTGGCCGCAGTCAGGATGCCCAGCAGCAGATGGCGAAATCGACCCGCTACGCGGTGGCGCCCTCCTTTAGCTGGCGTCCGGACGATAAAACTGACTTCACCTTCCTGAGCAACTTCCAGAATGACCCGGATGCGGGCTACTACGGCTGGCTGCCGCGCGAAGGCACCGTGGTGCCGTATTACGACGCCAACGGTAAGGCGCACAAGCTGCCGACCGATTTCAACGAAGGCGAGTCCGATAATAAAATCTCCCGCCGCCAGAAGATGGTGGGCTACAGCTTCTCCCATCAGTTCGATGACACCTTTACCGTGCGGCAGAACCTGCGCTATGCCGATGTGCATACGCTCTATCGTTCGGTATACGGCAACGGCTATGTCGCGCCGGGCTACATGAATCGCGCCTACGTGCGCTCCGACGAGCACCTGAACACCTTCACCGTCGATACCCAGCTGCAGTCTGATTTCGCCACCGGCGCGGTCAGCCATACGCTGCTGACCGGCGTGGACTACTCGCGGATGCGTAACGATGTGGATGCCGACTACGGGACGGCGGATCCTATCAGCATGAGCAATCCGCAGTACGGCAATCCGAATATTCAGGTCACCTTCCCGTACGCGGTCCTCAACCGGATGGAGCAGACCGGCCTGTACGCGCAGGATCAGATGGAGTGGGATAAATGGGTGATGACCCTGGGCGGCCGTTACGATTACGCCACGACCTCAACGTTAACCCGCGCCACCAACAGCCTGGCGGAGAATCACGACCAGCAGTTCAGCTGGCGCGGCGGCATCAACTACCTGTTCGATAACGGCATCTCTCCGTACTTCAGCTACAGCGAATCGTTTGAACCGGTATCGGGTTCCAACAGCCGCGGCCAGCCGTTCGATCCGTCGCGCGGTAAGCAGTATGAAGCCGGCGTGAAATACGTGCCGAAAGATATGCCGGTGGTGGTCACCGCGGCGGTCTATCAGCTGACCAAAGACAAGAACCTGACGGCTGATCCGGCTAACCAGGCGTTCAGCATCCAGACCGGCGAGATCCGCTCCCGCGGCCTTGAGCTGGAGGCGAAGGCGGCGGTGAACGCCAATATTAACGTCACCGCAGCCTACAGCTACACCGATGCGGAGTACACTCACGATACGGTGTTCAACGGCAAACGTCCGGCGGAAGTGCCGCGTAACATGGCCTCCCTGTGGGCGGATTATACCTTCCACGAAACCGCGCTGAGCGGTCTGACGATTGGGGCCGGGGCGCGCTATATCGGTTCAACGGTCAGCTACTACAAAAATGACACCAGCACCGGTAAGAAAAATGATGCCTTTAGTGTGGCCGGTTATGCGCTGATGGATGCGACGGTGAAATACGATCTGGCGCGCTTTGGCCTGCCGGGATCGTCGGTCGGCGTCAACGTCAACAACCTGTTCGACCGCGAATATGTCTCCAGTTGCTACAGCGAATACGCCTGCTACTGGGGCGCCGGACGTCAGGTCGTCGCCACCGCCACCTTCCGTTTCTAACCACCTACGGGCGCGGTTCGCCGCGCCCTCTATCAGGTTATCGCTATGCAGGAACAGACTCCGCACGCAGAAACCACCTTCGCGCTGGATCGCGTCACTTTCCGTGTGCCTGGCCGCACATTGCTCCATCCGCTCTCGCTCACCTTCCCGACCGGAAAAGTCACAGGCCTGATCGGCCATAATGGCTCCGGCAAGTCGACGTTACTGAAAATGCTTGGCCGTCATCAGCCGCCCTCCGCAGGCGAAGTGCTGCTGGACGGGCAGCCGCTGGAGAGCTGGGGCAGCAAAGCCTTTGCCCGCAAAGTGGCCTATCTGCCGCAGCAGCTGCCGCCGGCCGAAGGTATGACGGTGCGCGAGCTGGTGGCGATCGGCCGCTATCCATGGCACGGCGCGCTGGGTCGCTTTGGCGCAGCGGACCGTGAGAAAGTAGAAGAGGCGATTGCGCTGGTGGGGCTGAAGCCGCTCGCTCATCGTCTGGTGGACAGCCTCTCCGGCGGTGAACGCCAGCGGGCGTGGATCGCCATGCTGGTGGCGCAGGACAGTCGCTGCCTGCTGCTCGATGAACCCACCTCGGCGCTGGATATTGCTCATCAAGTCGATGTTCTGGCGCTGGTGCATCGTCTCAGCCAGCAGCGCGGCCTGACGGTGATCGCCGTCCTGCACGATATTAATATGGCGGCCCGCTATTGCGACTATCTGGTGGCCCTGCGCGGCGGAGAAATGATTGCTCAGGGGACGCCGGCGGAACTGATGCGCAGCGACACTCTGGAACAGATCTATGGCATCCCGATGGGGATCCTGCCACACCCGGCCGGTGCGGCGCCGGTAAGCTTTGTCTATTGATGATGAACCCAACTCTGATAACCCGACGCCGCCTGCTGATCGCGATGGCGCTCTCGCCGCTGCTGTGGCAGATGCGCGGCGCGCAGGCGGCCGACGTCGACCCGCAGCGCGTGGTCGCCCTGGAGTGGCTGCCCGCGGAGCTGCTGCTGGCGCTCGGCGTGACGCCCTATGGCGTGGCCGATATTCCCAACTATCGCTTGTGGGTGAACGAACCCGCGCTGCCCGACTCGGTGATCGATGTTGGTCTGCGTACCGAACCCAACCTTGAACTGCTGACGCAGATGAAACCGTCGTTTATCGTCTGGTCGGCGGGCTACGGCCCGTCGCCGGAGAAGCTGGCGCGTATCGCGCCCGGCCGCGGTTTCACCTTCAGCGACGGCAAACGGCCGCTGGCGATGGCCCAGCGTTCGCTACTGGAAATGGCCGATCTGCTGGGCAAAACGCAGCAGGCGAAGCGCCATCTGGCGGAGTTCGACGCGCTGATGGAGAGCCTGCGTCCGCGTTTTGCCGGGCGCGGCGATCGTCCGCTGCTGATGATCTCTCTGCTCGATCCCCGGCACGTGCTGGTGTTTGGCGAAAACTGCCTGTTCCAGGAGGTGCTTGATCGCTTTGGTATTAAAAACGCCTGGCACGGCGAAGCGGCATTCTGGGGAAGCGTTAGCGTTGGCATCGACAGGCTGGCGGCATTTAACGAAGCCGATGTCATCTGTTTCGACCATGGCAATGAGCGAGATATGGCTCAACTGCTGGCGACGCCGCTATGGCAGGCGATGCCCTTCGTGCGCGCGGGCCGCTTCCAGCGCGTTCCGGCGGTTTGGTTCTACGGCGCGACGCTGTCAGCGATGCATTTTGCCCGCGTGCTGGCTGATGCCCAGGGGAGTCCGGCATGAATACGCGTCTCTCGCCGTTAGCTATTATCCTGCTGGCCGGGCTGCTGGGCGTCGCCTTCGCGCTGAGCATCGTCAACCTCAATGTCGCCTTGCCCTATGCGCAGTGGCGGCAGGCGCTGTGGCAGCCGGATGTCGATGATATCGCCCAAATGCTGTTTCATTACAGTTTGTTACCGAGACTGGCTGTTGCGCTGCTGGTGGGCGCCGGGCTGGGACTGGTTGGCGTCCTGTTCCAGCAGGTGCTGCGTAATCCGCTGGCGGAACCGACCACCCTTGGCGTCGCCACCGGCGCGCAGCTGGGGATAACGGTCACCACGTTATGGGCTATTCCCGGCGTGCTGGCGTCGCAATTCGCCGCGCTGGCCGGGGCCTGTCTGGTGGGCGCGCTGGTGTTTGGCGTCTCGTGGGGTAAGCGCCTGTCGCCGGTAACGCTGATCCTGGCGGGGCTGGTGGTCAGCCTTTATTGTGGCGCGCTTAACCAGCTGATGGTGATTTTCCATCACGACCAGCTGCAAAGCATGTTCCTGTGGAGCACCGGGACGCTGACGCAGACCGACTGGAGCGTAGCGCAGCGCCTGTGGCCGCAGCTGCTTGGCGGGGCAATACTCACCTTGCTGCTGCTGCGGCCGCTGACCCTGATGGGGCTCGATGACGGGGTGGCGCGTAACCTCGGGCTGGCGCTGTCCCTGGCGCGCCTCGGCGCCCTGACGCTGGCGATCGTCATCAGCGCGCTGCTGGTGAACGCGGTAGGGATTATCGGCTTTATCGGCCTGTTCGCGCCGCTGCTGGCGAAAATGCTTGGCGCCCGTCGGCTGCTGGCGCGGCTGCTGCTGGCGGCGCTGATCGGCGCGCTGCTCCTGTGGCTTTCCGATCAGGTGATCCTCTGGCTGAGCCGGGTATGGCGGGAAGTCTCCACCGGCTCGGTCACCGCCCTGATTGGCGCGCCGCTGCTGCTGTGGCTGCTGCCGCGGTTGCGCAGCATCAGCGCCCCGGTGATGAACGGCGGCGATAATGTGCAGCCTGAGCGCTATCATGTGCAATGGTTTGTTCTCGCAGGCGTCGCGTTGCTGCTGCTGGCGGTGAGCGTGGCGCTGGCCTTTGGTCGCGATGCCCACGGCTGGCTGTGGGCCCACGGCGATCTGCTGGAGCAACTCCTGCCCTGGCGCTGGCCGCGGGTGCTGTCGGCGCTGTTCGCCGGGGTCATGCTGGCGGTCGCCGGCTGTATTATCCAGCGCCTGACCGGCAACCCGATGGCCAGCCCGGAAGTGCTGGGCATCAGCTCCGGCGCGGCTTTTGGCGTGGTGCTGATGCTGTTCTTCGTGCCTGGCGACGCCTTTGGCTGGCTGCTGCCGGCCGGCAGCCTTGGCGCGGCGGCCACCTTGCTGATCATTATGCTCGCCGCCGGGCGCGGCGGCTTCTCGCCGCATCGGATGCTGCTGGCGGGGATGGCGCTGAGCACCGCCTTCACTATGCTGCTGATGATGCTGCAGGCCAGCGGCGATCCGCGTATGGCGCAGATCCTGACGTGGATTTCGGGGTCGACATATAGCGCGACGCCGGAGAGGGTGGTGCGTAGCGGCGCGGTAATGCTGGCGCTGCTGGCGCTGGCGCCGCTCTGTCGTCGCTGGTTAACCATCCTGCCGCTGGGCGGGGAGGCGGCGCGAGCGGTGGGCATGGCGCTGACGTCATCGCGGATTGTTCTGCTGCTGCTGGCGGCCTGCCTGACGGCGGCGGCGACGCTGACCATCGGCCCGCTGAGCTTTGTCGGGCTGATGGCGCCGCATATCGCGCGGATGATGGGCTTCCGGCGAACCCTACCGCATATGGTGATCTCCGGGCTGACTGGCGGGCTGCTGCTGGTCTTCGCCGACTGGTGCGGACGGATGATGATGTTCCCGTATCAGATCCCGGCGGGGCTACTGTCGACCTTTATCGGCGCGCCTTACTTTATTTATTTGCTGAGAAAGCAGAGTCGCTAACGGTCCTGGATGGCTTCAACATCCCCGGTGGCGCTATCGCTTACCGGGGCTACAGCGCTGTGCGATTTGGTAGCCCGGATAAGGCGCAATGCGCCTCCTCCGGGAAAATCCCTGCGCCACCAGGCATTCAAGCACCTTACAGCTTGGCAAATACCCGGCGCGCGGCGTCGATGGTGTTGTCGATATCTTCTTCGCTGTGGGCCACGGACATAAAGCCGGCCTCAAACGCTGACGGCGCCAGGTACACGCCTTCCTCCAGCATCAGATGGAAGAAGCGCTTGAAGCGTTCAACGTCGCACTTCACCACGTCCTGATAGCAGGTGACGGTTTCGGCATCGGTAAAGAAGATGCCGAACATGCCGCCGACGTTATTGACCACCAGCGGGATCCCGGCGTCACGCGCCGCGTCCAGCAGGCCTTGCGCCAGCTGGTTAGTCAGTTCAGTCAGGGTTTCATGGACCCCCGGCTGCGCCACTTCGTTCAGGCAGGCGAAGCCAGCCGCCATGGCGATCGGGTTGCCGGAGAGGGTGCCCGCCTGATAGACCGGACCGGTGGGCGCCAGAGCGTCCATCACCTCACGGCGGCCGCCGAAGGCGCCTACCGGCATCCCGCCGCCGATGATTTTCCCCAGACAGGTCAGATCCGGCTCCACGCCGTAGTAAGCCTGAGCGCCTGCCAGCGCCACGCGGAAGCCGGTCATCACTTCGTCGATAATCAGCAGGGCGCCAAATTCGTCGCACAGGGCGCGCAGGCCCGGCAGGAATTCCGGCTGCGGCGGAATGCAGTTCATATTTCCGGCCACCGGCTCGACGATGATGCAGGCGATCTCCTGCGGATACTGCTCGAACGCCGCGCGCACCGAGGCGAGGTCGTTATAAGTGCAGGTCAGGGTATGTTTGGCGAAATCGGCCGGGACGCCCGGCGAGTTCGGCTGGCCGAGGGTCAACGCGCCGGAACCGGCTTTCACCAGCAGGCAGTCGGCATGGCCGTGGTAGCAGCCTTCGAACTTAATGATTTTGTCGCGTCCGGTGAAGCCGCGCGCCAGGCGAATGGCGCTCATGGTGGCTTCGGTACCGGAGTTCACCATCCGCACCATATCCATGGTCGGCACCAGCTCGGTCACCAGGGCCGCCATTTTCACTTCCATTTCGGTCGGCGCGCCAAAGCTCAGGCCGCGGGATGCCGCCTCGATCACCGCATTGCGGATAGCCGGGTGGTTGTGGCCCAGCACCATCGGACCCCAGGAACCGACATAATCGATATAGGCTTTCCCATCCACGTCATAGAGGTAAGCGCCATCCGCGCGTTCGATAAACAGCGGTGTGCCGCCGACGCCGGTGAAAGCGCGCACCGGCGAGTTAACGCCGCCGGGGATCAGTTCGCGCGCAGCGTGGTACAGATTTTCAGATTTGCTCATGGCCAGGGTCCTGGTTCGTGAAAAATGTTTTATCGGCTATTCTAAGTTATTCCAGGATGGTTATGAAAGTTTTGCCCAATTGAAACAATGTGCCGCAAGGGCATTTTTTTGACGACGCAGCGCGCCGGGACGGCTAAAATGCCGCTCTCTTCATTTGTATTACCAATAATTGATAACGGCATGAAAGCAGAAACTCCCTCTTTTGAAGCACATCAGTTTGTGCGGGTGCGTCGCGGCGATGCGGTGCGCCGTCTGATTCAACGCGATAAAACGCCGCTGGCGGTGCTGTTTATGGCGGCAGTGGTCGGCACGCTGGCGGGGCTGGTGGGCGTCGCCTTTGAAAAGAGCGTGAACTGGGTGCAGAACCAGCGGATCGGCGCGCTGGCGCAGGTGGCGGACCACTGGTATCTGGTCTGGCCGCTGGCGTTTATCCTGTCGGCGCTGCTGGCGATGGTCGGCTATTTTCTGGTGCGTCGTTTTGCGCCGGAGGCCGGCGGCTCCGGGATTCCGGAAATTGAGGGCGCGCTGGAGGAGCTGCGGCCGGTGCGCTGGTGGCGCGTGCTGCCGGTGAAATTCGTTGGCGGCATGGGGACCCTTGGCGCCGGGATGGTGCTGGGTCGTGAAGGACCGATGGTACAGCTTGGCGGCAACATTGGGCGCATGGTGCTGGACGTTTTCCGCATGCGCAGTCCGGAAGCGCGGCATACGTTGTTGGCGACCGGTGCGGCGTCGGGGCTTTCGGCGGCCTTTAATGCGCCGCTGGCCGGTATTCTGTTTATCATCGAAGAGATGCGCCCGCAGTTCCGCTACAACCTGATCTCCATTAAAGCGGTGTTTACCGGCGTGATCATGTCGAGCATTGTGTTTCGCATTTTCAACGGCGAAGCGGCGATCATTGAGGTGGGTAAACTAAGCAACGCCCCGGTAAATACCCTATGGCTGTATCTGGTGCTGGGCATGCTGTTTGGCTGCTTTGGCCCGCTGTTTAATTTTCTGGTGCTGCGCACTCAGGATCTGTTCCAGCGCATCCACGGCGGCAACATCAAAAAATGGGTGTTGATTGGCGGATTAATCGGCGGGCTCTGCGGTCTGCTGGGGCTGATGCAGCCCTCCGCGGTGGGCGGTGGCTTTAACTTGATCCCTATCGCCGCTGCCGGTAACTTCTCCGTCGGACTGCTGCTGTTTATCTTTATTGCCCGCGTGGTGACCACGCTGATCTGCTTCTCTTCCGGCGCGCCAGGGGGGATTTTCGCGCCTATGTTGGCGCTCGGCACGCTGCTGGGCACGGCGTTCGGCATGGCGGCTATTCCGCTGTTTCCGGCCTACCATCTCGATGCCGGCACCTTCGCGATTGCCGGCATGGGGGCGCTGCTCGCCGCCTCGGTGCGTGCGCCGCTGACCGGGATCGTGCTGGTGCTGGAGATGACCGATAACTATCAGCTCATTTTGCCAATGATTATTACCTGCCTTGGCGCAACACTACTGGCGCAATTCCTCGGCGGTAAGCCTTTGTATTCGACCATTCTGCAGCGTACTCTGGCGAAGCAGGAAGCCGAGCAGGCGGCAAAAGCGCAGCAGGCTCCCCGGGAGAATACTTGAACGATTTACCAGGGTATTAGATAATGGCTCAAAAGGTCCGGTTATTCTTTAACCGGCCGGAAGTATCAATGGGAGCAGAAAATGAGTGATGACGTAGCGTTGCCGCTGGAGTTTACCGAAGCCGCAGCCAATAAAGTAAAACACCTGATTGCGGATGAAGATAATCCGAACCTGAAACTGCGCGTGTATATCACCGGCGGCGGTTGCAGTGGTTTCCAGTATGGCTTCACCTTTGACGATCAGGTGAACGAAGGGGATATGACCATTGAGAAACAGGGCGTCGGCCTGGTGGTTGACCCGATGAGCCTGCAGTATCTGGTCGGCGGCTCGGTCGACTATACCGAAGGGCTGGAAGGTTCGCGCTTTATCGTGACCAATCCGAACGCGAAAAGCACCTGCGGCTGCGGCTCCTCGTTCAGCGTTTAAAGCGAGTTCTCCCCCAGCGGGAGGGAGCAAACCCTAAAAACGGTAACCTTAAGGTTACCGTTTTGCTTTTATTACCGACCGTTATCGTCCAGGGCAAACGTCGGCAGCTTCAGATGCCAGCGAATAGCCGCCAGACGAATTACCAGGGTGACCACCATCCCCATCATTGCCGAATTCTCCAGCGGGAGATGAAAGGTGTCGTGTGCCGTGGCGTGGACAATACCGCCGACGATACAGGCGGTGGCGTAGATTTCGGTACGCAGAATCATAGGAATTTCCCGCGCCAGCACGTCGCGAATAATCCCGCCGCCGACGCCGGTCACCACCCCCATGCACACCGCGACCAGCGGGCCGCTGCCAGCGAGAAAAGCTTTATTGACGCCAATGCCGACAAACACCGCCAGACCGACGGCATCAAGAACGGGCAGGATCCATTTCGGCAGCCGGCGAGGCTGGCGGACCAGCAGGATGGTCAGCATGCTGGTGACCATAGCCACCACCAGATCGGTGGGATCTTTGACCCAGAATACCGGGCCATTCGCCAGCGCCATGTCGCGGATGGTCCCGCCGCCTACCGCCGTCACTACCCCTAACACCAGCACGCCGAATGGGTCCATACGCAGTTTTCCGGCCAGCAGTACGCCGGAGATCGCGAAGACAGCTGTGCCAATAATATCCAGCCAATAGACAAGCATCGTTGATTCCCACTGAACATCCGGTGTGCCGGATGATTATTTTACCTGGTCAAGCGCCGCACAAAGTTGTTTGGCGGCGAGGATAATACGTGGGCCGGCGCGTTCAAACCAGTCGCTGTGTAACGCAATCAACGAAATGGTGAGCTGATGTTGCCAAAAGCGCTGCGCTTCGGCAATGCGGCTGGCATCCCCGGTGACCACGATCGCCTGCGGCTGGCGGGCCAGCACCTGTTCGCGGCTCACCTGCGGCCAGGGAACGCGGCTGGTGGCGAAGATATTCTCGCCGCCGCAAAGCCTTAGCACCTGATCCTGAATCGAACCGGGGCCGCTGGTGAACAGCGGTGCGGAGCCGAACTGCAGGAAGACGCGTTTCTTCGGCGCGTTGGCATAGCGCGCTTTCAACGCATCGTATTCCTGCTGCATCGCCTGCGCCGCCTGCTGTGCTTTTTCCGGCTGCGGGCTCCACTGCGCCAGCTCACGCAGGGTAGCGATGATCTCTTCTATGGTCGAGGTCTGTACCCACAGGACATGAATACCCAGAGACTGCAGCTGGTTAACCTGGCGTTCGGCATTGCCCCCGCGCCAGGCCAGCACCACGTCTGGCTTGAGCGCCACGATGCGTTCCAGGTTCATTCCCTGCCAGCTGGCAACCTGTTCGATCGTTTTGGCCTGCGAAGGATAATCGGAATAGCTGTTGACGCCGACCGGCGTGATCCCGGCGGCAAAGGCCAGTTCGGTATTGGCGGGGGAGAGGGTGATCACCCGCGGCGCGGCCAGCAGCCACGCCGGGGCGAGTAACAGCAGCGCGGCAAGCGCGAAGGATAGCGACTTAGCCACGTGCCAGGTTCTGTACCAGATTCTCCACCATCAGGGTGGACTGTCTGGCGGCGACCGCAAGGAACTCCTCAAAGCTGAGGTGGGACTGCTGGTCGGCCACGTCGGAGATAGCGCGAACCACCACGAAAGGAACCTTAAAGTTATGGCAGACGTGGGCGATGGCGGTCGCTTCCATTTCCACGGCGATCGCCTGCGGGAAATTATGGCGGATCTTCGCCAGACCGACAGAGCCGTTAATGAAGGCATCCCCGCTAACGATGAGGCCGCGAACGGCGTTGAGATCTAACGCTTTAATGCAGTTCTCTGCGGCGGCCACCAGTTTTTCATCCGCCTTAAAACCCGCCGGGCAGCCAGGGAGCTGGCCGTATTCATAGCCGAAGGCGGTGACGTCGGCGTCGTGGTAGCGCGCTTCATCGGAGACGACGATATCGCCGACCTTCAGCGTCGACGCCAGGCCGCCGGCAGAACCGGTATTAATGATCACGTCAGGCTGGCAGCGCTCCAGCAGCAGGGTCGCGCCCATCGCCGCCGCTACTTTTCCGATACCAGACTTCAGCAGAGCGACGTCAACGCCGTGAAGTTGGCCGGTATAGATTTCGCTTCCGCCAATGGTGATGGTCTGGCGGTTTTCGATTTTGTCGCGCAGAAGGGTAACTTCCTCTTCCATAGCGCCAATAATGCCAATTTTCATAGATTTACTCGCGATGTGTCAGGTTTAGTTGCATAGTCTATCATGCGCTTAAGGGGAAGCGTATTGCTCGCGCGGGAGAGGCTATGGCAAAGATTGATTTTCGCAACAAGATAAACTGGCGTCGACGCTTCCGTTCGCCGCCGCGGGTGGAGACGGAGCGCGACATCCTGCGGATCTTTGAAAGCGATCGGGGACGGATCGTCAACTCGCCGGCAATCCGCCGCCTGCAGCAAAAAACTCAGGTCTTCCCGCTCGAGCGCAACGCGGCGGTGCGCACTCGCCTGACCCACTCGCTGGAGGTGCAGCAGGTGGGGCGCTATATCGCCAAAGAGGTGCTGAGCCGGCTGAAAGAGCTGAGGCTGCTGGAAGAGTATGGCCTGGAAGAGCTGACCGGGCCATTCGAGAGCGTGGTGGAGATGGCCTGCCTGATGCACGATATCGGCAATCCCCCGTTTGGCCATTTTGGCGAAGCGGCGATTAACGACTGGTTCCGTCAGCGCCTGGCGCCCGGCGATGCGCTCGGGCAGCCGCTGACCGACGATCGCTGCGAAGTGCAGGCCTTACGCCTGCATGACGGAGAGACATCGCTTAATGCGCTGCGCCGTAAAGTGCGCCAGGATCTCTGCAGCTTTGAGGGCAACGCGCAGGGCATTCGTCTGGTCCATACGCTAATGCGTATGAACCTGACCTGGGCGCAGGTGGGATGTATCCTGAAATATACTCGTCCGGCGTGGTGGTCTGAGGAGACGCCGGCCAGCCACAGTTATTTAATGAAGAAACCTGGCTATTATTTAGCCGAAGAAGAGTATGTCGCGCGTTTGCGTAAAGAACTGGATCTCGCGCCTTACAATCGGTTTCCATTAACCTGGATTATGGAGGCTGCGGATGACATCTCATATTGCGTCGCGGATCTCGAGGACGCGGTGGAAAAACGTATTTTTAGCGCAGAACAGCTCTATCAGCATCTTTACGACGCCTGGGGCAGTCATGAAAAAGGCTCGTTATTTTCGCAGGTAGTAGAAAATGCCTGGGAGAAATCGCGAGCCAATTATCTGAAGCAGAGCGCGGAAGATCAGTTTTTTATGTATTTGCGGGTGAATACGCTGAATAAGCTGGTGCCCTACGCGGCGCGCCGATTTATTGACAACCTGCCGGCAATCTTCACGGGGGACTTTAATCATGCGTTGCTGGAGGACGACAGCGATTGCAGTCAGCTACTGGAGCTCTATAAAAATGTGGCGATGAAACAGGTCTTTAGCCATCCGGATGTTGAGCAGCTGGAATTGCAGGGCTACCGGGTGATCAGCGGCCTGTTGGATATCTATCAGCCGCTGCTGAAATTATCGCTGGAGGATTTCAGCGAATTAGTAGCGCAGGAGCGGGTACGACGTTTACCCATTGCCTCCCGGCTGTATCAGAAACTTTCGACCCGTCACCGGCTGGCCTATGTTGAAGCGGTAAATAAACTGGCGCGTACGGCGCCCGAATTTGCGCTGATGGAATACTATTATCGCTGCCGTCTGATTCAGGACTATATCAGCGGGATGACGGATTTGTATGCGTGGGATGAATATCGGCGACTCATGGCGGTGGAATAGGCTGGAGTTTTGTAAAGATGGACAATAAATTTTTACTTTTTCCAGAAACTTAATTCCGGAACTTAGCGTTATAAAATGACTCTGATAGTCACGTACACAGCAACTTTCGTTACCTGATATTGAGATTGAAACTGATGAAAAAAACCACGTTAGCAATGAGTGCACTGGCTCTGAGTTTAGGTCTGGCGTTGTCCCCGCTCTCTGCGAGCGCGGCAGAAACGGCATCTTCGGCCACTAATGCACAGCAGATGCCAAGCCTGGCCCCGATGCTGGAGAAGGTGATGCCGTCGGTGGTGAGCATTAACGTTGAAGGTAGCACCACCGTTAATACCCCACGGATGCCACGTAACTTCCAGCAGTTCTTTGGCGATAATTCGCCGTTCTGCCAGGATGGGTCTCCTTTCCAGAGTTCGCCGTTTTGCCAGGGCGGCGGACAGGGCGGTCAGCCTGACGGCGGCCAGCAGCAGAAATTTATGGCGCTGGGCTCCGGCGTCATCATTGATGCCGCCAAAGGGTATGTGGTGACCAACAACCACGTCGTGGACAACGCCACCACGATTAAGGTTCAGCTGAGCGATGGCCGTAAGTTTGATGCCAAAGTCGTCGGCAAAGATCCGCGCTCTGATATCGCGCTGATTCAGATTCAGGATCCAAAAAATCTGACGGCGATTAAGCTTGCCGACTCCGATGCGCTGCGCGTCGGTGATTACACCGTGGCTATCGGCAACCCGTTCGGTCTGGGCGAAACCGTGACCTCCGGGATTGTCTCCGCGCTGGGCCGTAGCGGCCTCAACGTGGAAAACTACGAAAACTTTATCCAGACCGATGCGGCGATTAACCGCGGGAACTCCGGCGGTGCGCTGGTGAACCTCAACGGCGAGCTGATCGGTATCAACACCGCCATTCTGGCGCCGGACGGCGGCAACATCGGTATCGGTTTTGCTATCCCGAGCAACATGGTGAAAAACCTGACCGAGCAGATGGTGAAATATGGCCAGGTGAAACGCGGTGAGCTCGGCATTATGGGCACCGAACTGAACTCTGAGCTGGCGAAAGCGATGAAAGTCGATGCCCAGCGCGGGGCCTTCGTCAGCCAGGTAATGCCAGGTTCGGCGGCCGCGAAAGCGGGCATTAAAGCCGGCGATGTTATCACCTCCCTCAACGGGAAAGCGATCAGCAGCTTCGCCGCGCTGCGTGCCCAGGTCGGCACCATGCCTATCGGCAGCAAAGTTGAGCTTGGTCTGCTGCGCGACGGCAAACCGGTGACCGTGACCGTCGAACTGCAGCAGAGCAACCAGACCCAGGTTGACTCCAGCACTATCTTCAACGGGATTGAAGGGGCGGAAATGAGCAATAAGGGTCAGGATAAGGGCGTGGTGGTCAATAATGTGAAAGCCGGTACCCCGGCGGCACAGATTGGCCTCAAGAAAGGCGACGTCATCGTCGGGGCGAATCAGCAGCCGGTGAAAAACATCGCCGATCTGCGGAAAATCTTCGACGCCAAACCGTCCGTACTGGCGCTGAACATTCAGCGCGGCGACGCCTCTATCTATCTGCTGTTGCAGTAACCGCCAGCACTCGCTTCCCAGCCCCTTCCCTCGCCGAGGGCAGGGGCTTTTTTCGTTCTGTGACCGCCCCCACAACTCCACATATCTCACCCCGGCTTAGTGCAAATGCACAATGCAGCGCGACGATGACTCTTTTATGCTGGTGCCCAGCAAAGGGGAGGACTACATGGCTGGCTGGCATCTTGATACCAAAATGGCGCAGGATATTGTGGCGCGGACCATGCGCATCATCGATACCAATATCAACGTGATGGATGCCCGCGGGCGGATCATCGGCAGCGGCGATCGGGAAAGGATTGGTGAATTGCACGAAGGCGCGCTGCTGGTCCTCTCCCAGGGGCGGGTGGTGGATATCGACGACGCGGTCGCTCGCCATCTGCACGGGGTTCGCCAGGGGATTAACCTGCCGCTGCGCCTGGAGGGGGAGATCGTCGGGGTGATCGGCCTGACCGGCGAGCCGGAGTCGCTGCGAAAATATGGCGAGCTGGTGTGCATGACAGCAGAGATGATGCTGGAGCAGTCGCGGCTGATGCATCTCCTGGCCCAGGACAGCCGTCTGCGCGAAGAGCTGGTGATGAACCTGATTCAGGCGGAAGAGCATACCCCGGCGCTGAACGAATGGGCTCAGCGTTTAGGCATCGATCTCAATCAGCCGCGCGTGGTGGCGATGATTGAGGTAGACAGCGGTCAGCTCGGCGTGGACAGCGCGATGGCGGAACTGCAACAGTTACAGAACGCGCTGACCACCCCCGATCGCAATAATCTGGTGGCCATTGTCTCGCTCACGGAAATGGTGGTGCTGAAACCGGCGCTGAACAGCTTTGGCCGCTGGGACGCTGACGATCACGTCCGGCGCGTCGAGCAGCTTATCGCCAGGATGAAAGAGAATGGCCAGCTGCGCTTTCGCGTGGCGCTGGGCAACTTCTTCACCGGCCCAGGAAGTATCGCCCGCTCTTACCGTACCGCACGGACGACGATGATGGTTGGCAAGCAGCGGATGCCGGAGAGCCGCAGTTATTTCTATCAGGATCTGATGCTGCCGGTGCTGCTCGACAGCCTGCGCGGCGGCTGGCAGGCCAATGAGCTGGCCCGTCCGCTGGCGCGTTTGAAGGCCATGGACAACAACGGGCTGCTGCGGCGGACGCTGCAGGCGTGGTTTCGCCATAACGTGCAGCCGCTGGCGACGTCAAAGGCGCTGTTTATTCATCGCAATACGCTGGAGTACCGGTTGAACCGTATCTCGGAGCTGACCGGCCTGGATCTCGGTAGCTTTGACGACAGGCTGCTGCTGTATATCGCGCTGCAGCTGGACGAACAACGCTAAGACGTGGAGGCAAAAAAATGCCGGGCAGCGACGCGCCATACCCGGCCTGGACGATGCATGCTGTCTGGAGTGGATAGAGACCACCAGCCCGGCCAGGCAACGCGCCGCCGGGATGCTCTTACTTACGGGTGAGCTTTTCCAGATCGGCTTCGATTTCGCTGATCTTATTGGTGACCACGCTTTCCAGATGGCGTAAATCGTCGAGGATTTTACGCTTGAGATCGATTTCAGTGCGATCGCGCTGGCAGATCTGATCCAGCTCGTCGATAACGTAGCGCAGATTGGGGCTGATCTCCTGGACCTCTTTGTAGCCCTGGCCGACGCCGTCGGCGACGACGGTTTTGCGCTGACGCGGATATTTGAACTTCACGCTCTTGGCGAAGAATTCGCCTTTGTCTTTCTGAAAATAGATTTTCAGAATATCGTTGTTAGCTTCCTGCCGCAGGCTATAGCGATCGATCTCATCAGGGTTGGTAATGCCAAGACTTTTCAGATTATCGTACATAACGGTACCTTTGATAGCATCATAACCATTGAATAATTAACGAAAAAATCCATTTTCGCCAGCATCAAATATAAAAAAAGCGGGATATCTCCCGCTTTTTATTTGCTTTAGTCGATGGTGCGCAGCAGTTCGTTAATGCCGACCTTGCCGCGGGTTTTGGCATCGACTTTCTTCACAATCACCGCGCAGTATAGGCTGTATTTACCATCTTTCGACGGCAGGTTGCCTGAGACCACCACCGAGCCAGCCGGTACGCGGCCGTAGAAGACTTCGCCGGTTTCGCGATCGTAGATTTTGGTGCTCTGACCGAGGTAAACGCCCATGGAGATGACGGAGCCTTCTTCGACAATCACCCCTTCAACCACTTCAGAGCGCGCGCCGATGAAGCAGTTATCTTCGATGATGGTCGGGTTCGCCTGCAGCGGCTCCAGTACGCCACCGATGCCGACACCGCCGGACAGATGCACGTTTTTACCGATCTGCGCGCAGGAGCCGACGGTGGCCCAGGTATCAACCATGGTGCCTTCGTCAACGTAGGCGCCGATGTTAACGTAGGACGGCATCAGCACAGTGTTGCGGGCGATGAACGCGCCCTGGCGCACGGCGGCCGGCGGCACCACGCGGAAACCTTCTTTCTGAAAACGCGCTTCGTCGTAGTCAGCGAATTTCATCGGCACTTTATCGAAGTAGCGGCTTTCCGCACCATCGATAACCTGGTTATCGTTAATACGGAAAGAGAGCAGTACCGCCTTCTTCAGCCACTGATGCGTCACCCACTGACCGTCGATCTTCTCAGCGACGCGCAGCGCGCCGGAATCAAGAAGGGCGATAACCTGGTTAACCGCTTCGCGGGTCACGGTATCCACATTAGCCGGCGTAATGTCGGCGCGACGCTCGAAAGCGGACTCAATAACGTTCTGTAACTGCTGCATTGTTTCTTTCCATTCACTAAAAAAAATACGTCACCCTTTATCGTTTGGATTGAGGGCCGCTGTCAACCGTTGTTGCACTTCTTGTTGCAGCTCATTATTAAGGGCACGCCGGTCGGCGGTGGCGATTATAAATAAATCTTCTACTCGCTCACCAATTGTCGTAATTCGCGCCCCGTGAAGCGATATCCCGAGGTCGGCGAACACCTGCCCGACGCGGGCGAGCAGCCCGGGCTGGTCGAGCGCTATCAGCTCCAGAAACGATTTTCGGTCGGTATGGGTCGGCAGGAAATTCACCTCGGTGTCCACGGAAAAATGGCGTAGCTTTGCCGCCTGACGACGCGGGGCCGGAGGCTGCCAGCTGCGCTGAGTGATGGTCTGCTCCAGCCCCTGGCGGATCGCCTCGTGGCGGTCGGCGGAAAGGGGGCTGCCGTCGGGCTCAAGGACGATAAAGGTATCCATCGCCATACCGTCGCGGGTGGTGAAGATCTGCGCGTCGTGGACGCTGAGGTTGCGACGGTCAAGTTCGCCACACACCGCGGCGAACAGGTAAGGGCGATCCGGGCTCCAGATAAAAATCTCCGTACCGCCGCGGGTGGCCTGCGAGCTCAGCAGGATCATCGGTTTATTCAGATCGTGGCGCAGCAGGTTGCGGGCGTGCCAGGCGAGCTGCGTCGGCGTATGTCGCACGAAATAGTTGGCGCGGCAGCGGTTCCAGATCTGATGCAGCGCCTCTTCATTAATATTGTCCATCCGCAGCAGGGCCAGCGCCTGCAGCTGATGGTGACGCACTCGTTCGCGCATGTCCGGGGTGCTTTGCATGCCGCGACGCAGCTGCTTCTCGGTGGCGAAATAGAGTTCACGCAGCAGGCTCTGCTTCCAGCTGTTCCACAAGGTTTCGTTGGTGGCGCAGATATCGGCGACGGTCAGACACACCAGATAGCGCAGACGATTTTCCGTTTGCACCTCCTCGGCGAACTGCTTAATCACCTCCGGATCCTGAATATCGCGCCGCTGGGCGGTGACCGACATCAGCAGGTGGTGACGCACCAGCCAGGCGACCAGCTGCGTTTCGCGCGAGTTCAGCCCGTGCAGCTCGGCAAACTTCAGCACATCCTGCGCGCCGAGGATCGAGTGGTCGCCGCCGCGCCCTTTGGCGATGTCGTGGAACAGGGCAGCAATTAAGATCAGCTCCGGGTGCGTTAAGCGCGGCCACAGCTCCACGCACAGCGGGTGGCGGCTGCGGGTTTCTTCTTTGGCAAAGCTTTCCAGCTTGAGCATCACCCGGACGGTGTGTTCATCGACGGTGTAGGCGTGAAACAGGTCGAACTGCATCTGGCCGACGATATGCGACCACTGCGGCATATAGGCCCACAGTACGCTGTGGCGATGCATCGGCAGCAGCCCGCGACTTACCGCCCCCTGATGGCGCAGCATACTAAGAAAGAGCGTGCGCGCCTCCGGGATATAGCACAGCGGCTGGGTGAGATGACGGCGGGCGTGGCGCAGATGGCGCAACGTCGTTGAGTAGATGCCGGTGATGGTGCTGTTGCGCACCATGATATAAAACATGCGCAGAATGGCCTGCGGTTCGCGAATAAACAGCGTGTCGTCACGCAGATCGATAAGGGTGCCGCGCAGCTGGAAATCATCATCGATCGGGCGTGGTTTTTCATCCTCGGTCAGGGCGAGGATAGCCTCCTCAAACAGCTGAAGCAGCATCTGATTCAGCTCGCTCACCCGGCGGGTAACGCGGAAGAAGTCCTTCATCATATGCTCAATCGGCTGGTTGCCGTCGCCTTCATAGCCTAGCCGGCGGGCCACGCTGAGCTGGCGGTCGAAAAGCAGACGGTTGTCATAGCGCGTGAGTTCGAGATGCAGCGCGAAACGGATGCGCCACAGCTGATGCAGACACTCATTGAGTTCATTGCGCTCGGCTTCGGTCAGAAAGCCGAAGCCGACCATCTCATCCATTGAGGTGGCGCCGAAATGGCGGCGAGCCACCCACTGTAGCGTATGGATATCGCGCAAGCCGCCGGGGCTGCTTTTCACGTCCGGCTCGAGGTTATAGCTGGTGCCATGATAGCGCTGATGACGGACGTTCTGCTCTTCGACCTTGGCGGCGAAGAACTTTTCCGATGGCCAGAAGCCGTCGCTAAAAATATGTTTTTGCAGTTCAAGGAACAGCGCGACGTCGCCGATCAGCAGGCGCGATTCGATTAAGTTGGTGGCAACGGTCAGATCCGAGAGACCTTCCAGCAGGCACTCTTCGAGGGTGCGTACGCTGTGGCCCACCTCCAGCTTGACGTCCCACAGCAGGGTGAGCAGTTCGCCGACTTTTTGCGCCTGGTCGTCCGGCAGTTTTTTACGACTGAGGATCAGCAGATCGACGTCTGAGAGCGGGTGCAGTTCGCCACGGCCATAGCCGCCGACGGCGACCAGCGCCAGGTCGCTGACGGATTCAAAACCGCAGGCGATCCATAATCGCTGCAGCAACTGGTCGATAAATTCGGTGCGCGCCGCGATGAGCTGCTCCGCGACGATGCCGGAGTCAAACGTCTCGCCCAGCCAGTGCTGGAAGGTATCGATGTGCGCCTTGATTGCGGCACAGTTCAGATCGCCCTGCGGCCAACTCACCGGGTGTTCCGGCGGGACGGGCAGGAGAGGGGAGGCTGTGTCAGGTAATGAGTTGCTCATCGCGTCACCATAAGAAAAAACTATCTAATAAAAAAGCCGGCGGGCGCCGGCTTTTCATCATTCATCGTGCGAGATTATCGCCGGGATGGTGTCATCCTTGCGTAGCGTCAGAATTTCGCAGCCGTTGTCTGTCACCACAATAGTATGCTCGTACTGCGCAGACAAGCTCCGGTCTTTGGTTTTCACCGTCCAGCCGTCTTTCATGCTGCGGATCTCTTTTTTACCGGCGTTGACCATCGGCTCGATGGTGAAGGTCATGCCTGGTTTGAGTACGACGTTTGTCTCCGGCGAATCGTAGTGCAGCACCTGAGGTTCTTCATGGAACCCGCGGCCGATGCCGTGGCCACAGTACTCACGCACCACGGAGAAACCTTCGGCTTCCACAAATTTCTGGATCGCCGCGCCGATCGCGCGCAGGTTGATGCCTGGCTTCACCATTCTCAGCGCCAGGTACAGGCTTTCCTGAGTGATGCGGCACAGGCGCTCGCCGAGAATCGTCGGTTTGCCGACGATAAACATTTTGGAGGTATCGCCATGGAAATCATCTTTAATGACGGTCACGTCGATATTGACGATATCGCCATCTTTCAGCAGCTTGCCGTCATCAGGGATACCGTGACAGACCACTTCATTGACCGAAATGCAGACGGATTTCGGATAGCCGTGATAGCCGAGGCAGGCGGAAATGGCCTTCTGCTCGTTAACGATATAGTCGTTACAGATGCGGTCCAGTTCGCCGGTGCTGACGCCCGGTTTGACGTAGGGTTCGATCATTTCCAGCACTTCGGCGGCCAGGCGGCCGGCAACGCGCATTTTTTCGATGTCTTCAGATGTCTTAATAGAGATAGCCATGGAGTATGTCCAGCAGTGTCGATATTTTCGACAATAATAGAGTAAGTCCTGTCAATGGTAACAGTCCGGGCAGGCTGGTGCCAAACTGAGAATCATTAACAGCACGCGACGTCAACAAGAGTTGGTGTCTGGATGGATTTTGTGGTATAAAGCGCGCCGGACTTCCGTTCCATCTCAGATACACAAGGATGGACGTAAGCGACATAGCTCACTTTGTGTAATAACACACACGTATCGGCACATATTCCGGGGTGCCCTTCGGGGTCGGTAATATGGGATACGTGGAGGCATAACCCCAATTTAATCTATAGAGGTTTTAAACATGGCAACTGTTTCCATGCGCGACATGCTCAAGGCTGGTGTTCACTTCGGTCACCAGACCCGTTACTGGAACCCGAAAATGAAGCCTTTCATCTTCGGCGCGCGTAACAAAGTTCACATCATCAACCTTGAGAAAACCGTACCGATGTTCAACGAAGCTCTGGCTGAACTGAACAAGATCGCTGCTCGTAAAGGTAAAATCCTTTTCGTTGGTACTAAGCGCGCTGCAAGCGAAGCGGTAAAAGACGCTGCTCTGAGCTGCGATCAGTTCTTCGTGAACCATCGCTGGCTGGGCGGTATGCTGACTAACTGGAAAACCGTTCGTCAGTCCATCAAACGTCTGAAAGACCTGGAAACTCAGTCCCAGGACGGTACTTTCGACAAGCTGACCAAGAAAGAAGCGCTGATGCGCACTCGTGAGCTGGACAAGCTGGAAAACAGCCTGGGCGGTATCAAAGATATGGGCGGCCTGCCGGACGCACTGTTCGTTATCGACGCTGACCACGAGCACATCGCTATCAAAGAAGCAAACAACCTGGGCATCCCGGTATTTGCTATCGTTGATACCAACTCTGATCCGGACGGCGTAGACTTCGTTATCCCGGGTAACGACGATGCAATCCGCGCAGTAAGCCTGTACCTGGGCGCTGTTGCTGCTACCGTTCGTGAAGGTCGCTCTCAGGACCTGGCTTCTCAGGCGGAAGAAAGCTTCGTAGAAGCTGAATAATAAGGTTTAAGCCCTTATTAGTACCGTGTATGAATAGGGGCCCATTATCGGCCCCTTTTTTCAATTTACGCTGTTTGGCCGTTGGCCGGGCAGTATCCACATCTCCCGAGGATTTTAGAATGGCTGAAATTACCGCTTCCCTGGTAAAAGAGCTGCGCGAACGTACTGGCGCAGGCATGATGGATTGCAAAAAAGCGCTGACTGAAGCGAATGGCGACATCGAGCTGGCAATCGAAAACATGCGTAAATCCGGCGCGATCAAAGCGGCGAAGAAAGCAGGCAACGTGGCTGCTGACGGCGTGATCAAAACCAAAATCGAAGGCAACTACGGTTACATTCTGGAAGTTAACTGCCAGACTGACTTCGTTGCTAAAGATGGTGGTTTCCAGGCATTTGCCGACAAAGTACTGGACGCCGCTGTTGCAGGTAAAATCTCCGACGTTGAAGTTCTGAAAGCGCAGTTCGAAGAAGAACGTGTTGCGCTGGTTGCTAAAATCGGCGAGAACATCAACATCCGTCGTATCGCTGTTCTGGAAGGCGACGTTCTGGGCAGCTACCAGCACGGTGCGCGTATCGGCGTTCTGGTTGCCGCTAAAGGCGCTGACGAAGAGCTGGTTAAGCAGCTGGCAATGCACGTTGCTGCAAGCAAGCCGGAATTCGTTAAGCCGGAAGACGTGTCTGCTGAAGTGGTAGAGAAAGAGTACCAGGTTCAGCTGGACATCGCGATGCAGTCCGGTAAGCCGAAAGAAATCGCAGAGAAAATGGTTGAAGGCCGCATGAAGAAATTCACCGGCGAAGTTTCTCTGACTGGTCAGCCTTTCGTTATGGAGCCGAGCAAATCTGTTGGCCAGCTGCTGAAAGAGCACAACGCTGACGTGACTGGCTTCATCCGCTTTGAAGTGGGCGAAGGCATTGAGAAAGTTGAGACTGACTTTGCAGCAGAAGTTGCTGCGATGTCCAAGCAGTCTTAATTTTTAAAAAAAGGAGCCGCCTGAGGGCGGCTTCTTTTTGCGCCCATTTTGTAAATTCAGCCAACTGCTTATAGTGGCCGCGCTGAAATGCGACATACAATGTCGCCGGAATTATCACATCTCATTCGTTGACAGTCTCAGGAAAGAAACATGGCTACCAATGCAAAACCCGTCTACAAACGTATTCTGCTGAAATTAAGTGGCGAAGCGCTGCAGGGCTCAGAAGGCTTCGGTATTGATGCAAGCATACTTGACCGCATGGCTCAGGAGATCAAAGAGCTGGTTGAGCTGGGTATTCAGGTTGGCGTAGTAATTGGTGGCGGTAACCTGTTCCGTGGTGCTGGTCTGGCGAAAGCGGGTATGAACCGCGTTGTGGGCGACCACATGGGCATGCTGGCAACGGTCATGAACGGCCTCGCAATGCGTGATGCGCTCCACCGCGCCTATGTGAACGCTCGTCTGATGTCCGCCATTCCGCTGAACGGCGTATGCGACAACTACAGCTGGGCAGAGGCGATCAGCCTGCTGCGCAACAACCGCGTAGTGATCCTCTCCGCTGGTACCGGCAACCCGTTCTTTACCACCGATTCCGCAGCCTGCCTGCGCGGTATCGAAATTGAAGCCGATGTGGTGCTGAAAGCCACTAAGGTTGACGGCGTATTCACCGCTGACCCGGCAAAAGATCCTTCTGCCACCATGTACGATCAGCTGACCTACAGCGAAGTTCTGGAAAAAGAGCTGAAAGTCATGGATCTGGCGGCCTTCACCCTGGCGCGTGACCATAAATTACCGATTCGCGTCTTCAACATGAACAAACCTGGCGCCCTGCGTCGCGTGGTGATGGGCGAAAAAGAAGGCACATTGATCACGGAATAATTCCCGTCAGCGCCAAATCCGGGTAATATTCCGCTTTACTTTCGCGGGGATATTGCCCGGTGATTTTCATTAAATCTGACTATACTTAGCTCATTTTCCGACGGGTGTCCCGTCTGGTCTGACTGAGACAAGCTTTCAAGGATTCGTAACGTGATTAGCGATATCAGAAAAGATGCTGAAATCCGCATGGAAAAATGCGTCGAAGCATTCAAAAACCAAATCAGCAAAATTCGCACGGGTCGTGCTTCTCCGAGCCTGCTGGACGGGATTGTTGTTGAATACTACGGTACTCCGACCCCGCTGCGCCAGCTGGCCAGCGTCACCGTCGAAGACTCCCGTACCCTGAAAATCAACGTCTTTGACCGTTCTATGTCCGCGGCCGTTGAAAAAGCGATCATGGCCTCCGACCTCGGTCTGAACCCAAGCTCTGCCGGCAGCGATATTCGTGTCCCGCTGCCGCCGCTGACCGAAGAGCGTCGTAAAGACCTGACCAAGATCGTGCGTGGTGAAGCCGAGCAGGCGCGCGTTGCCGTGCGTAACGTTCGCCGTGACGCCAACGATAAAGTCAAAGCGCTGCTGAAAGAAAAAGAGATCAGCGAAGATGACGATCGCCGTTCTCAGGACGACGTGCAGAAAATGACTGACGCCGCCATCAAAAAAGTTGACGCGGCGCTGGCAGACAAAGAAGCGGAACTGATGCAGTTCTAATGCTCTGCCCTTACTCGGGCCAGACAGGCTCTGGCCTGAGTAAAATCTGAAACGCCGTACAGAAGACTGTACGCTCAATTCTCGGGATTGCGTTGCAACCGCTGGCCTTGTAGCCTTTAGCGCTTAGTTGAAGGCCTAATGCCGCCGTCTCATCCCCGATAGTTGCTGCGTAGGGGCTTGCTGGCGGCGTTTTGCTTTTTATTCTGTTTCCACTCTTCTGGACGTCTCATGAAGCAATTAACCGTTCTCGGTTCGACCGGCTCCATTGGCTGTAGCACGCTGGACGTGGTGCGCCATAACCCTGGTCGCTTTTCCGTCGCCGCGCTGGTCGCGGGGAAAAACGTTGACCGTATGGTTGAACAATGCCTGGAATTTACCCCCCGTTACGCGGTGATGGACGATGCGCAAAGCGCTGAGCGGTTGCGCACCCGTCTGCATGAGCATGGCAGTCGCACCGAGGTGCTGAGCGGCCAGCAGGCGGCGGCAGAGGTCGCGGCGCTGGATGAGGTCGATCAGGTCATGGCGGCAATCGTCGGCGCGGCGGGACTGGTGCCGACGCTGGCGGCGATCCGCGCCGGGAAAACGGTATTGTTAGCGAATAAAGAATCGCTGGTGACCTGCGGTCGCTTATTCATGGAGGCGGTGCAACAGTCGGGGGCGCGATTGCTACCGGTCGATAGCGAGCATAACGCTATTTTTCAGAGTATGCCGGAGACAATTCAGCAGCATCTGGGATACGCTGATCTTGCCCGGAATGGCGTCTCGTCAATCCTGCTGACCGGCTCCGGTGGGCCTTTCCGCGAGACGGCCGTGGCTGAACTGGCGGCGATGACCCCGGATCAGGCCTGCCGTCATCCCAACTGGTCGATGGGGCGCAAGATCTCCGTCGATTCGGCCACGATGATGAACAAAGGCCTGGAATATATTGAAGCGCGCTGGCTGTTTAACGCCTCGGCCCAGCAGATGGAAGTGCTGATCCATCCGCAGTCGGTGATCCACTCGATGGTTCGCTATCAGGATGGCAGCGTGCTGGCCCAGCTTGGGGAGCCGGATATGCGCACGCCGATCGCCCATACCATGGGCTGGCCGCAGCGACTGAATTCCGGCGTTAAACCGCTGGACTTCTGTCAGTTGAGCAATCTGAGCTTCTCCGCGCCGGACTATACGCGATATCCGTGCCTGAAGCTGGCGATGGACGCGTTTGACGTCGGCCAGGCCGCGACCACGACGCTGAATGCGGCTAATGAAGAGTCGGTTGCCGCGTTTCTGCATGGCGATATCCGCTTTACCGATATTGCGGCGGTTAACCTGGCGGTGCTGGATAAGATGGACCTGCAGGAGCCGCAAAGCATTGATGATGTTCTGGTTATCGACGCCGAGGCGCGCGCAATCGCTCACCAGCAGCTGCAGCGGTTGGTTGCGCAGGCGTAACGCGGTGATATTTGTGGGCGCAAGGCTTCGGTGATATAGTCTGCGCCACCCGATCGTTGCATTTTGTTGTTAAAGATTACGGTGGCCGTGACAAAACACGGCTTTTTTGCGTAAAGCTTTTGGTTGTTCTCTGCGATTGGCTGCAGCCCCGGCACCGGATAAAAATGCGTATCCAGCGCGGCCCGGTGGCCTCTGTTTGGTGGCTAGTTAATCCTTATTATGGACTTAAAACGCGTGATGTTGTCTGCTAATCAAACTGTCAGCGAAATATCGCCCACCCATGGCTGCCGTCATGTCGCCATTATTATGGATGGCAACGGCCGTTGGGCGAAACGGCAAGGTAAAATTCGCGCTTTCGGGCATAAGGCCGGTGCGAAATCCGTGCGTCGCGCGGTCTCCTTCGCGGCGAATAATGGGATTGAGGCGTTAACGTTATACGCGTTCAGCAGCGAAAACTGGAACCGTCCGGCTCAGGAAGTCAGTGCGCTGATGGAACTGTTCGTCTGGGCGCTGGATAGCGAAGTCAAAAGCCTGCACCGACACAATGTGCGTCTGCGGATTATTGGCGACACCACGCGCTTCAATGCGCGCCTGCAGGAGCGGATCCGCAAAGCGGAAGCGCTAACCGCAAACAATACCGGCTTAACGCTGAATATTGCAGCCAATTACGGCGGTCGCTGGGATATTACCCAGGGCGTTCGTTTGCTGGCGAAACAGGTACAGGACGGGACGCTGCTGCCTGAGCAGATCACGGAAGACATGCTGAGTCAGCAGGTCTGCATGCATGAACTGGCTCCCGTTGATTTAGTTATTAGGACCGGGGGAGAGCACCGAATAAGTAACTTTCTGATTTGGCAAATTGCCTATGCCGAACTTTACTTTACGGATGTTCTTTGGCCCGATTTTGCTGAACAGGACTTTGAAGGTGCACTCCATGCCTTTGTTAATCGAGAGCGTCGTTTCGGCGGCACTGAGCCGGGTGGCAGTCATGCCTGATGGGGGTCACTTTTGCTGAAGTATCGCCTGATATCTGCTTTCGTCTTAATCCCCATCGTCATTGCGGCATTGTTTTTATTGCCGCCGATGGGCTTTGCTATCGTCACCCTGGTGGTCTGTATGCTCGCCGCCTGGGAGTGGGGACAACTGAGCGGTTTTACCTCGACGTCGCAGCGGGTTTGGCTGGCGGTGCTGTGCGGCCTTCTGCTGGCGGCGATGCTTTTTCTGCTGCCTGAATACCACTATGACGTTCATCAACCGATGGTTGAAGGGTCGCTATGGGCCTCTTTTGCCTGGTGGATCGTCGCGTTACTGCTGGTGCTCTCATACCCGGCGTCGGCGGCATTCTGGCGCCACTCAAAGGTGCTGCGCCTCATCTTCGGCATCCTGACCATCGTCCCGTTTTTCTGGGGCATGCTGGCGCTGCGCGCCTGGCACTATGCCGATAACCACTACAGCGGCGCGCTGTGGCTGCTGTACATCATGATCCTGGTGTGGGGCGCAGACTCTGGCGCCTATATGTTTGGTAAAATGTTTGGCAAGCACAAGCTGGCGCCGAAGGTCTCACCGGGTAAAACCTGGCAGGGCTTTTTTGGCGGTTTGCTGACCGCGGCAGTAATTTCCTGGGCCTACGGCGTGTGGGCCCATCTTGACGTCACGCCGACGGTGCTGCTGGTTTGTTCGGTGGTGGCGGCCCTGGCTTCGGTGCTGGGCGACCTGACGGAAAGTATGTTTAAGCGCGAGGCCGGCATTAAGGATAGCGGGCACTTGATTCCCGGACATGGTGGTATTCTCGATCGTATCGACAGCCTGACGGCGGCGGTACCGGTCTTCGCCTGTCTGCTACTGTTGGTCTTCAGGACGATTTGACGGAAGGTTATATGCTGAGCGTGCTCTGGAATCTGGCGGCTTTTATCATTGCGCTTGGCGTACTGATTACGGTGCATGAGTTTGGCCATTTTTGGGTGGCGCGCCGCTGCGGTATCCGGGTTGAGCGTTTTTCTATCGGGTTCGGCAAAGCGCTGTGGCGGCGGATGGATAAGCAGGGCACAGAGTTCGTCATCGCCCTGATCCCACTGGGCGGCTACGTCAAGATGCTGGATGAGCGTGTTGAAGCGGTGGCGCCGGAGATGCGTCATTATGCCTTCAACAATAAAACCGTCGGTCAGCGTGCGGCGGTTATTGCCGCCGGCCCCATCGCTAACTTCATTTTCGCTATCTTTGCTTACTGGCTGGTCTTTATCATCGGCGTTCCCGGCGTGCGGCCGGTGGTGGGTGAAATAACGCCCAATTCGGTTGCCGCGCAAGCACAAATTGCAAAAGGAACGGAACTTAAAGCGATAGATGGTATCGAAACGCCTGATTGGGATGCGGTGCGTCTGCAGCTGGTGGCCAAAATCGGCAACCCGCAAACAATAGTTACCGTCGCCCCTTTCGGGACCAATCAGCGCCAGGATAAAATCGTCGATCTGCGGCACTGGTCGTTTGAGCCAGACAAGCAAGATCCCGTGACCTCTCTGGGGATCCAGCCGCGCAGCGCGCAGATTGATACGGTGCTGGCTGAGGTTCAGGCGGGATCGGCAGCCCAGAAAGCGGGTTTGCAAGCGGGCGACCGGATCGTTAAAGTCAATGGTCAACCGTTAACGCAGTGGATGACGTTTGTTAATCTGGTGCGCGATAATCCGGGCAAAGCGCTGGCGCTGGAGATTGAACGGCAGGGGAGTGCGCTGCCGTTAACCCTGACGCCGGATGCGAAAACGGTGAAAGGTAAGGCGGAAGGGTTCGCAGGGGTGGTGCCAAAGGTCATCCCGCTGCCTGAAGAATACAAGACAGTACGTCAGTACGGACCGTTTGCCGCCATCGCTGAAGCCACGGATAAAACCTGGCAGCTGATGTCGCTGACGGTCAGGATGCTGGGTAAATTGATAACCGGTGATGTCAAACTGAACAACCTCAGTGGGCCGATCTCTATCGCTCAGGGGGCTGGAATGTCAGCGGAGTTTGGGTTGATTTATTATCTGATGTTCCTGGCGCTGATTAGCGTGAACCTCGGAATCATCAACCTGTTCCCTCTACCCGTACTGGATGGGGGACATCTGCTGTTTTTAGCGATTGAAAAGCTGAAGGGCGGGCCGGTATCCGAGCGAGTTCAAGACTTTAGTTATCGCATTGGCTCAATACTGCTGGTGCTGTTAATGGGGCTTGCACTTTTCAATGATTTCTCTCGGTTATAAGAGAGTTTGTTAGGAAGAACGCATAATAACGATGGCGATGAAAAAGTTGCTCATAGCGTCGCTGCTGTTTAGCAGCGCGACTGTATACGGTGCTGAAGGGTTCGTGGTGAAGGACATTCATTTCGAAGGCTTGCAGCGTGTCGCTGTTGGTGCGGCCCTCCTCAGTATGCCAGTGCGTCCTGGCGATACGGTGACCGACGATGATATCAGTAACACTATTCGCGCGCTGTTTGCCACTGGCAACTTCGAGGACGTCCGCGTCCTGCGCGATGGTGATACCCTGCTGGTGCAGGTGAAAGAGCGTCCGACGATCGCCAGCATCACCTTCTCCGGCAACAAGTCGGTGAAAGATGACATGCTGAAGCAGAACCTTGAGGCCTCAGGCGTTCGGGTGGGCGAGTCGCTTGACCGCACGACCATCGCGGATATCGAGAAGGGTCTTGAAGACTTCTACTACAGCGTCGGTAAATACAGCGCCAGCGTCAAAGCAGTCGTTACGCCGCTGCCGCGTAACCGTGTCGATTTGAAGCTGGTCTTCCAGGAAGGCGTCTCCGCAAAAATTCAACAGATCAACATCGTCGGCAACCATGCGTTTTCGACCGATGAGCTGATCTCCCACTTCCAGCTGCGCGATGAGGTGCCGTGGTGGAACGTGGTCGGCGACCGTAAATACCAGAAGCAGAAGCTAGCGGGCGACCTTGAAACCCTGCGCAGCTACTACCTGGATCGCGGCTATGCCCGTTTCAACATCGATTCTACCCAGGTCAGCCTGACGCCGGATAAGAAAGGGATCTACATCACCGTCAACATCACCGAAGGCGATCAGTACAAGTTTTCCGGAGTGCAGGTGACGGGCAACCTCGCTGGCCATTCCGCGGAAATCGAAGCGCTGACTAAAGTTGAGCCAGGCGAACTGTACAACGGCGCGAAAGTGACCAAGATGGAAAACGACATCAAGAAACTGTTGGGTCGTTATGGTTACGCCTATCCGCGCGTGCAGTCGCAGCCGGAGATCAACGACAGCGATAAAACCGTTAAGCTGCACGTTAACGTCGACGCAGGCAACCGTTATTACGTGCGTAAAATTCGCTTCGAAGGCAACGACACCTCTAAAGATGCCGTACTGCGCCGCGAAATGCGCCAGATGGAAGGCGCATGGCTGGGCAGCGACCTCGTCGATCAGGGTAAAGACCGTCTCAATCGTTTAGGTTTCTTTGAAACGGTGGATACTGATACCCAGCGCGTGCCGGGCAGCCCGGACCAGGTCGACGTTGTCTACAAGGTGAAAGAGCGTAACACCGGTAGCTTCAACTTCGGTATCGGCTACGGCACCGAGAGCGGCGTCAGCTTCCAGGCGGGCGTTCAGCAGGATAACTGGTTAGGTACTGGCTATGCTGTCGGGATCAACGGTACCAAAAACGACTACCAGACCTATACCGAGCTGTCGGTGACCAACCCGTACTTCACAGTAGACGGTGTAAGCCTCGGCGGTCGTGTCTTCTATAATGACTTTGATGCAAACGATGCGGATCTGTCTGACTATACCAACAAAAGCTATGGTACAGACATTACGCTGGGCTTCCCGGTCAATGAATACAACACGCTGCGCGCCGGCGTCGGTTATGTGCATAACTCCCTGTCCAATATGCAGCCGCAGGTGGCAATGTGGCGTTACCTTAACTCGATGGGCCAGTATCCGGACAACACCAACGACCGGAACTCGTTCAGTGCGAATGACTTCACCTTCAACTACGGTTGGACCTATAACAAGCTTGACCGCGGCTTCTTCCCAACGGAAGGTTCGCGCGTCAACCTGAACGGTAAGGTGACCATTCCGGGCTCAGACAACGAGTACTACAAAGCGACGCTGGATACCGCGACCTACGTGCCGATCGACAACGATCATCAGTGGGTAGTACTGGGTCGTACGCGCTTTGGTTATGGCGATGGTATCGGCGGCAAAGAGATGCCGTTCTATGAGAACTTCTATGCCGGTGGTTCCAGCACCGTGCGTGGCTTCCAGTCGAACACCATTGGTCCGAAGGCGGTGTACTTCCCGTCGAGCAGCCGTCATGATGGCGATAGCGGTTATACCAATGACTGTAAGAGCACCGAATCCGCACCGTGTAAATCCGATGATGCGGTGGGCGGTAACGCGATGGCGGTGGCCAGCCTTGAGCTGATTACCCCGACGCCGTTTATTAGTGACAAATATGCGAACTCGGTCCGGACTTCCGTCTTCTGGGATATGGGTACCGTATGGGATACTCACTGGGATTCGAGCGCGTACGCGGGTTATCCGGATTACAGCGATCCGAGCAACATCCGTATGTCTGCGGGTATTGCCGTGCAGTGGATGTCGCCGTTGGGGCCGTTGGTCTTCTCCTACGCCCAACCGTTCAAAAAGTACGATGGAGACAAAGCCGAACAGTTCCAGTTTAACATTGGTAAAACCTGGTAATTGTTGGCGGCAACGGAATGCAAGTGCAGTATAGCGCTGACCGTAGGCGATAACGCGTTTATCGCCTCGCCACGCAAATAACGGTACCCCTGGGTACTCATGGGATGGTAAGGAGTTTATTGTGAAAAAGTGGTTATTAGCTGCAGGTCTGGGTTTGGCAATGGTAACTTCCGCTCAGGCGGCAGATAAAATTGCCCTGGTGAACATGAACAGCCTGTTCCAACAGGTTGCCCAGAAAACTGGCGTTTCCAACACGCTGGAAAACGAGTTCAAAGGCCGCGCTAGCGAACTGCAGCGTATGGAAGGCGACCTGCAGTCCAAAATGCAGCGTCTGCAGTCCATGAAGCCGGGCGCCGATCGTACCAAACTGGAAAAAGACGTGATGGCACAGCGCCAGACTTTCTCCCAGAAAGCGCAGGCGTTTGAACAGGATCGCGCACGTCGTTCCAACGAAGAGCGTGGCAAACTGGTGACCCGTATCCAGACTGCCGTACAGAGCGTAGCGAAAGATCAGAGCATCGATCTGGTGGTTGACGCGAATGCCGTTGCATATAACAGCAGCGATGTAAAAGACATCACCGCTGATGTGCTGAAACAGGTTAAATAAGTAATGCCTTCAATTCGACTGGCTGATCTCGCGCAGCAGTTGGATGCAGAATTACACGGTGATGGCGATATCGTCATCACCGGCGTTGCGTCCATGCAGAGCGCGAAAACGGGCCAAATCACTTTCATGGTCAACCCTAAGTACCGTGAGCACCTGGCCGCTTGCCAGGCTTCTGCCGTTGTGATGACGCAGGATGATTTACCTTTTGCCCATAGCGCCGCGCTGGTAGTGCGTAACCCCTACCTGACCTACGCGCGCATGGCTCAAATTCTTGATACCACGCCGCAGCCGGCTCAGGATATCGCGCCGAGCGCGGTCATCGATCCGTCGGCGAAGCTGGGTAGCAACGTTGCCATCGGCGCCAACGCGGTTATCGAATCCGGCGTAGTGCTGGGCGATAACGTAGTTATCGGCGCAGGCTGCTTCGTTGGGAAAAATACGAAAATAGGCGCCGGCTCGCGTTTGTGGGCTAATGTGACCGTTTACCATGAGATTGAGATCGGCGAGAATTGCCTGATTCAGTCCAGCACGGTGATTGGCGCGGATGGCTTCGGCTACGCTAACGATCGCGGTAACTGGGTAAAGATCCCGCAGTTGGGTCGCGTCATTATTGGCGATCGCGTGGAGATTGGCGCCTGCACCACGATTGACCGTGGTGCGCTGGACGATACCGTGATTGGCAACGGGGTTATCATTGATAACCAGTGCCAGATTGCGCATAACGTGGTGATTGGCGACAATACCGCGGTCGCTGGCGGCGTTATCATGGCGGGCAGCCTGAAAATTGGCCGCTACTGCATGATTGGCGGCGCCAGCGTGATTAACGGCCATATGGAAATCTGCGATAAGGTCACCGTCACGGGGATGGGGATGGTGATGCGTCCTATCAGCGAACCTGGCGTATATTCCTCCGGTATTCCGCTGCAGCCGAACAAGGCGTGGCGTAAAACCGCTGCGCTGGTGATGAATATTGACGAGATGAGCAAGCGCCTGAAAGCGATTGAGCGCAAGGTTAATCAACAAGACTAATTCATCATTTGGTCACATGACATTTCCGGCCTGTTGCATTCGCTAAAAGATTGCCGCAGGCCGTGTTATTATTGCCTTTTAGTACATTTAGACAGGAAGAGTATTTTGACTACTGACACTCATACTCTGCACATTGAAGAGATTCTGGAACTTCTGCCTCACCGTTACCCGTTCCTGCTGGTAGACCGCGTGCTGGATTTTGAAGAAGGTCGTTTTCTGCGCGCAGTAAAAAATGTTTCTGTAAACGAGCCGTTTTTCCAGGGGCACTTCCCTGGTAAGCCGATTTTGCCGGGCGTCCTGATTCTGGAAGCAATGGCGCAAGCCACCGGGATTCTGGCGTTCAAAAGCGTCGGAAAACTGGAACCAGGCGAGCTGTACTACTTCGCGGGTATCGATGAAGCACGCTTCAAACGCCCGGTAGTACCAGGCGATCAGATGATTATGGAAGTCACTTTCGAGAAAACCCGCCGCGGCCTGACCCGTTTCAAAGGCGTTGCGCTGGTTGACGGTAAAGTGGTTTGCGAAGCGACGATGATGTGTGCGCGTAGCCGGGAGGCCTGATACGTGATTGATAAAACCGCTTTTGTTCATCCTACCGCCATTGTAGAAGAGGGCGCCGTGATTGGCGCTAACGTTCACATTGGTCCGTTTTGTATTGTTGGCGCTAACGTCGAAATCGGCGAAGGCACCGTGCTGAAGTCTCACGTTGTCGTTAACGGCCACACCAAAATCGGCCGTGACAATGAGATCTATCAGTTCGCTTCCATCGGCGAAGTTAACCAGGATCTGAAATATGCTGGCGAACCGACCCGGGTGGAAATTGGCGATCGCAACCGCATTCGCGAAAGCGTCACCATTCATCGCGGCACAGTACAGGGCGGTGGATTAACAAAGGTGGGCAACGATAACCTGCTGATGATCAACGCCCACGTGGCGCACGATTGTACGCTTGGCGATCGCTGCATTCTGGCCAATAACGCGACGCTCGCGGGCCATGTTTCGCTGGATGATTATGTCATTATCGGCGGCATGACGGCGGTGCATCAGTTCTGCGTCATTGGCTCACACGTTATGGTTGGCGGCTGCTCCGGCGTGGCGCAGGACGTTCCGCCGTTCGTAATTGCCCAGGGCAACCATGCGACGCCGTTCGGCGTTAACATCGAAGGGCTGAAACGCCGCGGCTTCAGCCGGGAAGCAATCACCGCGATCCGCAACGCGTATAAACTGCTGTACCGCAGCGGCAAAACGCTGGAAGAAGCCAAGCCGGAAATCGCCGAACTGGCTGCTCAGCATCCTGAGGTTCAGCTGTTTGTCGATTTCTTCGCTCGTTCTACCCGCGGCTTGATTCGTTAATGGCTGAACAGCGTCCCCTGACGATTGCCCTGGTCGCCGGAGAAACCTCCGGCGATATTCTAGGCGCTGGTCTCATCCGCGCGCTTAAAGCACGCATCCCGAATGCGCGCTTTGTCGGCGTGGCGGGGCCGCTAATGCAGGCGGAAGGGTGCGAAGCCTGGTATGAAATGGAAGAGCTGGCGGTGATGGGCATTGTTGAAGTGCTCGGTCGCCTGCGTCGCTTACTCCATATTCGCGCCGATTTGACCCGCCGCTTCGGCGAGCTGCGTCCCGATGTCTTCGTCGGCATCGACGCCCCTGACTTTAATATCACCCTCGAAGGAAATCTGAAAAAGCAGGGCATCAAAACCATTCACTACGTCAGCCCGTCGGTCTGGGCCTGGCGACAAAAACGCGTTTTCAAAATCGGCAGATCCACCGATCTGGTGCTGGCCTTTCTGCCTTTCGAAAAAGCGTTTTATGACAAATTTAACGTCCCCTGCCGCTTTATTGGCCATACCATGGCGGATGCGATGCCGCTGGATCCTGACAAAGGCGCTGCGCGCGACCGGTTAGGGATCCCGCACAGCGTGCGCTGCCTCGCTCTGCTACCCGGCAGCCGCGGCGCGGAAGTCGAAATGCTTAGCGCCGACTTCCTGAAAACCGCGCAGCTTCTGCGCGCCACCTATCCCGATCTGCAGGTGGTGGTGCCGCTGGTTAATGCTAAACGGCGGGAGCAGTTTGAGCGTATTAAAGCTGAGACGGCGCCGGATATGATCGTGCATATGCTGGACGGTCAGGCGCGCGATGCAATGATCGCCAGCGACGCCGCGCTGCTGGCCTCCGGGACGGCAGCGCTGGAGTGTATGCTGGCGAAATGCCCGATGGTGGTTGGCTACCGGATGAAGCCGTTCACCTTCTGGCTGGCGAAGCGGTTGGTAAAAACCGACTACGTCTCGTTACCGAACCTGCTGGCCGGTCGCGAACTGGTTAAAGAGCTGCTGCAGGATGAGTGCGAGCCCCAGGCGCTGGCAGCCGCTCTGCAGCCGCTGCTGGCCGATGGCAAAACCAGCCATGAGATGCATGAGACGTTCCGCGCCCTGCATCAGCAGATCCGCTGCAACGCCGATGAGCAGGCGGCGGACGCCGTACTGGAGTTAGCAAAACAATGATGGAGTTCGTCTATCCGCATACCCATCTGGTTGCCGGCGTCGATGAGGTCGGGCGTGGCCCCCTGGTTGGCGCGGTGGTGACCGCGGCGGTGATCCTCGATCCGGCGAAGCCGATTGTGGGTCTGAATGATTCCAAAAAACTCAGCGAGAAGCGTCGTCTGGCGCTGTTCGATGAGATTAAAGAGAAAGCGCTGTGCTGGAGCCTGGGGCGCGCCGAGCCGCACGAAATCGACGAGCTGAATATTCTGCATGCCACTATGCTGGCGATGCAGCGCGCCGTCGCCGGCCTGAGCATTGTTCCTGAGTTTGTCCTGATCGATGGCAACCGCTGTCCGTCGCTACCGATGCCCTCCCAGGCGGTGGTGAAAGGCGACAGCCGGGTGGCAGAAATCAGCGCAGCGTCTATTCTGGCAAAAGTCACTCGTGACGCCGAAATGGCCACGCTGGACCTCGCATTTCCCCACTACGGATTTGCCCAGCATAAAGGCTATCCCACCGCTGTTCACCTGCAGAAGCTGCAGGAACACGGCGCAACAGAGCATCACCGGCGCAGTTTTGGCCCGGTGAAGCGTGCCCTGGGCCTGGCGTCCAACTAAGTCACCGGGATCTAAAGATGGCTGAACCACGTTTCGTACACCTGCGGGTGCACAGCGACTATTCCATGATCGATGGGCTGGCAAAGACCGGGCCGCTGGTGAAGAAGGCGGCCTCGCTTGGCATGCCAGCGCTGGCGATCACCGATTTCACCAACCTCTGCGGACTGGTGAAGTTCTACGGGACGGGACACGGCGCGGGGATTAAGCCGATCGTCGGCGCCGACTTTCACGTGCAGTGCGACCTGCTCGGCGACGAATTTACCGAGCTGACCGTGCTGGCGGCGAACAACACCGGCTACCAGAACCTGACCCTGTTGATTTCCCGCGCCTATCAGCGCGGCTACGGCGCCCTGGGGCCGTGGATCGATCGCGACTGGCTGGTGGAACATCAGGAAGGGCTGATTCTGCTCTCCGGCGGCCGGAAAGGTGACGTCGGCGTCAGCCTGATCCGCGGCAATATGCCGCTGGTTGAACAGTGCGTCGCCTTCTACGAAGAGCATTTCCCGGACCGCTATTTTCTGGAGCTGATCCGTACCGGTCGACAGGATGAAGAGGCCTATCTCCACGCCGCCGTGGCGCTGGCGGAAGCGCGCGGCCTGCCGGTGGTGGCGACCAACGATGTCCGCTTTCTCGACACCAGCGATTTCGACGCCCATGAAATCCGCGTCGCGATCCACGACGGTTTTACGCTCGACGACCCGAAACGGCCGCGCAACTACTCGCCGCAGCAATATATGCGCAGCGAGGAAGAGATGTGTGAGCTGTTCGCCGATATTCCGGAAGCGCTGGCGAACAGCGTTGAAATTGCCAAGCGCTGCAACGTCACCGTGCGGCTTGGCGAATATTTCCTGCCGCAGTTCCCGACCGGCGATATGACCACGGAAGATTTCCTGGTCATGAAATCGAAAGAGGGTCTGGAAGAGCGGCTGGAATTCCTCTTCCCGGATCCTGCCGTCCGTGCTGAAAAGCGCCCGGAGTATGACCAGCGTCTGGATATTGAACTCCAGGTTATCAACCAGATGGGGTTCCCGGGCTACTTCCTGATTGTGATGGAGTTTATCCAGTGGTCGAAGGATAACGGCGTGCCGGTTGGCCCGGGACGCGGTTCCGGCGCCGGTTCGCTGGTGGCCTATGCGCTGAAGATCACCGATCTTGACCCGCTGGAGTTCGACCTGCTGTTCGAACGTTTCCTTAACCCTGAACGTGTCTCGATGCCCGACTTCGACGTCGACTTCTGCATGGAGAAACGCGACCAGGTTATCGAGCACGTGGCGGATATGTACGGCCGCGACGCGGTATCGCAGATCATCACCTTCGGTACCATGGCGGCGAAAGCGGTCATCCGCGATGTCGGTCGCGTGCTGGGTCACCCGTACGGATTTGTCGATCGTATCTCCAAGCTGGTGCCGCCCGATCCGGGCATGACGCTGGCGAAAGCCTTTGAGGCCGAGCCGCAGCTGCCGGAGATCTACGAGGCGGACGAAGAAGTGAAAGCGCTGATCGACATGGCGCGTAAGCTGGAAGGGGTGACGCGAAACGCCGGTAAACATGCCGGTGGGGTAGTTATCGCTCCAACCAAAATCACCGATTTCGCGCCACTGTATTGCGATGAGCAGGGGCTGCATCCGGTTACCCAGTTTGATAAGAACGACGTGGAATACGCCGGGCTGGTGAAATTCGACTTCCTCGGTCTGCGTACGCTCACTATCATTAACTGGGCGCTGGAGATGATCAACAAGCGCCGTGAGAAGAACGGCGAAGGGCCGCTGGATATCGCCGCCATCCCGCTGGATGACAAGAAAAGCTTCGACATGCTGCAGCGCTCGGAAACCACCGCGGTCTTCCAGCTTGAATCACGCGGCATGAAAGATCTGATTAAACGCCTGCAGCCGGACTGCTTCGAAGATATGATCGCGCTGGTGGCTCTGTTCCGCCCGGGCCCGCTGCAGTCGGGGATGGTAGATAACTTTATCGACCGTAAGCATGGCCGCGAGGAGATCTCTTATCCGGACGTGCAGTGGCAGCATGAAAGCCTGAAACCGGTGCTGGAGCCAACCTACGGCATCATCCTGTATCAGGAACAGGTCATGCAGATTGCCCAGGTGCTGTCCGGATATACCCTCGGCGGCGCGGACATGCTGCGTCGTGCGATGGGTAAGAAAAAGCCGGAGGAGATGGCCAAGCAGCGTTCTATCTTTGAGGATGGGGCGAAGAAAAACGGCATTGACGGCGAACTGGCGATGAAAATCTTCGACCTGGTGGAGAAATTCGCCGGTTACGGATTTAATAAATCGCACTCCGCCGCCTACGCGTTGGTCTCCTACCAGACGCTGTGGCTTAAGGCGCACTACCCGGCCGAGTTTATGGCGGCGGTGATGACCGCCGATATGGACAACACCGAGAAAGTGGTTGGCCTGGTGGATGAGTGCTGGCGAATGGGGCTAAAAATCCTGCCCCCGGATATTAACTCCGGCCTGTACCATTTCCACGTCAACGACGATGGCGAGATCGTCTACGGCATTGGCGCCATCAAGGGCGTCGGTGAAGGACCGATCGAAGCGATTATTGAGGCGCGCAACAATGGCGGCTATTTCCGCGAGCTGTTCGACCTCTGCGCGCGAACCGATATTAAAAAGCTCAACCGTCGGGTGCTGGAAAAGCTGATTATGTCCGGGGCGTTCGATCGTCTCGGCCCACATCGCGCGGCGCTGATGAATTCGCTGGGCGATGCGTTGAAAGCCGCCGACCAGCACGCGAAAGCCGAGGCCATCGGCCAGGCTGATATGTTCGGCGTGCTGGCGGAAGAGCCCGAGCAAATTGAGCAATCCTACGCCAGCTGCCAGCCATGGCCTGAGCAGGTGGTGCTGGATGGTGAAAGGGAGACCCTGGGGCTATACCTCACCGGACACCCGATTAACCAGTATCTGAAGGAGATTGAGCGCTACGTCGGCGGCGTGAGGCTCAAAGACATGCATCCGACCGAACGTGGGAAAGTCACCACGGCGGCGGGGCTGGTGATTGCGGCGCGGGTAATGGTCACCAAGCGCGGCAATCGTATCGGCATCTGTACTCTGGATGACCGTTCCGGGCGGCTGGAAGTGATGTTATTCACCGACGCGCTGGATAAATATCAGCAGTTGCTGGAAAAAGACCGCATACTTATCGTCAGCGGACAGGTCAGCTTTGATGACTTTAGCGGGGGGCTTAAAATGACCGCCCGTGAAGTCATGGACATTGACGAAGCCCGGGAAAAATATGCTCGCGGGCTTGCTATCTCGCTGACGGACAGGCAAATTGATGACCAGCTTTTAAACCGACTCCGTCAGTCTCTGGAACCCCACCGTTCGGGAACCATTCCAGTGCACCTCTACTATCAGAGGGCGGATGCACGCGCGCGGTTGCGTTTCGGCGCAACATGGCGCGTCTCTCCGAGCGATCGTTTACTTAACGATCTGCGGGGCCTTATCGGCTCGGAGCAGGTGGAACTGGAGTTTGACTAATACAGGAATACTATGAGTCTGAATTTCCTAGATTTTGAACAGCCGATTGCAGAGCTGGAAGCGAAAATCGATTCCCTGACTGCGGTAAGCCGTCAGGATGAGAAACTGGATATTAACATCGACGAAGAAGTGCATCGTCTGCGTGAGAAAAGCGTAGAGCTGACGCGCAAAATCTTCGCCGATCTCGGTGCATGGCAGGTTGCGCAACTGGCGCGCCACCCGCGCCGTCCTTACACCCTGGATTATGTCCGCCTGGCGTTCGACGAATTTGACGAACTGGCCGGTGACCGCGCCTTCGCTGACGATAAAGCGATTGTCGGCGGTATCGCGCGTCTTGACGGTCGTCCGGTGATGATCATCGGCCACCAGAAAGGTCGTGAAACCAAAGAGAAAATTCGCCGCAACTTTGGGATGCCGGCGCCGGAAGGCTACCGCAAAGCGCTACGCCTGATGGAGATGGCTGAGCGTTTTAAAATGCCGATCATCACCTTTATCGACACCCCGGGCGCCTACCCGGGCGTCGGCGCGGAAGAGCGTGGCCAGTCGGAAGCGATCGCCCGCAACCTGCGTGAGATGTCGCGTCTGAGCGTGCCGGTTATCTGCACCGTAATCGGTGAAGGCGGCTCCGGCGGCGCGCTGGCGATCGGCGTGGGCGACAAGGTCAACATGCTTCAGTACAGCACCTATTCGGTCATTTCACCGGAAGGCTGCGCCTCCATTCTGTGGAAGAGCGCGGATAAAGCGCCGCTGGCTGCGGAAGCGATGGGCATTATCGCCCCGCGTCTGAAAGAGCTGAAGCTGATCGATTCTATCGTTCCGGAACCGCTGGGCGGCGCTCACCGCAACCCGGAAGCGATGGCAGCAAGCCTGAAGGCGCAGCTGCTGGCAGACCTGGCAGACCTCGATCTGCTCAGCGAAGAAGAGCTGCTGAACCGCCGTTATCAGCGTCTGATGAGCTACGGTTACGCTTAACTTTTTCGTCAGGACTAAACACTAAGGGCCGGATTTTCCGGCCCTTTTTTTATGTGCGATGCGCCCGGGGGATTGCTATGATGCTTGACTTAGGTGAATACCAGGAGGAAAGCGTGAATATCATCGCCATCATGGGGCCTCACGGCGTCTACCACAAAGACGAGCCGATCAAAGAACTGGAAGCGGCGCTGCAGCGCCAGGGCTTCCAGACCATCTGGCCGCAAAACAGCGCCGACCTGCTGCAGTTTATCGAGCACAACCCGCGCATCTGCGGGGTGATCTTCGACTGGGATGAATACAGCGTCGATCTGTGCAGCGATATCAATCAGCTCAATGAATACCTTCCTCTGTACGCCTTTATTAACGCCCACTCGACGATGGATGTCAGCAGTCAGGATTTGCGCATGACGCTGTGGTTCTTCGAATATGCGCTGGGACTCTCCGAAGAGATCGCCACCTGCATTGGGCAGTACACCCGCGAGTACCTGGAGAATATCACTCCGCCGTTTACCCGCGCGCTGTTTAACTATGTCCAGGAGGGAAAATATACCTTCTGTACGCCGGGCCATATGGGCGGCAGCGCCTATCAGAAAAGCCCGGTGGGCTGCCTGTTCTATGATTTTTTTGGCGGGAATACGCTGAAGGCGGATGTCTCGATTTCGGTCACCGAGCTGGGCTCCCTGCTGGATCATACCGGCCCGCACCTGGAGGCGGAGGAGTATATCGCGCGCGCCTTTGGCGCCGAGCAAAGCTATATGGTGACCAACGGCACCTCGACGTCCAATAAAATTGTCGGCATGTACTCGGCGCCCGCCGGCAGCACCCTGCTGATTGACCGTAACTGTCACAAATCGCTGGCCCACCTGCTGATGATGAGCGATGTGGTTCCCCTGTGGCTGAAGCCGACCCGCAACGCGCTGGGGATCCTCGGCGGTATCCCCCGGCGCGAATTTACCCGCGACAGCATTCAGCAGAAAGTGCGCGACACGGGCGGGGCGCAGTGGCCCGTGCATGCGGTGATCACCAACTCCACCTACGATGGTCTGCTCTATAACACCACCTGGCTTAAGGAGACGCTCGATGTCCCGTCGATCCATTTCGATTCCGCCTGGGTGCCCTATACCCATTTCCATCCGATATATCAGGGGAAAAGCGGTATGAGCGGGGAGCGGATCCCCGGGAAAGTCATCTTCGAGACGCAGTCGACGCATAAGATGCTGGCCGCGCTGTCGCAGGCCTCGCTGATCCACATTAAAGGCAACTATGATGAAGAGACCTTTAACGAAGCCTTTATGATGCATACCTCTACGTCGCCGAGCTACCCCATCGTCGCGTCGATTGAGACCGCGGCGGCGATGCTGCGCGGCAACTCCGGTAAACGTCTGATCCAGCGCTCCATTGAGCGGGCGCTGGACTTCCGCAAAGAGGTGCAGCGACTGCGCGAGGAGTCGGACGGCTGGTTCTTTGATATCTGGCAGCCGGAAGCCGTGGATAAAGCCGAGTGCTGGCCGGTAGCGCCGGGCGAGGACTGGCACGGTTTCAAAGATGCCGATGCGGATCATATGTATCTCGATCCGGTGAAGGTCACCATTCTGACGCCGGGCATGGACGAGCAGGGGAATATGGATGAAGAGGGGATCCCGGCGGCGCTGGTGGCGAAGTTCCTCGACGAGCGGGGCGTGGTGGTAGAGAAAACAGGCCCCTACAATCTGCTGTTCCTGTTCAGTATCGGCATCGATAAAACCCGGGCGATGGGGCTGCTGCGCGGCCTGACCGAGTTTAAACGCGCCTACGATCTCAATCTGCGGGTGAAAAATATGCTGCCGGATCTGTACGCCGAAGATCCCGACTTCTACCGCAACATGCGGATCCAGGATCTGGCGCAGGGGATCCACCGCTTGATCCGTCAGCATCAGCTGCCGCAGCTGATGCTCAGCGCCTTTGACGTCCTGCCGGAAATGAAAATGACGCCGCATCACGCCTGGCAGCGCCAGATCAAGGGGGAGGTGGAAACTATTGAACTGGAGAACCTGGTGGGGCGGATTTCGGCCAACATGATCCTCCCTTATCCGCCGGGGGTTCCGCTGCTGATGCCGGGAGAGATGATCACCGAGGAAAGCCGGGCGGTGCTCGATTTTCTGCTGATGCTTTGCTCTATCGGCCGTCATTACCCGGGCTTTGAGACCGATATTCACGGCGCCAAGCGCGATGAGGACGGTGTGTATCGGGTACGAGTCTTAAAAAATGACGAAAGGCTTGCGCGTTAACGGCGCGCACGAGTAACGTGGCTGGCTTAACAGAAGGAGTTTAACCATGCTGGGTTTGAAACGGGTTCACCATATTGCCATCATTGCGACCGACTACGCCCGCAGTAAAGCGTTCTATTGCGATATTCTGGGGTTTACGCTGCAAAGTGAGTTTTATCGCGCCGAGCGCGATTCCTGGAAAGGCGATCTGGCGCTCAACGGCGAGTATGTGATTGAGTTGTTCTCGTTCCCGTTTCCGCCAGCCCGCCCCAGTCGTCCGGAAGCCTGCGGGCTGCGTCATCTGGCCTTTAGCGTGGATGATATCGACGCCGCGGTAGCCCATCTCACCGCGCATGGCGTGGAGTGCGAAGCGATTCGTGTCGATCCCTTTACCGGTAAACGCTTTACCTTCTTTAGCGATCCGGACGACCTGCCGCTGGAAATATATCAGCAGTAAATCTTGCCAGCGCGGCCCTGGCCCGGTAACGTGCCGGGCCATCACTTCTCGGTATGTTCGTGGATATGACGGCTGATATTGCGCATACGCTTCATCCCCATCGCCAGCTGCTGGTGGCCTTCAGCGGCGGTCTGGACTCAACGGTTCTTCTGCATCAGCTGGTGCTGCTGCGGGAACAGGATCCCTCGCTGACGCTGCGGGCGGTGCATGTTCACCACGGCCTTAGCGCCCACGCAGACGACTGGGTGGCGCATTGTCGGCAGATTTGCCAGCAGTGGCAGGTGCCGCTGGTGGTGCATCACGTGACGTTAGCCCGGGGAGGGCTGGGCGTCGAGGCCCACGCTCGTGCGGCGCGCTATCAGGCCTTTCAGGATACGCTCAATGCCGGCGAGGTGTTAGTGACCGCCCAGCACCAGGACGATCAGTGCGAAACCCTGCTGCTGGCGTTAAAACGCGGCAGCGGTCCTACCGGCCTGTCGGCGATGGCGCCATCCTCTGCCTTTGCCGGCAGTCGACTGCTGCGTCCTCTCCTCAATGAAACCCGCGAATCACTACGCCAGTGGGCGCTCGCCCATCAGCTGTCGTGGATCGAAGATGAGAGTAATCAGGATGATACCTATGACCGCAATTTCCTGCGCCTGCGGGTGATCCCGGTGCTGCGCGAGCGTTGGCCGCACTTTAGCGAGGCCGTCGCCCGCAGCGCCAGCCTGTGCGCCGAGCAGGAACAACTGCTGGACGAGATGTTGGCGGCGGAGCTGGCGTCGCTGGTGGCCGAAGATGGCTCGCTGGCTATCGCGCCGCTGGCGACGATGAGTCCGCCGCGCCGAGCGGCGCTGCTGCGTCGCTGGCTCGCCGGGCAGCAGGCGCCGATGCCCGCCCGCGAGGTGCCTGAGCGCCTCTGGCACGAGGTGGCGCTGGCGCGGGAAGATGCCAGCCCCTGTCTGCGGCTGGGGGAATTTACCGTCCGCCGTTTTCAACAGCGTTTGTACTGGGTGAAGTATCTTCCCGGTCAGACGGACAGCGTTCAGCGCTGGCCCGACTGGCGCCAGCCGCTGCGGCTGGCGGACGGTCTCGGCGAGCTGACGCTGCGGCCCGGCGGCAGGCTGCGCCCGCCGTCGGCGGATGAGCCGGTCACCGTCCGCTTTCGCGCCAGCGGCCACCTGCATATTGTCGGGCGCCATGGCGGACGCAAGCTTAAGAAGCTCTGGCAGGAGCTGGGCGTTGCTCCGTGGCGACGAGACACCACGCCGCTGCTGTTTTACGGCGAAACGCCGATTGCCGCAGCGGACGATCTGTTTGTGACCACAGAAGGTGAAGTGAAGGACGGGGAAGGGGTCAGGCTGATGTGGAGGAAAACGGGCGATTAAGCCCGTTTTTGATTCAGGATTCGCTCACCACCACGGTGCCGATTTCCGGGTGACTGAAGCTGGCGATTTTATCCAGGCGCAGCTCGCGGACGTTGCCGGCGAGTTCGACCACCAGATACTCGATATTTTTTCGCGAGATAAGATCGCTGGCCTTTGCCTGCAGCTGTTCGCCATCCTTCAGCGCCAGCGTCAGCACCAGGTGATGCTGGCAGGCCAGCTCCAGGTTGTCGTAATCATCGCAGTTAATGGGTTGATAAGTATCATTCATTGACATAATCGCTCACCAGTAAGTTTGCTGCCGCATAAGCGGCCTTTTCCCTGACTGACTCCGAAAGGGCCTCATCCGCCGCAATCTCATTCAATACTTTCAACACGCAACCCAGCGCATCCGGGATATACCCTAAGTCTCCGCTGGCTATTTCCGCATACCGCTTGCGTATTAACTCACAATAGTGGTCCACATGCCCTCCTGTCAGCGTTCTGACTCAACCGTGGGATGCAAGTTTAAGCCTACGAAGATAAACTCTGTTTAGCAAGGGAACTATATCATAGTCATTTAAGCAATTTCAGCAGGATGAAACAGGTTGCTGCGATTGACGACAGCCTTTTGCCGCCAGTTTCGCTACAATGTACGCCATTCTTTTCAGGAGTTTATTCATGGCGCTGAAAGCGACTATATATAAAGCTGCGGTAAATGTAGCCGATCTGGATCGCAACCAGTTTCTGGATGCTAACCTGACGCTGGCTCAGCATCCGTCAGAAACCCAGGAGCGCATGATGCTGCGCCTGCTGGCATGGATCAAATATGCCGATGAACGGCTACAGTTTACCCGCGGTCTGTCGTCGGATGACGAGCCGGAGCTGTGGCTGCTTAACGATCATCTCGGGGTCGATCTGTGGATCGAACTGGGTCTGCCGGATGAGCGGCGGATTAAGAAAGCCTGCTCACGGGCGCAGGCGGTGGCGCTGTTTGCTTATAATAGCCGGGCAGCTGAAATCTGGTGGCAGCAGAATCAGAGCAAGCTTGCGGCGTACCCGAAGCTGACCATCTGGTATCTTGATGATGCGCAACTGGCACTGCTTAGCGCCTTTGCCGACCGTACCATGACGCTGCAGGCCACTCTGCAGGAGGGCAGTATCTGGTTATCCGACGCTCGGAATAATCTGGAAATTCAGCTTACCGCCTGGCAAGCGTCGGCATGATTACTATTAGCCGCAGCGTAGCCCTCGCCGACGACGAGATCGTCTTGTCAGGCATTCGCGCCCAGGGAGCAGGGGGGCAGCATGTGAACAAAGCGTCGACGGCGATCCATCTGCGCTTTGATATTAAAGCTTCAAGCCTGCCGGAGTTTTACAAAGAGCGCCTGCTCGCCGCCAGCCACCACTTAATTTCTGCTGACGGTGTGGTTATCATTAAGGCTCAGGAATACCGCAGCCAGGAGATGAACCGTGAAGCGGCGATCGCCCGGCTGGTGGCCCTTATTAAAGAATTAACCGCAGTGCAAAAAAGTCGCCGGGAGACGCGACCGACTCGGGCATCGAAAGAGCGACGCCTTGCTTCCAAGGCACAGAAGTCCTCAGTCAAGGCGCTGCGTGGGAAAGTTCGCCAGTGAAAGCGTCGGCGAACGGGTGAAATGGATGATAAGGAAAGCAAAGTGAAGAAAATCGTATTCTCCGTGATAGCGGCCTGTTCGCTGTTCGCGCTGTTTGGTTGTAACCATCGCGCCGAGACTGACACGGTCCAGCCAGCGGCGATGGAAGAGCTCAAGCCGATGCAGCAAAGCTGGCGAGGCGTGCTGCCTTGCGCGGATTGCGAAGGTATCGACACCTCGCTGTTCCTGGAAAAAGACGGGACCTGGGTGATGAATGAGCACTACCAGGGCGCCCGTCGTGAGCCGTCATCCTTTGCCTCGTACGGCACCTGGGCACGTACCGCGGATAAGCTGGTGCTGACCAACAGCAAGGGCGAGAAATCTTACTTTCGCGCGAAAGGCGACAAGCTGGAGATGCTCGACCGCAACGGAAGCCCCATTCAGTCTCCTCTCAACTATACCCTGGAGCCAGTGAAGGCCAGCCTGCCGACGACGCCGATGGCGATGCGCGGCATGTATTTCTATATGGCCGATGCGGCAACCTTTACCGATTGTGCGACCGGTAAACGCGTCGCGGTGGCGAACAATGCCCAGCTTGAACGGGATTATGCCGCCGCGCGCGGGACCGATACTCGCCCGGTACTGCTGGTGGTAGAAGGGCACTTTACTCTCGAAGCGAACCCGGATACCGGCGAGATGATGAAAACGCTGATGACGGATCAAGCCGGCAAATTTATTCCCGGTAAAGACTGCAGCCATTGATTGTCAGGCCCCTGTCCGGGTAACGGGCAGGGGATGATCCCGCGCAGTACCACCTACTTCCTCCTGTTATTAGCCCTGTCAAATCAAGAGTGAGCGTGGATCTGGCTGGCGGAAAAGCGTCAATCGTTTCTTTACTCCGCACCGTCCTTCGGTTTGTTCAGCCCCACCAGCTTACCGGCCTGAAGATAAACTCCCAGTTTCAAATGCCCGACATACTGGAGCTGCGTTTCGGGTTTAAACGTGGCGACGTCTCCTTCCCGCATGTGCAGCAGATCGGAAGGACTGATCCACGCCGCCTGCGCGAGCGTCAGCGGATGCCCGGCTCGGACAAAGGCCTCGCTGACAAACTCCGAGCAAAACCACGCTTTCTTGTCGCCGCTTGCCGCATCGCCCAGCTGCGCTTTGGCCAGGCCACTGACGCACTGCTGGCGAAAGTCTCGTGAGAAGGGGTTGAGCGAGCAGAGCGGTTTGGTGACCATATAAGGGATAAACTGAATAATGCCGCGATAGTTATACCCGCTGTCTTTGACCTGCCAGGCAAAACTTTTCATCGCCGTTGCCTGGTCCGGCGTCAGGTCAGGCACCCTGAGAGCAAAGAGTTTATCGCTGTGCGCCAGCGCCTGCTGAAGGGTAATCACTTGTACGCCGGCACCGGTGGCTTCCGCAACCTGACCTTCGCCAACATACAGCGCGACGTGGCTTACGGAAGAGGCGCTGAAGGCGCGGATCCCAAGCGATGTGACGCCCAGGCTGGAGGAGAACAGCAGGTCGCCGGAGCGCAGGTCGCTTTCGGCGATTTCGCGCAGTCCGCTGCCGGCAATCGAGCTTTGACGCTGGAGGGTAACAGCCCAGGATGATGAATGGTCATCGGCAGCAGATGTGGAAGGCGAGCTGCGGCCGACGTCCAGGGTACAGGCGGTAAGCAGGAGCAGGGCAAAAGTAAGCAGTCCGCTGCGGAGGAGATGTGCAGTCATTGGCTGTCCTTGTAAAAAAAAGGCCCTGACATCCGTTCAGGGCCCTGAGGTGGGTGTTAGCCTTTTATCGCTTTAACCAGATATTCCACAATATCCCCGGTCTTAATCAGCTGCTTCTCACCGTTGCGACGATACTTGTATTCGATATCATCGTTGTCGAGGTTACGATCGCCCAGCACGATGGTGTGCGGGATACCGATCAGCTCCATATCGGCGAACATCACGCCCGGACGCTCTTTACGATCGTCCATCAGCACTTCAATACCCTGGGCGCTCAGCTCGGCGTACAGTTTCTCCGCCAGCTCCTGCACACGGTAAGACTTGTGCATGTTCATCGGCAGGATCGCCACCTGGAAAGGCGCAATCGCATCCGGCCAGACGATACCGCGATCGTCAAAGTTCTGCTCAATCGCCGCCGCTACCACGCGAGTCACCCCGATACCATAGCAGCCCATGGTCAGGATCTGGTTACGGCCATCTTCGCCCTGGACCGCGGCTTTCATCGCCTCGGAGTACTTCGTCCCCAGCTGGAAGATATGACCCACTTCGATACCGCGCTTAATAAGCAGGGTACCTTTACCGTCCGGGCTCGGGTCGCCGGCGACGACGTTACGGATGTCGGCCACTTCCGGCGTCGCGACATCGCGGTCCCAGTTGATGCCGAAGTAGTGTTTGCCATCGATGTTGGCGCCAGCGGCGAAATCGCTCATCACCGCTACAGTACGGTCGATAATCACCGGAACCGGCATGTTAACCGGGCCCAGGGAGCCCGGACCGGCGTTCACCAGGGCGCGGATCTCTTCTTCGGTGGCGAAGGTCAGCGGGCTGGCGACCTGCGGCAGTTTTTCCGCTTTCACTTCGTTCAGCTCGTGATCGCCGCGCACCAGCAGGGCAACCAGCGGGGAAGCACTATCTTCAACCGCTTTCACCAGCAGAGTTTTCACGGTTTTTTCGATCGGCAGGTTGAACTGCTCCACCAGCTCGGCGATGGTTTTGGCGTTCGGCGTATCGACCAGGGTCATCTCCTGGGTGGCGGCTGCGCGCGGCTCTTTCGGCGCAACGGCTTCCGCAAACTCGATGTTTGCCGCGTAGTCGGAGCTGTCGGAGAAGATCACATCGTCTTCGCCGCTCTGCGCCAGCACCTGGAATTCATGAGAGGCGCTGCCGCCGATAGAACCGGTGTCAGCCTGTACCGCGCGGAAATCCAGCCCCATACGGCTGAAGATTTTGCTGTAAGCGGCATACATCGCGTCGTAGGTTTCCTGCAGCGATTCCTGCGAAGTATGGAAAGAGTAGGCATCTTTCATCAGGAATTCACGGGAGCGCATCACCCCGAAACGCGGGCGTACTTCGTCGCGGAATTTGGTCTGGATCTGATAGAAGTTCAGCGGCAGCTGTTTATAGGAGTTCAGCTCGTTGCGGATCAGATCGGTAATGACCTCTTCGTGGGTTGGGCCGAGGACGAACGGACGATCGCCGCGATCGGCAATGCGCAACAGTTCCGGGCCGTACTGCTCCCAGCGCCCGCTCTCCTGCCACAGTTCAGATGGCTGAACGACCGGCATTAACACCTCGATCGCACCGGCGTTGTTCATTTCTTCACGCACGATGTTTTCGACTTTTTTCAGGACGCGCACGCCGGTCGGCAGCCAGGTGTATAACCCGGAGGCCAGCTTGCGGATCATCCCGGCGCGCAGCATCAGCTGATGGCTGATTACCTCGGCGTCGGCAGGTGTCTCCTTCAGAGTGGAGAGCAGATATTGGCTAGTACGCATGTTGTAACGGTTCCAGTTAAACGAGCGGAACAGGCTGGTTGCCCAGCCTGAAACAAAAAAAGTGGTTTAGTTTACCAGTGTGGCAAAGATGCCAAAAGAGAGGAAAATAAAATTAGCGCGCTTCGAGGGCAAAGACTTCAAAACCGGAGGCAGTCACCCGCCAGCGGACGTTGAAATCCAGCAGCCAGACGGCATATGTTTTTCCCGCTTGTTCCTCTTTTCGGTAGGCCGGACGCGGATCCTGCGCCAGCACCTCGCGGATAAACGCTTTGATATGTGGGTAACGTTTTTCCAGCGTGAGTAACTGTGCGTCTATTTCCGGCGTAAAGCTGACGTTCATACCCGCCAGCGGCGCCTGCTGTGCATAGCTGGCGCTGGCGTCCGGCAGGGCTTCGGCGAAAGGAAGATACGGTTTGATATCAACCACCGGCGTCCCGTCGACGAGATCGAGGCTGCCGAGTTCCAGTATTACCTGATCTTTCTGACAGCGAATGCCCTTGAGCTCAACGAGCGACATGCCGATGGGATTAGGGCGAAACGTTGAACGGGTGGCGAAGACGCCCATCCGCGCATTGCCGCCCAGTCGGGGAGGTCGCACCGTCGGACGCCAACCGCCTTCCATTGTCTGATGAAACACAAACAGGATCCACAGATGGCTGAAACTCTGCAGGCCACGCACGGCGTCGGCCTGGTTATAGGGCGCGACCAGATGGAGTTCTCCGCCGCCGTGTTTCACCAGGCCTGGCTGGCGAGGAACGGCAAACTTCTCTTTATACGGCGAACGGATGACGCCTATTTGCGCGAACTGAAATGCGCTCATTGCGCCGAGACGTTAAGCGCTGAACCCAGGCAAACGGCCTGACGGTAGCAGCCTGGCGTACCGCTGGTCACTTCGCAGCGGTGAAGCAGGACGGCATTGGCTTTCATACGCGCGGCATTAATTTGCAGGCGCTTGCGCGCGGTGGGGATATTCGGCGGAGAATCCTGATTCGAAGCCTGGCAGGACTCGCCAGATACTTCACCTAGATCGCGGAACGGTTTACCAACCAGCTCTGACGCATCGGTGTAAATACGTACTGGGGCCGGGCGGGTGGCGCGCGGTTTGCTCGGCTCAGATTTAACTGGCGGGGTTGCAGTGCTTTGAGCAGGCTCAACGGGAGATCTGCTTAGCATGGAACAACCGCTTAACATGAGTGCTAACAAACAGATCGGTAAAGCACGCATAGTATTTCCTCAATGAATAAAAAACAGGGCGTTATTGAATCAGGTGCTTGCATAAATGACAAGACGGGCGTGAAGCCCGTCCTGAATGATATTACGGTGAGAAAAGATTACCAGCCTTTCACGGCACCGCCGTTAAAGATCTTGTTCGCTGCTTCGTAAACTTCATCGCTCTGGTAAGCCTGAACGAATTTTTTCACATTCTCAGCATCTTTATTGTCTTCACGCGCCACAATCAGGTTCACGTAAGGAGACTCTTTACCTTCAACAAAGATGCCGTCTTTCGCCGGGGTCAGGCCAATCTGGCTGGCGTAAGTGGTGTTGATAACGGCCAGCGCAATCTGCGCATCGTCCAGGGAACGCGGCAGCTGCGGCGCCTCCAGTTCAACAATCTTCAGGTTTTTCGGGTTCTCGACGATGTCCAGCGAGGTCGGCAGCAGGCCCACGCCGTCTTTCAGTTTAATCAGACCGACCTGCTGCAGCAGCAGCAGGGAACGACCGAGGTTAGTCGGATCGTTAGGGACGGCGATCTGCGAGCCCGGCTGCAGTTCGTCCAGCGATTTGATTTTCTTCGAATAACCCGCGATCGGGTAGACGAATGTGTTACCGACGGCCACCAGCTTATAGCCGCGGTCTTTAATCTGCTGATCGAGATACGGTTTATGCTGGAAGGCGTTCACGTCGATATCGCCTTTGCTCAGCGCTTCGTTCGGCAGAACGTAATCGTTGAAGGTCACCAGTTCTACGTCAAGGCCATACTTCTCTTTTGCTACTTTCTGCGCAACTTCAGCGACCTGCTGTTCCGCCCCGACGATAACGCCGACTTTAATATGATTCGGATCTTTTTCATCCTGACCGCAACCCACCAGCGCCAGAGAACCGATTAACGCGCCAACTGCCGCAAAAGTTTTGAAATTAAAGGCCATGTTATTTCCTTCCTGTAAGAATGAGTGTTGTCTGCCAATAACGTTATTTGTGAGTCACAGCCCGGACGATGCGATCGCCAGAGAATTGAATTAAATAAACCAGAACAACCAGCAATACCAGTACGGTATTCATCACGGTGGCGTTATATCCAATATAGCCATACTGATAACCAATCTGACCCAGGCCACCGGCGCCCACCGCGCCGCCCATTGCGGAATAACCCACCAGCGTGATGAGCGTGATGGTGGCGGCGTTGACCAGACCCGGCAATGCTTCAGGTAGCAGGACTTTGCGCACGATCTGCAGCGGCGTGGCACCCATCGCGCGGGAGGCTTCAATAAGGCCGGTGGGGATTTCCAGCAGGGCGTTCTCCACCATGCGGGCGATAAACGGCGCGGCGCCAACTGTTAATGGCACAATCGCTGCCTGCAGGCCGATAGAGGTACCGACGATCACGCGGGTAAACGGAATCATCCAGACCAGCAGGATAATGAACGGGATGGAGCGGAAAATATTCACCAGCGCCGACAGCGTACGGTACAGTTTGGCATTGGCGACGATTTGCCCCGGACGGGTAACGTACAGCAGCACGCCCACTGGCAGGCCGAGGACAAAACCGAAGAAGCCAGAGACAAAAGTCATTGCCAGCGTTTCCCATACGCCGCGCAACAGCAGCCACATCATTGCCTCAGACATAACCCAATACCTCTACTTTTACATGATGTTCCTGCAGCCAGGCGATGGCCGCCTGAGTGTCTTCCTGTGTACCGTGCATTTCGGTGAGCATGATGCCGAACTTCACCCCGCCGGCATAATCCATCTGCGCGCTGATAATGTTGTTATTCACGTTGAAGCGACGCGCGGTTTCAGAGAGCAGCGGCGCATCGACGGAGTGGCCGGTAAATTCCATGCGCAGCATCGGTACGCTATCCGCTGTGGCGGTAGGTTTCAGGCGCGCCTGATAGTCATCCGGAATATCGAGGTGCAGAGTGGACTGAATAAACTGCTGAGCCAGCGGCGTCTTCGGATGGGAGAAGACTTCGCTCACGGTGTCCTGCTCGATCAGTTGACCATTACTAATGACCGCCACGCAGTCGCAGATACGTTTAACCACGTCCATTTCATGGGTGATCAACAGGATGGTCAGCCCCAGGCGACGGTTAATGTCTTTCAGCAGTTCGAGAATGGAACGGGTAGTGGCCGGATCCAGGGCGCTGGTGGCTTCATCGCACAGCAATACTTTAGGATTGCTGGCCAGCGCGCGGGCAATCGCCACGCGCTGTTTCTGGCCGCCGGAGAGGTTGGCCGGGTAGCTGTCGTGCTTATCACCCAGACCGACAAGATCCAGCAGCTCCGTGACACGGCGTTTGATTTCAGCCTGCGGCGTGTTATCCAGCTCCAGGGGTAATGCCACGTTGCCGAAAACGGTCCGCGAGGCCAACAGGTTAAAATGCTGGAAAATCATGCCAATTTGACGGCGAGCGCGGGTTAGCTCTTTCTCCGACAGGGCAGTCAGTTCCTGACCGTCAACCTGTACGCTGCCCTCGGTCGGGCGCTCCAGCAGGTTCACGCAGCGAATCAGCGTACTTTTACCGGCGCCGGAGGCACCGATGACGCCGTAAATCTGTCCGGCAGGGACATGCAGGCTGACGTTATTCAGCGCCTGAATGCTGCGATTCCCCTGCTGGAATACTTTGGTGATATTGGAAAGTTTAATCATCAGTTATTTATTATCGTTTAGCCGTTTGCCGTGGCATTTTCTTCTGCCGTATCCAGGCGATGCCTGGCAATGAAATGGATGTTAAGGCATCCAGACGTCTAAATCAATCTGACTCTTTATAATGAGCACTTTCTTGCATGCGGAAACATGCGATACTAGCGGCACTAGTCTTTTTCAGGAGCAAACCGGTGGCAAAGTCAGTACCCGCAATTTTTCTCGACCGTGACGGCACTATTAATGTCGATCATGGCTACGTCCACGAAATCGACAATTTTGAATTTATCGATGGCGTCATTGACGCGATGCGCGAACTAAAAGAGATGGGCTACGCGCTGGTGCTGGTCACTAACCAGTCCGGTATTGCCCGCGGTAAATTTACCGAAGCCCAGTTTGAAACGCTGACCGAATGGATGGACTGGTCTCTGGCAGACCGCGGCGTCGACCTCGACGGTATCTACTATTGCCCGCATCACCCGCAGGGTGCGGTTGAGGAGTACCGTCAGACCTGTGATTGTCGTAAACCGCATCCGGGGATGCTGATTTCCGCCCGCGATTATCTGCATATCGATATGGCTGCTTCTTATATGGTAGGGGACAAACTGGAAGATATGCAGGCGGCAGCGGCTGCGGATGTCGGGACTAAAGTACTGGTGCGCACCGGTAAACCCCTGACTGAAGAAGCGGAAAAAGCGGCGGATTGGGTGCTAAATAGCCTGGCAGAGCTGCCGGCGGCGATTAAAAAGCAGCAAAAATAAGCGTTGCGTTTAAAAGATGAGCGGTTGAAATAAAATTGTATTTTTCCGCTTGTCATTCCCGGAGAGCTCCCTATAATGCGCCTCCATCGACACGGCGG